>CP063167.1:300000-487500 GCA_016806145.1 Variovorax paradoxus
GTAGGTGTGCGAGCCCAGGCCGAACTCGGGCGTGTTGCTGCGCCCGACGAAGATCGCGCCGGCACGGCGCAGCCGCTCGACCATGATCGCGTCGTGCGGCGTGAGCTGGTTCGCGAACAGCGGGCTGCCCATGGTGGTGGGGATGCCGGCGGTGGCGACGAAATCCTTGGGCGCCATCGGAAAGCCGTGCAGCCGGCCCACCGCCTCGCCGCGCGCCAGCCGCGCGTCGCAGGCATCGGCCTCGCGCAGCATCGCTTCGGGCGGCTGCAGCGACACCAGTGCATTGACCTTCGGGTTGAGGCTGTCGATGCGCGCCAGGCAGGCCTGCATCAGTTCGCGGCACGAGAACTCGCGGCGCTTCAGCGCCGCGGCGAGCGCGCGGGCGCTCGGCAAGGTGGACGGAAATGACGACATATGGCGATCGACGATAGCGATCGCCCGGCGAAGCGGGTATCAAGAATTGGCAAACCTGGCCTGCCGCGGACCCCGGGGTTTCCCCTGGGGTCGGCCGATGGGCCCTTCAGTGGTGCATCAGCGCGGCGCCACGCAGCGTCTGCGAGGGCAGCTCGCCGAACTGGCGCCGGTAGTCGGTCGCGAACTGGCTCAGGTGCCAGAAGCCCCAGTGCGCCGCGATGTCCTGCACCGAGCCGGCGCCGAGGCGCTTGAGTTCGCGTCGCACGCCGTTGAGGCGCAGCGCCCGGAGGTAGCGCGCCGGGCTCAGGCCCAGCGTTTCCTGGAAGCAGTAGTTGAGCTTGCGCTGGCTCGCGCCGATGCGGCCGCAGACCTCGAGCATCGACAGCGGCTCGTCGGGCCGCGCCATCATCAGCTCGCACGCGCGGCGCACCACGCGGCGCTGCGCCTCGGTGGAGCGCAGCTCGCGCAGGTCCACGTCCTCGGGCAGCGCCTCGAGCCAGGCCAGCAGCACGTCGTCGCGCAGCTGCGCGGTGGCGGTCGGGTCGGCGAGCAGCGCGGGCATCGCATCGAGCGCGGCGAAGGCGCCGAGCAGCGTGCCGCGCAGCGCGCGCATGGTCGCGTCGTCGAAGTGCAGCACCACGCGCTGCGCCAGCCACGCGGGCGGGCCGCGCTCGTCGAGGCGCTCGGCGAGCGCGCGCAGCAACGCGTTGTCGACCACGATGCCCATCAGCTCGAAGCCCGGCGGACTGCACAGGTCGAGCTCGTCGCAGCGGCCGACCATCACCGATTCGGTGTCGAGCCGCTGGCCCGAGAAGCGCGCCTCGCCCTCCTGACGGCAGGTCAGCGCGAAGCCGCAGCACTCGGGATTCATCTCGCCGTGCTGGCGCAGCGCGCGGTTGGTGGTCTCGCGCACCAGCCGCAGGCCCGGCAGCTGCACGTGGTCGAGAAAGCCCGCGAAGCTGCCGCCCGAGAGCATGTCGCACTCCAGGTGCCAGCCGCTCTGGCTGCTGGCATAGGCGTCGATGTCGTGCGTGGTGAAGGTCCAGCGCTCGATGGGAAGGCGGGGGGTGGAGGCGGTCTGGCAGTTCATGGCGGTCCGGCGAAGCGTCGGCAGGGCGTGGGACACGCACGCGCCGAAGCAATCTCCGGACCAGATTGTTTCGTTGACAACGATCTGAAAGTGCTGGGACAAACCCCAAGCCGGTGCGCCGCTACTCGAGCTCGCCGCTGGGCTCGAAGCCGGTAGTGCTGTCGAACAGCTTCTGTACGAGGCTCTGCAGCACGCGCCGCTCGTCGGCCGAGAGATGCGCGAACAGCCGCTGCGCGGTGTCGTGTGCGAGCGGCACCATGTCGCGGTAGAGCGCGAGGCCTTCTTCCTCGAGCGAGACGATGACCTTGCGCCGGTCCTCGGCGGAAGGGTGCATGTTGGCCAGGCCGAGGTCGACCAGCCGATGCTGCGCGCGGCTCACGCGTGCCTTGTCCATGCTGGTCTTGCGCGCGATCTCGAGCGCCGACAGCGCGCCGTACTTGCCGAGCACCACCACGATGCGCCACTCGGGGATCTGCAGCGCGAAGCGCCCGGCGATCGCCTGGCCCACCGACTGGCTCACGCGATTGGCGACCACCGAGAGCTGGAACGGCAGGAAGGTCTCGAGGTCGAAGGCATCGGCGATCGAGCGCGGCGGCGAGGAGTTGCGTGAACGGGGCACGGGTGCGAGCGAAGAGATGAAGTGCGCGGACAGTATAGGAACGCGTTCATGCATCACACGATGCACGCACGAGGTTTGCCAGTTTTCGATAACGCGGCATGGGGTGCGATCCCTATCGTCGCGGCATGGACTATCCCGAACTCGCCCTGCACATCGCCGGCCGATGGCGCACGCAGACCGCAGGCGGCCAGCGCGCCGTCGTCGATCCCGCCACCGAAACCATCCTCGCGCAATTGCCGCTCGCCAGCCGCGACGAACTCGCGCAGGCCGCCGAGTCCGCGCGCCGCGGCTTCGCGCTCTGGCGCGCGAAGAGCGCGCTCGAGCGCTGCAACATCCTGCGCACCGCCGCGCAGACGATCCGCGACCGCGCGAAGACCACCGCGCAGGTGCTCACGCTCGAACAGGGCAAGCCGCTGGCCGAGGCGCTGCGCGAGGTCACGCTGTCGGCCGACATCGTCGACTTCCAGGCCGAGGAGGCCAAGCGCCTGTACGGCCGGCTGGTGCCGCCGCGCGTCGAGGGCATCCTCTCGCAGGCGGTCACGCGCCAGCCCGTGGGGCCCGTGGCAGCCTTCACGCCGTGGAACTTCCCGGCCAACCTGCCGACGCGCAAGCTCGCGAGCGCGCTGGCCGCGGGCTGCAGCGTGGTCATCAAGCCGGCCGAGGAGACGCCGGGCACCTGCATGCTGCTGGTGCGCGCCTTCCTCGACGCGGGCGTGCCGCCCGATGCGCTCAACATGGTGTGCGGCGATCCGGCCGAGGTGTCCTCGTTCCTCATCGACCATCCCGCGATCGCCAAGGTCTCGTTCACCGGCTCGGTCGCGGTGGGCCAGCTGCTCGGCGAGCAGGCGGCGCGCCACGTCAAGCGCTTCACGGGCGAGCTCGGCGGCCACGCGCCGGTGATCGTCTGCGAGGACGCCGACTTCGCATTCGCGCTCAAGAACTCGATCGCCGCCAAGTTCCGCAACGCGGGCCAGGTCTGCGCCTCGCCGATCCGCTTCTACCTGCCGCGCGCGCGCTTCGGCGAATGGGCCGAGGCCTTCGTGCAGGCCGCGCGCGCGCTGCGCACCGGCGCCGGCACCGATCCCGCGACGCAGATGGGCCCGCTCGCGCATGCACGGCGCATCGAGGACATGCAGCACTTCGTCGACGACGCCGTCGACCGCGGCGCGCGGCTGCTGTGCGGCGGCCGGCGCATCGCGCGGCCCGGCTACTTCTTCGAGCCCACGGTGATCGCCGATGCGCCCGACGACAGCCGCGTGATGCGCCAGGAACCCTTCGGCCCGATCGCGGTGCTGCAGCCCTACGACACGCTCGACGAAGCGATCGCCGCGGCCAACGCCCTGCCCTACGGCCTCGGCGCCTATGCCTTCACGCGCGACCTGCAGACCGCGCACCGCCTGGGCGAAGCGCTCGAGGCCGGCATGGTCGGCATCAATCACTTCGGCGTCTCGCAGCCCGAGATGCCCTTCGGCGGCTGGAAGCAGAGCGGCATCGGCCAGGAGATGGGCGCCGAGGGCCTGCTGCACTACACCGAACTCAAGACCATCACCGTGGGAGTCCCCGCATGACAACGACAGACATCGACGCGCTCAAGCAAGACAACGCCCGCTACCTGTGGCACCCCATGGCCCATCCGCAGGCCATGCAGAAGAGCAAGCCCGACATCGTCGCGCGCGGCCAGGGCTGCTGGATCTGGGACGTGGACGGCCACAAGATGCTCGACGGCGTCGGCGGCCTGTGGGCCGCGAACCTGGGCCACAGCAACCGGGCGGTGCGCGACGCGATCGTGGCGCAGCTCGACGAACTGCCGTTCTACAACGTGTTCCGCGGCACCACGCATCCGCGCGCGATCGAGCTGTCGAAGCGCATCGTGCAGACGATGGAACCCGACGGCGTGGCCGCGGTGTTCTTCAGCAACGGCGGCTCCGACGCGGTGGAGGGCGCACTCAAGCTCGCGCGCCAGTACTGGAAGCTGCGGGGCCAGGCCGACCGCCACAAGTTCATCGCGCTGCGCCAGGGCTACCACGGCGTGCACTTCGGCGGCATGAGCGTGAACGGCAACCTCAACTTCCGCCGCGCCTACGAGCCCCTGCTGCCCGGCTGCTTCCACGTCGACACGCCGTGGCTCTACCGCAATCCCTACACGCAGGACCCCGAGGAGCTCGGCGAGATCTGCGCCACCTTGCTCGAGCGCGAGATCCAGTTCCAGGGGCCCGACACCGTGGCCGCCTTCATCGCCGAGCCGATCCAGGGCGCCGGCGGCGTGATCGTGCCGCCGCCCAACTACTGGCCGCGCGTGCGCGAGATCTGCGACAAGTACGGCGTGCTGCTGATCGCCGACGAGGTCGTCACCGGCTTCGGCCGCGGCGGCGCGCTGTTCGGCACGCGGCTGTGGAACGTCAAGGCCGACCTCTGGTGCCTGGCCAAGGGCATCTCCTCGGGCTACGTGCCGCTGGGCGCCACCGCCATCGGCACCAAGGTGGCCGAGGTCTTCCTCGACGACACCACGGGCCAGGCCGCGGTGGGCCATGGCTACACCTACAGCGCGCATCCGGTGGCGGCGGCGGCGGCGCTCGCCACGCTCGACCAGATCGAGGCGCTCGACGTGCCCGGCAACGCGGCGCGCGTGGGCGCGCATCTCCAGGCGCGCGTGCGGCCCTTCGTCGACCGCTTCAGCTTCGTCGGCGACGTGCGCGGCATGGGCCTGATGCTCGGCATCGAGATGGTGGCCGACAAGGCCACGCGCACGACGCTGCCGCGCGGCAACCCGATCGCCGCGAAGGTGGCGCAGGCGGCCTACCGGCGCGGGCTGATGGTGCGCATCTCGGGCCCGAACCTGATCCTGTCGCCACCGCTCGTCATCACGCGCGAGGAGGTCGACTACATGGTCGATGCGCTCGAGGGCGCCTTCGCCGACGTGGAAGCCACGCTGTGAGCAAGGTGCCGACCGTTCTGCTGATCGGCACCGCCGACACCAAGAGCGCCGAGCTGCTGTTCATGCGCGAATGCATCGAGGCCGGCGGCGGCCGAGTGGCCGTGATGGACGTGGGCGTGCTCGACGGCGCGCCCTTCGTGCCCGAGATCACCAATGCCGAAGTGGCCGCGGCCGCCGGCCGCAGCGTGGCCGAGGTGGCGGCCAGCGGCGACGAGAACAGCGCCATGACCCTGATGGCGCGCGGCGCCGCGAAGCTGGCCGCGCGCTGGCATGCCGAGGGCCGCATCGACGGCCTGCTGGCGCTCGGCGGCACCATGGGCACCGACCTCGCGCTCGAGGTGGCGCAGGCGCTGCCGCTGGGCGTGCCGAAGGTGGTGGTCTCGACCATCGCCTACTCGCACCTGCTGCCGCCCGAACGCATTCCGCCCGACCTGATCATGGTGCTGTGGGCCGGCGGCCTCTATGGCCTCAACAGCCTGTGCCGCTCGGCGCTGAGCCAGGCCGCGGGCGCGGTGCTCGGCGCCTGCCGCCAGGCGCGCGCGCCGGCCTTCGAGCGGCCGCTGGTCGGCATGACCTCGCTGGGCTCGAGCGCGCTGACCTACATGAAGACGCTCAAGCCCGCGCTCGAGGCGCGCGGCTACGAGGTCGCGGTGTTCCACACCACCGGCATGGGCGGTCGTGCCTTCGAGGCGCTGGCCGCCGAGGGCCGCTTCTGCGCCGTCATGGACTTCAGCCTGCAGGAACTGGCGAACCAGCTCGGCGGCTCCTGCGTGACCGCGGGGCCCGACCGGCTGCTGGGCGCCGGCCGCGCCGGCACGCCGCAGATCGTGGCGCCGGGCGCCATCGACATGCTCGACTTCCCGGCCTGGCAGCCCACACCCCAAGGCCTCGAAGGCCGGCCGGCCCACACGCACAACCGGCTGCTGGCCTCGGCGCTCAGCGCGCCCGAATTCCGGCGCGGCGTGGCGGCCGAGATCGCGAGTCGCCTGGCCCGCGCGGAAGGCGCCACCTGCGTGCTGCTGCCGCTGCAGGGCATCGAGGGCTGGGACCGGCCCGGCGAGCCGCTGCACGATCCCGAGGGCCTGGCCGCCTTCACCGCCGCGCTGCGCGACAGCGTCGGCGCCACGCGCCTGATCGAGCTCGACGCGCACATCAACGACGCCGCCTTCTGCGAGGCCGCGCTGCAGGTGTTCGATGCCTGGGTCGCCGACGGCACCGTGCCCGCGGGGAGGCCGGCATGAGCACAACGCAAGCCCTGGTGCTCGACTTCGGCGGCGTCATCAGCCGCACGCTGTTCGAGACCCATGCGCTGACCGAGGAAGCGCTCGCGCTGCCGCGCGGCACGCTGACCTGGCGCGGCCCCTTCGACCTCGCGAGCGATCCGCTGTGGCGCAACATGCAGGCCGACAAGCTCTCGGAGCGCGACTACTGGATGGCGCGCACCCGCGAGGTCGGCGCGCTGGTGGGCGAGCGCTGGGAGGCGATGGAGACCTTCGTGCAACGCGCGCGCGGCACCGATCCCGAAGCCGCGATCCGGCCCGAGGCGCTGGCCGCGATCGAGGCCGCGCGCCGCGCGGGCTGCCGGCTCGCGATCCTCTCGAACGAGCTCGACCTGTTCTACGGCGCCGACTTCCGCCGCCGCCTGCCCTTCATGGCGGCCTTCGACGTGGTGGTCGACGCCACCCACACCGGCATCCTCAAGCCCGATGCGCGCGCCTACCGGCAGTGCCTCGACGAACTCGGCCTGCCGGCCGAGGCCTGCGTGTTCGTCGACGACCAGCTGCGCAACATCGCCGGCGCCGAGCGCGTGGGCCTGCGCTGCGTGCACTTCGACGTGATGCAGCCCGCCGCGAGCTATGCGCGGGCCCTCGCGCTGCTGGGCATTCCCTCTTCCTCTTCGCAACGACCATGATCCCGACCTTCGAACCCACCGTGCCGCGCGAGCGCGTGCAGGCCCTGATGCGCGCCGAGCAGGAGCGCTACGCGCGCACCCATGCGCGATCCGGCGAACTCTTCGCGCAGGGCCAGCAGGCCTGGCTCTACGGCGCGCCCTCGCACTGGATGCGCCGCTGGATCGGCGGCTGGCCGCTCTACGTGCAGGACGCGAAGCTGCCCTACGGCGCGCGCTTCGTCGACGTCGACGGCCACGGCTATGCCGACTTCTGCCTCGGCGACACCGGCGGCATGTGCGGCCACGGCCACCCGGCCGTGGTCGAGGCACTGGCGCGGCAGGCGCGCATCGGCAGCTCGCTGATGCTGCCCACCGACGACGCGGCCTGGGTCGGCGAGGAACTCGCGCGCCGCTTCGGCCTGCCCTACTGGAACCTCACGACCTCGGCCTCGGACGCCAACCGCGCCTGCATCCGGCTCGCGCGCATGGTCACGGGCCGGCCGCGCGTGCTGGTGTTCTCGGGCTGCTACCACGGCTCGGTGGAAGAGGCGCACGTCGAGCTGCGCGATGGCGCCGTCGCGATGCGCAACGACATCCATCCCAACGGCTTCCCGCACGACCGCCTCTCGGCCGTGGTCGAGTTCAACGACCTGCCCGCGCTCGAACGCGCGCTGCGCGCGGGCGACGTGGCCTGCGTGCTGGCCGAGCCGGCCATGACCAACTACGGCATGATCGCGCCCGCGCCCGGCTTCCACGATGCGCTGCGCCGCCTCACGCGCGAGACCGGCACCCTGCTGGTCATCGACGAGACCCACACCATCTCGAGTGGCCCCGGCGGCTACACGCGCGCGCACGGCCTCGCGCCCGACATGTTCGTGATCGGCAAGGCCATCGCCGGCGGCATTCCCGCCGCGGCCTTCGGCCTCAGTGCCGAGACCGCCGAGCGCGTGTGGCAGGTGCTGCCCAAGCTGCATCCCACCAAGCGCCAGTCGGCGCATGCCGGCTTCGGCGGCACGCTGGCCGGCAATGCGCTCACCGTGGCCGTGATGCGCGCGGTGCTGTCGCAGGTGCTGACGCCCGAGGCCTTCGAGCGCATGCTCGCGCTCGCCGAGCGGCTGGCCGATGGCGTGAACGCGAGCATCGCCAGGGCCGGCCTGCCCTGGCACGCGACCCAGGTCGGCGCGCGCGTCGAGACCCTGTTTAGCCCCCACGCGCCGCGCAACGCCGCCGACGTGCGGCGCACGCGCGACGGCGAGCTCGAGGCGCTGCTGCACCTCTACATGATGAACCGCGGCGTGCTGATCACGCCCTTCCACAACATGATGCTGTGCTGCCCCGGCACCACCGAATGCGAGGTCGACGAACACGACGCGGCCTTCGCCGATTTCGCGCGGGAGTGCAGCGCATGAGTGCCGGCGATCCCTTCGGGCTGCACGGCAAGGTCGCGCTGGTCACCGGCGGCGGGCGCGGCATCGGCGCCGCGATCGCGCAGGCCTTCGCCGAGGCCGGTGCCTCGGTGCTGATCGCCAACCGCACCGGCAGCGCCGGCGATGCCGTGGCGAGCGAGTTGCGCGCGCGCGGCTTCGACGTGCAGGCGCTGGCTTGCGACATCGGCCGGCGCGACGAAGCCGAGCGCGCGGTGGCCGAGACGGTGCGCGTGTTCGGCGCGCTCGACATCGTGGTCCACAACGCCGCCGTCAATCCCTGGGCTGCGATCGATGCCATGAGCGACGAACAGCTCGAACGCACGCTGGCCGTGAACCTCAAGGCCTGCTTCTGGCTCGCGCAGGCGGCGGTGCCGCACCTGCGCGCGCGCGGCGGCGGCCGGCTGCTCGTCACCTCCTCCGTGACCGGCCCGCGCGTCGCCATGCCCGGCAGCGCCCACTACGCGGCGAGCAAGGCCGGCGTCAACGGCTTCATCCGCAGCGCGGCGCTCGAGTACGCGCGCGAGGGCATCACCGTCAACGGCGTCGAGCCCGGCTACATCGCCAAGCAGGGCGGCTCGCTGCTGTCCGATCCCGCGAAGGCCGCGCGCATCGCACGCCACATCCCGATCGGCGAGCTGGGCCGGCCCGAGGACATCGCCCTGGCGATGCGCTTCCTGGCGAGCCCCGCCGCGCGCTATATCACCGGGCAGACCCTCGTGGTCGACGGCGGCTCGACCCTGCCCGAGAGTCCCTTCTTCGCGGAGCAGGCATGAGCAGCGGAAGCTTGCAAGGCAAGGCCTGCCTCGTCGTCGGCGCCGCGAGCGGCATCGGCGCGGCGGTGGCCGCGCGCTTCGCGAGCGAGGGCGCGCGCGTCGCCGTCGCCGGCTGGCCGCGGCCGCAGCCGGTGGGCGACGGCCCCGCGCTCGACTGCGACGTGACCGACGACGCCGCCGTGCGCGCGGCCGTGGCCGCGGTGATCTCGGCCTTCGGTCGCATCGACGTGCTCGTGAACTGCGCCGGCATCGTGCGCAACGACGACGCGGCCGACATCGACGACGAGGACTGGCGGCGGCTGCACGAGGTCAACCTTGGCGGCACCATGCGCTGCCAGCGCGCGGTGCTGCCGGCCATGGTCGCGCAAGGCGGCGGCGCGATCGTCAACATCGCCTCGGTGGCGGCCTTCAATGCCGGCGCCGGCATGGCGAGCTACGCCGCCAGCAAGGCCGGCGTGGTCGCGCTCACGCGCTCGGCCGCGCAGGCCTACGGGCCGCGCGGCGTGCGCGTCAACGCGCTGTGCCCCGGCTGGGTCGACACGCCGATGAGCCGGCAGGAGATGCGCGACCTCGCGGCCGAGCACGGCATCTCCGAGGAAGCCGCGCATGCACGGACCGTGGCGCGCATCGCGCTCGGGCGCATGGCCTCGGCCGAGGAGATGGCGGCCGCGTGCCTGTTCCTCGCGAGCGACGAGGCGTCGTTCGTGACGGGTGCGGCGCTGGTGGCGGATGGGGGGGCGCGGGTGCCGGCGTCGGCGCGCTCCGCGTAGCGTCGGAACGCGTTCGCCGGCCCGCGCTAGCGGATTTCCTGACAGCCGCCGGCAACGCACATGACGAGCAAGGCATAGCCGTTGTCGCAGGCAACGGTGAAGGTCTCGTCGTTGGTGCCGCGCCCCACGAAGCTGGCCTGCGGCGCCGCATGGCAGCTGCGCTGCCGCGCGAAATCTTCCGCGCGCGCGATATTGAGTGGCGAAGCAGGTTCCATCACCGCAGGAGGCGGCGCGGACTGGATCGGCGCCGGTCGCACGGGTGCCGCCGCGACGCGCGGCGGACTCGTCGCCGGCGCTGCCGCCGCGAGCGGCGCCGCCTGCAATGGCGGTGCCGCGGCAACGGGCTGCCCGGTCGGCGGGTCCTGCGCCGCCCGCACGAAGGTGCCGGGGGTCGGACCGTCGCCGCGGTTCTCGATGCGGTCGAACAGCCGTTCCTGGCCGAACACCAGCTGCATCCAGTTCGGATAGCTGAAGCCGCCGCCGGTGCCCGCGTCCACCGCCACGCCGATCAGCCCGCCGATCATGATGTTGCCCACCATGCCCACGTTGGCACGCGAGATGGCCTGCCCCACGGCGGCCGGATGGTTCGGGTGCGTGCAACGCACCATCAGATTGCCGCCCGAGCGGCGGACCTTGGTCTCGACGCCCGAAGGCGCGCTGGCCGTGCCCTTGTCGTTGGACATCTGGCAGTCCGCCTGGGTCACGACCTCGCCCGCCTCCGTCCGGGTTTCCAGCTTCACGGTCTGTTCCGTGCCATGGGTGATCGATGCACAACCGGCCAGCCAGCCGCTCAGCACCACCACGCTCGCAAGTCCCCACCTCCGAATACCGGTCATCGTCATTTCATCTCCTCCAGTGTTGTTCTTTCGCGCGGCGGAGGATAGCCGCAGCGCGCGGGCTTGGGTTGCCTGTTGCATGGCGTGTCGCGCGGATGCCGCACCGCACGCGTTTCGCCTATTGCGTTTCCCTATTCGCCGTATCGCCGCGGCGGTTTGACGCTGCTTTTCACGACGCTGACACTTGACTCACACCCCCGCGGCAGCGCCGCATACAGATTCAAGGAACCCCGCATGACCGCCTATTTCGTGATCGAACTCGACGTCGAGGACGGCCCCAGCCTGGCCGAGTACGAACGCGAGGTCACCGAACACGTGGTGGCCGCCGGCGGCCGTTTTCTCGTGCGCGGCAACGACTACCGCCCGATCGAGGGCGACTGGCATCCCAAGCGGCTGATCGTGATCGAGTTCCCCGACCTCGACGCGGTGGAGCGCTACTACCACTCGGAACCGAACCAGACCCTCAAGCGCAAGCGCCTGGCCGGCACCGCCGGCAAGCCCGCGCGCGCGATCGCGATCCAGGGCGTGGCGCAGAGCGCCACCACCGGCGGCGCTTCCTCGGGCGGTCCGCGCGAGATCGGGGTCGACGCCAACGGCGCGGTGATCTGGGGTGCCTGAGGCACCGAGGGACGGCGCGATGAAAGCATCCGACGCTCCACCCGGGGCGCCGCACGAGCTCACGCTGGTGCAGGCGGCCTCGCTGCTGCGCGACGGCGCGCTGCGCGCCGAGGACTACGCGGCGGCGCTGCTGGCGCGCTGCCATGCGGGCGCCGGGCTCAACGCCTTCAGCGCCATCGACGACCAGGCCGTGCTCGCCGCTGCGCGCGAGGCGGACCTGGCGCGCGCCGCCGGCCAGCCGCTGGGCCAGCTGCACGGCATTCCGCTGGCGCTCAAGGACAACATCGCGAGCGAGCGGCTGCCCACCACGGCCGGCACCGCGGCGCTGGCGGGCGCGCACGCCACGGCCGGTGCGCGCGACGCGGGCGTGGCGGAACGGCTTTATGCCGAAGGCGCGCTGCTGCTCGGCAAGAACACCATGCACGAGCTCGCGATGGGCTGGACCAGCGACAACCCGCACTTCGGCCGGGTCGGCAATCCGCACGCGCCGCAGCGCATCGCCGGCGGCAGCAGCGGCGGCAGCGCCGCGGCGGTCGCCGCATTCATGGTGCCCGCGGCCATCGGCAGCGACACCAACGGCTCGATCCGAATTCCCGCGGCGCTGTGCGGGGTGGCGGGCTTCCGTCCTTCGGTCGGGCGCTATCCCACCGAGGGCGTGGTGCCGCTGTCGCACACGCTCGACACGGTGGGTCCGATCGCGCGCAGCGCGGCCGACCTGGCGCTGCTCGACGCCGTGATGTCGGGCCAGCCGCCGCAGGCGCCGCCGCGCGGCCTCGCGGGCGTGCGCCTCGCGCTCTCGCCGCGCTACTACCTGTCGCGGCTCGAGCCCGAGGTCGAGCGCGCGTTCGAGAGCGCGCGGCGCCGGCTCGCCGCGCACGGCGTGTGCTGGGTCGAGGCCGATGTGCCGGACCTGCACGCGCTCGCCGACGGCATCGCGCCCACGCTGATCGGTCACGAGTCGGCGCGCGCCCTGCCCGACTGGCTGGCGGCGCGCACCGGCGGCGTCTCGATGGACCGGCTGATGGCCGAGGCCGGTGCCGACCTGCACGAGGCGCTGCATGCCGCGCAACGGGCCGTGAACAGCCCGGCCGCGCGCGACGGCTACCGGGCCGCGCTGCGGCGGCGCATGGCGCTCGGCGGCGCGCTGCAGCGCTACTTCGCGCAGCACGCGGTGCTCGCGCTCGTGCATCCGGTGGCGCGCGTGGCGGCACCGCTGGCCAGCGCGCCCGAAGCGCGACGTTCGCCGGCACCCGCCGTGCCGCTGGCCGCGGGCGGACTGATGACGGCACGCGAAGCCTTCGGCCAGAACGTCTCGCCCGCCAGCATCGCGGCACTGCCCAGCGTGGTGCTGCCCGCGGGCTTCACGCGCGAGGGCCTGCCGGTGGGCATCGCCTTCGATGCGCCGCACGGCAGCGACGCGCGCCTGCTCGCGCTGGCCCAGACGCTGCAGCAGGCGCTGCAACACCCCCCAGAACAG
The DNA here is from genome assembly GCA_016806145.1 of Variovorax paradoxus. Classification (NCBI taxonomy): domain Bacteria; kingdom Pseudomonadati; phylum Pseudomonadota; class Betaproteobacteria; order Burkholderiales; family Comamonadaceae; genus Variovorax; species Variovorax paradoxus. Next base: position 312,851 of record CP063167.1, read on the forward strand.
GACGCGCCCGGTGCCATGCCGGGCAGCGCCGTGCACACCCTCGAACCACAGGCCCTGCCATGAAGAACTTCCAGCTCAGCGCGGTGCGGACCACCGGCACCGCGCCGCCGCCCACGCATTCCATCTCCGCCGCGCCGGACGCCGACGGCATCCGTCTCGCCCATGTGGCGCGGCGCTTCGGCAGCGGCGACGCCGCGCTGACCGCGCTGCGCGACATCGAGCTCGAGGTGCGCGCGGGCGAGTTCCTCGCGATCCTCGGCCCCTCGGGTTGCGGCAAGTCGACGCTGCTGCAGATCGTCGCGGGCCTGCTGGCGCCGAGCGCGGGCGAGGTGCTGTTTCGCGGCCGGCCGGTGACCGAGCCACCCGAGGGCATGGTCTACCTGTTCCAGCAGTACACCAAGTCGCTGCTGCCCTGGCGCAGCGTCGCGGGCAACGTGGCGCTGGCCTTCGAGGCCGACCGCCGCCTCACCCGCCAGCAGGTCCATGCGCGTGCATCCGAGTACCTGGGCCTGGTCGGCCTCGCGGGCTTCGAGAAGCACTATCCCTGGCAGCTCTCGGGCGGCATGCAGCAGCGCGTGGCGATCGCGCGCGCGCTCGCCGCCGAGCCCCGCGTGCTGCTGCTCGACGAGCCCTTCAGCGCGGTCGATGCGCTGACCCGGGTCGAACTGCAGGCGCTGGTGCTCGAGCTGCGGCGCCAGCGCGGGCTGACGGTGGTGCTGGTCACGCACGACGTCGACGAGGCCGTGTTCCTGGCCGACCGCATCGCGATCCTCTCGAAGCGGCCGACGGTGGTCGAGGAGATCGTCGAGACCCGCATCCCCCATCCGCGCGACGCCATCGAGACGCGCGAGCTGCCGCGCTTCCTCGAACTGCGGCACGCGCTGATGGAACGGCTGCTCGGACGGGAGCCGCGGCCATGAGCCGCGCACGCCTTCTCGAACGCTGGCTGCCCGGCACGCTCGCCGTCGCGGGCGTGCTCGCGGCCTGGGAACTGCTGGGCCGCGGCGGCACGCTGAACCCGGCGCTGCTGCCGGCACCGTCGGTGGTGCTGGCGACGCTCGTGGACGTGGTGCGCGACGACGCGCTGGCCCCGCCGATCGCGCGCACGCTGGCGCTGATGGCCACCGGCTACCTCATCGCCTGCGCCTGCGGCATCGCGCTCGGTGTCGCGATGGGCCGCAGCGAGGCCGTGCATGCGCTGATGGAACCGCTGGTGGAACTGGTGCGGCCGATTCCGAAGCCCGCGCTGATCCCGCCGCTGTTCCTGTTCCTCGGCATCGGCCTGCAGACCATGCTGTTCATCGTGGTGCTGGCCGCGTTCTTTCCGGTGCTCATCAACACCGTGCAGGGCGTGCGCGGGGTCGACCCGGTGCTGCTGGACACCGCGCGCACGCTGCGGCTGTCGCGCCGGGCGACGGTGCTGCGGGTGGTGCTGCCGGCCGCGCTGCCGATGGTGGCCACCGGCATGCGCGTGAGCCTCGGCCTCGCGCTGACCCTGGTGGTGGTGGCCGAGATGCTGGCCGGCGAGAACGGCGTCGGCTTCCTGATCCTCGACATGCAGCGCGCGTTCCAGATCCAGAAGATGTACGCCTGGCTGGTGGTGCTGGCGCTGCTGGGCCTGCTGCTCAACGGCGCCTTCGAATGGGCCGAACGCCGCGCGCTGCCATGGCGCGCCCACCTGTCCTGAGGCCGCCATGACCGCGTCGCACGTCTCTTCTTCCTCGCGCGCGCTGCCGCGCCTCGCGCGCACCGCCTCCGGCATCGCGCTGGTGACCGCGCTGCTGGCGCTGTGGGAGGCCTCGGCCCGCCTCGGCTGGGTCGACAGCCTCAACTGGCCGCCATTCACCGCGGTGCTGGCCGCGCTGCGCGACGGTCTGTGGTCCGGCGAGCTGCCCGCGCTGCTGGGCAATACCCTGGGCTACATGCTGGTCGGCTATGCAGCCGGCAGCGCGGCGGGCATCGCGCTGGGCCTGCTGTTGGGCCTGTCGCCGCTGCTGATGCGCATCGTCAGCCCGCTGGTCGAAACCCTGCGGCCGATCCCGATCTCCGCGATCGTGCCGCCGCTGATCCTGTTCCTCGGCGTGGGCGATGCGCTCAAGATCTTCATCGTCGCCTTCAGCAGCTTCTTTCCGGTGCTGATCAACACGGTGGCCGGGGTGCGCGACGGCAGCCCGGTGCTGCGGCAGACGGCGCGCACCCTGCGCCTGTCGCGCGCCGCCACGCTGCGCAAGCTGGTGCTGCCCGGCGCGCTGCCCGCGATCTTCGCGGGGCTGCGCACCAGCCTGGGCATCGCGCTGGTGGTGGCGATCATCGCGGAGATGGTCGCCGGCGCCAGCGGCATCGGCTACTTCATCGTGCAGGCCCAGTACGCGATGCAGCCCGCGCCCATGTACGCGGCCGTGCTGTGCCTGTCGCTCGCGGGCTATGCGCTCAACCGCGCGATCCTGCGCCTCGAGAAGACCGCGCTGCCCTGGCACGGCCGCGCCTGAAACGCGCTTCCTCTTTCCCTCACTCCGGAGATCCCCATGAAGAATGCTTTCACCGCATTGGCTTTCGCCTGCGCGTCGCTCTGCGGCGGCGCCTCGCAGGCGGCCGAACTCGCCAAGGTCCGCGTCAACGTGCAGACCATCATCGACTGCGTTCCCGTGATCGTCGCGATCCGGCAGGGCTACTTCGCGCAGGAAGGACTGGAGGTCGACACCAGCACCTCGGCCGGCGGCGCCGTCGGCATTCCCGGCCTGGTGGGCGGGGCCTACGACATCGCGCAGAGCAACACGGTGTCGGGCCTGCTGGCCTTCCACCAGGGGCTGGACGTGCAGGCGATCGCGCCGGGCGCCAAGATGCAGCCGCAGGCTCCCACCACCGAGATGGTGGGCCGCAAGGGCGAAACGTTCAGGAGCGGCGCCGACCTCGAGGGCAAGTCGATCGGCGTCAACAACCGCAACAGCATCGTGTGGCTCTATGCCCGTGCCTGGGTCAAGGCGCGCGGCGGCGATCCCGCGAAGGTGAATTTCCGCGAGGTGCCGTTCCCGCAGATGGAGGACGCGGTGCGCCGGCGCAACGTCGACGCGGCCTTCATGGTCGAGCCCTTCAAGAGCGCCGCGGCGCGCCATGCCGAACTGGCCGTGGTGGGCTCGCCCTTCAACGAGGTGCAGCCCGGCGCCGACGCGGGCCAGTACCTGACCACCGGCAAGTACGCCGCGCAGCATCCCGAGAACCTGCGCAAGTTCACGCGCGCGCTGCGCCGCGGCATCGACTGGTACAACGCCAACCTGCGTTCGCCCGAGGCGCTGCAGGTGGTCTCGGACTTCACGAAGCTGCCGGTGCCGGTGCTGCAGCAGATCAACCTGCCGCCGATGCCCACGCAGATCGAGGTGGCGCAGATCCGCAAGACGGCCGAGCTGATGCGCGACAACGGCATGCTCGCGAAGCTGCCCGACGTGGAGCGCTTCGTGAACGTGCCGGCGGCGGGCAATTGAAGCGGGGCGGCCCGACGCCGCTTCAGGCGGTGGGGCCGGGGTCGCGGCGCTCGAGGTTGTCCGCCACCAGGGCCTGCACCTTCGCCACGTCGAGCGCGTGCAGGTCGTCGCCGCCGAGGAAGGCGGCCGCCGCGGCCGCGGCGCCCATCGCCATGCAGGGCCCGATCACGCGGATCGCGCCGAGCGCGAAGGGCTCGGCATCGACGCAGCGGCCGGCCGCGACCAGGTTGCGCAGATCGCGCGCGACCATGGCGCCCAGCGGGATCCAGGTGATGTGCTCGTCGCCGAAGGTCTCCCAGTGCACGCCCTCCTCGCGGCCATGGAACTCGATCGGCCAGGCGCAGCGGCCGATGGCGTCGGGCAACCGTTCGCCGCTGCGCACCTGCGCGGTCGACAGCGTGCGCAGCGCCGCGATGCCGCGCGTCTGCCGCACGCCGGGCTGGCCCACCGACTGGATGCGCGCGCCGCCGAAGGCCTGCGGGAACTCGCCGCGCAGGAAGGCCATGACGCGGTCGATCTCGCTGCGCGCCTCGAGCGCCACGCGCGACATCGCCACGGCATCGAGCGGGGTCTGGAAATGCGTGAGGTTCACCAGGCACAGATCGCGGCCCGGAAACTCGAAGACGAAGCCGTCGCGCCGCGCGAGCCCGTAGCGCGGCGCGGCCTGCTCGAGGCGCTCGATCACGGCGGCGCGCGAGGGCACGGGCCGGCCCAGTCCGACGATCGAGAACATACAGGTGCCATACACGGGCAGCTCGGCCTGCTGCAAGGTGGCACCGGCCAGCGCGCCGAGCGCGGCATCGCCGCTGGCATCGACGAAGCAGCGCGCCGTCACCGACAGCGGCCCATGGCGGGTCCAGGCATCGATGCGCCGCAGCCGATCGCCTTCGCGCTGCGCCTCGGCCAGCACCGCGCCGAGCACCACCTCCACGCCCGCGGCGCGCAGGTGCCTGGCATAGCTGCCGGCGAGCTCGTGCTCGTCGTACAGCCCCACGAAGCTGCGCCGGCCCGGGCGCCATGCGAGCGCGCCGGCCGCCCGCAGGTCCGCCAGCACGTCGCCCGCGAAGCCGTAGCTCAGCTGGTAGGGTGCATCGCCCATCGAGAAGAAACCGCAGAGCGTGCCGATCAAGCCGTTGACCGACTGCCCGCCGATCTGCGCGAGGCTGTCCACCAGCACCACGCGCAAGCCGAGCCGGCCCGCCTCCACCGCCGCCGAGACACCGGCGGCGCCGGCGCCGACCACGCAGAGGTCGGCCTCGAGCACGCGCCGGGACGGCCGGCCCGGCACCGATTCGATGCGCCGCGGCTCCTTCATGCCGCCTCCTTCACGCAGCGGTTGCGCAGCACGCCGACATGGCCGATCTCAACTTCCACCTCGTCGCCTTCGGCCAGCCACAGCGGCGGTTGGCGCTTCGCACCCACGCCGCCCGGCGTGCCCGTGACGACCACGTCGCCGGGCTGCAGCGTCATGAAGGTCGACACGTAAGCCAGCAGCCGCGGCACCGGGAAGATCATCCGGTCGGTGGACGACTGCTGCAGCGCGCGGCCGTTCACGCGCGTCTCGACGGAAACGACGCGGTCGGCCGGCAGCTCGTCGAGCGTCACCAGCGCAGGGCCGAAGGCGCCGGTATGCGGGAAGTTCTTGCCGGGGCCGAACTGGTGCGTGTGGTTCTGCCAGTCGCGCACGCTGGCGTCGTTGAAGCAGCTCACGCCGGCGACGTGTGCCCAGGCCTCGTGCTCGGCGATGCGGCGGCCGGCCTTGCCGATGACCAGCGCGAGCTCGCCCTCGTAGTCGAACTGCGAGGACTCGCGCGGAATGACGAGCGGCGCGCCGTGCGCCTGCAGCGATTCGGCGATGCGCAGGAACACCGTCGGATGCGGCGCGACCGGACGCGCGGTCTCGGCGCGGTGTTCCTCGTAGTTGAGGCCGATGCAGACGATGGTGCCCGGATCGGGCAGCACCGGCAGCAGCGCGACCTGGTCGAAGCGCAGGTCGGGCGCCTCCGCACGCAGGGCGGCGGCGCGCGCGAGCGCATCGGCCGCGATCAAGGCCTTGAGCGTGGGCCATTCGGGCGCGAAGCGGCGGCCGAGGTCGAGCAGGCCGCCGGGAACCTCGAGGCCGTAGGAGGCACGGCCTTCGATGCTGTAGCTGAAGAATTTCATGGAGTGCTTTCGATGGAGCTCAGGAAAAGGGGTGCCCGTGCCGATGCCGCGCCGAGTTCGCCGATGGGCACCACGCGCGACCAGTAGCGGTCGGGCCGCAGCACCAGGGCCTCGGCCTGCAGCGCGTCGAGGAAGCCATCGAGCGCGCCGCTGCCGTCGCGCGTCTGCGCCAGTTCGGCGTTCGCCGCGAACGACAGGAAATCCTCGCGCGCGCGGCGCAGCGCGACCACGCGCAATGGCACGCCGGGCGGTGCCAGCGAGCGGGCGCGGGCGCGGAAGGCCGGCGAATCCCAGCCGATCACCGCGAAGCCGGTGCCGAGCAGGTCGTCGAGCCGGCACAGCGAGCGGTCGGGCAGATCGACCATCGGCTGCGGCAGCAGCTCGGGACGGCAGGCCGGCCGGTCGAGCGGCTGGTGCAGTTCGAACCAGCCGTCGCACAACCGCGGCCTGGGCTTGAAGCGCAGCTGCAGCACGTAGTCGCGCAGCGGCGGCATCAGGCAGGCGACACGCAGCAGCGTCTGCATCGCGGCCGCACCCGCGCGGCTCTTGGGCTGCATGAAGGCGCCGATGCGCAGTGCCATGCGAATCAGCGCCTGCGCATGCGGGCGGCGCTCGGTCTCGTAGCTGTCGACCAGTTCCTCGGGCAGGCCCCAGCGCGTGACGGCCGCGAGCTTCCATGCGAGGTTGGCGGCATCGCGCAGCCCGCTATTGAGGCCCTGGCCCGCGAACGGCGGCGTGAGGTGCGCGGCATCGCCGGCCAGCAGCACACGGCCGTGGCGCCAGCGTTCGGCCACGCGCGCATGGAAGGTATAGACCGCCTTGCGCACCAGCGGCAGCGCGCGGTCTTCGGGATGGCGCGCGGCCATCCAGCCGCGAAAACGCGCTTCGTCGAGCGCGAAGGCATCGTCCTCGCCCGGATGCAGCATGAATTCGTAGCGCAGCGTGCCGTGCGGTCCGGGCAGCCGGATCGCGGGGCGCAGCGGATCGCAGAAGGTCTGGGTATGGCGCAGGCTGCTGGTGCGCTCGGCCAGGTCGACGATGAGCCAGCGCTCGGCATGGGTGTCGCCCTGCAGCCGGATGCCGCAGAGCTCGCGCACGCGGCTGCGCGCGCCGTCGCAGCCGACCAGCCAGCGCGCCTCGACGCGCAGCTCGCCCGCGGGGCCGCGCACCCGGCAGCGCACGCCGCCGCCGTCGCCCTCGTCATCGAAGGACTCGAGCGCGTGGCCGAACAGCACGCGCGCGTCGTCCGCGAAGCGCGCGAGGCCCTCGCACAGCGTGCGCTCCAGCCGCGGCTGGTTGAAGGCATTGCGCTTCGGGTAACCGTACTCCTGGCGCGTCGGCTGGATGCTCGCGAAGGGCTTGCCGCGCCAGGAGAAGTACTGCACGCCATAGCCGAGCACCAGGTCGCGCACCACCGCGTCGGCAAGGCCGGCCGACTGCAGCGTGCGCAGGCTCTCGTCGTCGAGCGTCACGGCGCGCGGCTCGCGCACGGTGGCCTGGTTGCGCTCGATCACGAGCGTGCGCACGCCATGGCCGGCCAGCAGGTTCGCGAGCATCAGGCCCACGGGGCCGGCGCCGACGATCAGCACGTCGGCGCGCAGGGTTGGGGAATCGCTGGAAGTCCGCACGCCGCTCAGCTCCGCATGATCGCCATGCCCCAGCGGTTCAGCGTGCTCGGGTGGTGCGGCCAGAGGCCGGGCTCGCGGTCCTCGGGGCAGGACTCGAGGTCGCAGGAGATCTCGGCCAGGTTGCCGTCGGGATCGGCCACCATGAAGAAGGTGTCGTTGCCCGGCCCGTGCCGACCCACGCCCCAGACCAGCGCGATGCGCTCGCCCGCCATGTGGTCGGCCCAGTCGCGCAGCCGCTCCCAATCGCGCGTCTCGCAGGAGAAATGGTCGAAGCGCACTTGCGGCGCATGGAAGATCGCGAGCGCATGGTGCTCGTGGTCGGTGCGCAGGAAGGCGGCGCGCAGCACGCCTTCGGCATCGCGCACGAAATCGGAGACGACGAAGCCCAGTTCGTCGGCATAGAAGCGCGCAAGGCGCTCGGGGTCGGGGGTGCGCACCGCGTAGTGCTGCAGCCGCGCCTCGGCGCGATCGCCGGGCGACGAGGCCGGTGCCGGTCCGGCGATGAAGCACAGCCGCCGGCCCTCGGGATCGTCGAGCAGGAGCCGTGGTCCCGGCGCGCCCGTCTCCTCGAAGCGCGCGAAGGCGCGGCCCGTGAAGCGCCCGGCATAGGCGCGCAGCGCGGCCTCGTCGGCGAAGCGGAAGCGGCTTTGCGCGAGCTGGTTGGGCGCGCCCTCGCGCAGCGCCAGCACGCGCTGCGGCGCCACGCAGCGCAGCCCGTTCCCGCCCGCGGGCTGCGTCTGGCAGCGCAGGGCGCGCGCGTAGAAATCGGCCGCCAGCGCGGGCTGGGGCGTGGTCAGTTCGATCGCGTCGAGCACGGCACCGAGCGTCATTCGCGGTGCTCCCTCGCGGCCGACGCGGCGATGCCGAGCAGCAGGTCCGCCAGCGCCCGCGGTGCCGTGAGGAAGGGCGAATGCCCGCTGTCGAGTTCGTGCACGCGCGTGCGGTGGGCGGGCACGAACGCGTCGGCATCGGCGATGAAGCGGCGCGCGAGCGACGGCGGCACCGCGTTGTCGCGCAGGCAGAGCAGGTAGTGGCGCTCGATCGCGCCCCAGCGGCGCGCGTCCAGCGCGATCGGCGTGGCCATCGGTGCGAACGGCATGTCGGGCGACAGCAGGTGCAGCGCCGCCTCGGCGTCGGCCTCGGTGGCGTCGTTGTAGAAGGCCTCGCGCAAAGCGGCCCGGTAGGCGCCACCGGTGGCGAGCGGGTCGATGCGGAACGCGCCCGTGGTGGCCGGGTCGCCGAGCAGCACGGGGTTCACGCGCGCGGAGGCCGCTTCGGGCAGACCGAAGTACGCGCCGATCGGCACGCCGGGCCCGGGCATGTTGCCGGCGATGTAGACCAGCGCCGCGATCTTCTCGCTCGCGCGCTCGCCCACCGCATGGAGCACGATGCCGCCCATGCTGTGGCCCGCGAGCACCACGCGCCGATGGCCGGCGGCGCGCAGGGCGTCGATGGTGGCGATCACGCTGTCGGCGTAGTCGTCCAGGCCGACGCCCGCGAGCGGCGACCGCTCGGCGAGCAAGGCGGCCTTCTGGCCGGGCCGGCCGTAGCTGGCGGGAAAGCGCGCGCCGAGCCCGTGGCCGGGCAGGTCGCGCGCCACGGCCACGGCGCCGCCGGCCGCGAGCAGCGGCAGCAGGCGCTCGTAGCACCAGGCGCCGTGCCAGCCGCCGTGCACGAGGACGATGGCGGTTCTGTCGTGGCGGGTCGTGCCGGCGGCCGGGCCGCCGGCCATGGCCACCGAAGCGGCGGCGGCCTTGAACAGGTGTCGTTTGAAGATGTCGGGCATGGTGTGTCGAAGGGTTCGGGCAAGTGTTGATTTGCCCCGCCCCTGCGTCAAACCACCGGCCCGATTCCTAGAATTGCGTTTTGCAATAGGCGCGGGACGCGCGGCGGGCAACCATCGCCGCATGCCCGAGCGCCGCGCCCAGCCCCTTCCGTCCTCCGACCGATCGCACACGCCCATGTCCAAGCTCGACCTCGAATGGCTCTCGGTGTTCGACCGGGTCTACGAGACCCGCAGCGTCTCGCGCGCCGCGGAGCATCTCGGCATCGCGCAGGCGACGGCCAGCATCGCGCTGAACAAGCTGCGCGCGCATTTCGACGACAAGCTGTTCACGCGTACGCCCTCGGGCATGCAGCCCACCGCCCGCGCGAGCGAGATCCTGCCCTCGATCCGCAAGGTGCTCGAGCTGCTCGAGCAGACCCAGAGCGAGCGCATCGCCTTCGACCCGCAGGCCTCGGCGCGCGTCTTCCGCGTCGGCATGACCGACATCCGCCAGGTGGTGATGCTGCCGCTGCTGGTGAACCGGCTCAAGCAGATCGCGCCCGCGGTGCGCATCGAGGCCGAGACGATCTCGAGCGACAGCCCGCGGCTGATGGAGGAAGGCCGGCTCGAGCTCGCGATCGGCTACATGCCGCAGCTCGAGGCCGGCTTCTTCCAGCGCACGCTGCTCGACGAGGGCTTCGTCTGCCTGGTGTCCGAGCGCCATCCGCGCATCCGCAAGCGCATCGACAAGCGCGCCTTCCTCGCCGAGAACCACATCCTCGTCACGATGTCGGGCACCGGTCCGTCGATCGTCGAGCGCACCCTCGCGGCGCTGAAGATCAAGCCCGGCATCGGGCTGCGCGTGCCGAGCTTCCTCGGCGTGTCGCGCATCGTGGCCGAGACCGAACTGCTGGTGGTGGTGCCGCGCAGCCTCGGCGAGGCCTTCGCGGAAAGCGAGAAGCTGCGCGTGCTCGAATCGCCGATCGCGTTCCCGCCCTACTCGGTGCGGCTGCACTGGCATGAGCGCCAGCATGCGGATCCGGGCAACGTGTGGCTGCGGCAGCTGGTGGCGCAGATGTTCGCGCGCGACGAGCGGCTGCCGGCCACGGCGAGCGGGAAACGGGCCGCGGGTGCGCGTTGAGGCTCAGGCGTCCATCAGCTCATAGCCGGTACTGCGCCCACCTCCCGCCGACTTCTTCAGCACCCCCAGCGCCAGCAACTGCGTGATGTCGCGCAGCGCCGTGTCCGGCGAGCACTTGGCGATGGCCGCCCACTTGCTGCTGGTGAGCTTGCCCTCGAAACCGTCGAGCAGGCGGTTGAGCAGCTTCGCCTGGCGCTCGTTCATCGGCGTGCCGGCCCAGCGCTGCCAGAAGCGGGCCTTGGCCAGCACGCCGTCGAGCGTGAGCTGCGCGCTGGCGGTGGCCCGGCCCAGCGTGCCGAGGAACCAGGCCAGCCATGCGGTGACGTCGAGCGACTCCTTCTGCGTGCGCTCGAGGATGTCGTAGTAGGCCTTGCGCTCGCGCTGGATCTGCGCCGACAGGCTGTAGAAGCGCTGCCCCGCGCCATCGGCGCGGGCGAGGAACAGGTCGCCGACGGCGCGCGCGATGCGGCCATTGCCATCGTCGAAAGGATGCAGGGTGACGAACCACAGGTGCGCCAGGCCCGCCTTGAGGAGGGCGGGTTCGTCCGTCTCCCGGTTGGCCCAGGCCAGGAAAGCGTCCACCTGCGCGGGCAGCGTGTCCGCCGGCGGCGCCTCGAAGTGGACCTTGCGCCGGTTCACCGGGCCCGAGACGACCTGCATCGGACCGGCCGCGTCGTCGCGCCAACGGCCCACGTCGATCTTCGACAGGCCCGAGTAGCCGGTCGGGAACAGCGCCGCGTGCCAGCCGAACAGGCGCTCGGCGGTCAAGGGCTCGCCGCTGCGCGCGCTCGCGTCGAGCACCATCTCGACCACGCCTTCCACGTGCCGGTCCACGGGCGCCAGCGCGCCGATGTCCAGCCCGAGCCGACGCGCGATGGACGACCGGACCGAGGCCACGTCGAGCAGCTCGCCCTCGATCTCGCTGGTCTTGACCACGTCGTCGGTCAGCGCCGCCAGGCTGGCCTGGTCGCGCAGCGCGAGCCTCACGTCGGCCAGTCGGCCCAGCAAGGTGCCCTGCGAGCGGCTGACATCGGCCAGGGGCTGGACCAGGGCCGACAGGTCGTAGCGCCATCGCGGCCAGTCGCCGGCCTGCCAGATGTAGAGGTTTTCTCCGCTATCCATGCGGAGATTAGACGCCGGATTCGCCGCAGTGGCAACTTATTCACCGCAGAATGTGCGGTGAATTGGCCGCGCAATCTCCGCGCGGGAGCCCGGGAATGGGCTCGAAACCGCCTGCCTCTGGAAGACTCCCGAACCGTTCGTCGGCCACCCGTGGCAACCAGGCCACGCCCCGGCCCACCCACCGAAGTCCGTAGGACACAATTGCAAACTTCTTCATTCATGCCGCCTGGCAGCGGCGCGTCTCCGTTCGCCCCATGTCCCTGGAATCCGCGTTCGTCCGGTCTCGCGCCTTCGAGGATGAGGACGGACCGGCACGCCCACGCGCCGCGCACTGCGCGCCCCGGCACTGGCTGCTGGCGCTGTGGCTGCTGTTCGCCGCGCTGACGCCGGCCCTGGGCGCGCCGCCGCCCGACACCCGAGCGCCGGTGCTCTCGCTCGCGCGCCAGGCCGCCGGCCTGCCCGCGGTGCTGCAGCTCCAGTTCTTCGAGGACACGACCCGCGCCCTGAGCATCGACGAGGTCCGCACCCCGGCCCAGGAAGCGCGCTTCACCCTGCCCGACCAGCCGCTGCGCGGCCAGGAATCCGACCGCGTGCTGTGGTTCAAGCTGCAGATGCAGCTGCAGGACCCGGCCGATGCGGCGCGCGAATGGCTGATGCTGGTGCCCACGGTGTCGACGCGCGACATCCGCTTCTACGGCCCCTTCGACACCACCGGCCACGCGCTGGCCGAGCCGGTGGTCACCGGCATGCGCCACCCCTGGGCCACGCGGCCGGCCGCCTCCGAGCAGATGGCCTGGCGCTTCGAGCTGCCGGGGCCGGGCGTCTACACGGTGTACTTCCGCGTCGAGTCGACCTTCGCGCGCATCTACGACGTGACGCTCTGGGACCCGGCGGACTACCTGCAGTCGACGCAGGACAAGCGCATGTTCGACGGCGTGAGCTACGGCCTGCTGCTCGGGCTCACGGTCTACGGCCTGGTGCTGTTCGTGGTGTTCGGCGAGGCGCTTTACGCCTACTACATGCTGGCCTGCCTCTGCGGCCTGCTGGCGCTCGCGAGCATCAACGGCCATGCGCTGCGCTATCCGTTCGCCCACTGGCCGGCCGGCGCCGGCTTCGCCTACACGGCCGGGCCGGCGCTGTGGGCGCTGTGCAAGCTGCAGTTCGGCCGGCGGCTGTTGCGGCTGTCGCACTTCGCGCCGCTGCTCGACCGGCTGGTGCAGGCCTTCTCGGTCGCGCTGCTGCTGGCCATTCCCTACGCGCACTGGGGCGCCCATCCGCTGATCACCTTCCGGCTGGTGCAGATGTCGGTGGTGGCCTCGACGGCGGTGATGGTGATCGGCGCGATGTTCGCGATCCGCCGGCGCTACTGGCCGGCCGTGCTCTATTGCATCGGGGTCGGGCTGCTGCTGGCGGGCATCGGCGCGATCGTGTTCGCGAGCTGGGGCTGGATCGAATGGGCGCCCGGCCAGATGAACGTCTCGCAGGCGGCGCTGGTGGCCGAGCTGGTGGTGTTCGCGGTGGCGATGGCCTCGCGGCTGCGGCTGGTGCTGCGCTCCGAGCAGGCGCTGACGGCGCGCACCCAGCAGCTGGTGGAAGCGCTGGGCACCGACGCGCTGACCGGCGCCGCGAGCCGCGCCGGCCTGGAGAGCCGCGGCGAGGAATGGCTGCGCAACGGTCAGCCCTTCGCGCTGATGCTGCTCGACCTCGACGGCTTCAAGGAGGTCAACGACGGCCACGGCCACGCGGTCGGCGACGCGGTGCTGGTGCAGACGGTGGCGCGGCTGCGCTCGCAGCTGCGCGCGAGCGACACGGTGGCGCGCCTGGGCGGCGACGAGTTCGCGATCCTGGTGCCGGGCCGGCCCTCGCGCGAGGCGCTCGCGCAGATGGCGCGCCGCATCGTCGACGCGGGCCTGCAGCCCATCGAGGCCGATGGCGCCGAGGTCTCGGTCGGCATGAGCCTGGGCATCGCCTGCAATCCCGAGGACGGCCGCACGCTGGCCCAGCTGCTGCGCTGCGCCGACCAGGCGATGTACCGCGTCAAGCAGCAGCGCCAGGGGCCGGGCTTCGCCTTCTACGCCGACACGCACACGGGCCCGGCGCGGCCGACCCAGGCCGGGCCGCTGGCCGGCGGAACGGGTCTCGCCTGATGCGCCTGCTCGCCGCGCTCGCCCTGCTGGCATCGCTGGCCTGCCAGGCACAGGTCCCGTCTCCACCGCCGTCCCCGGCGGAAGCCCCGGTGCAGCGCCTGCGCATCGTCGGCGGGCTCGGCGGCATCACGCAGTACACGCGCCACGAGGAGAACTTCTGGGCCCGCGAGCTCGCGGCGCTCACCGGCGGGCGCTACAGCGCCAGCATCGTGCCCTTCGACCGCGCGGGCGTGCCGGGCCAGGAGATGCTCAACCTGATCCAGCTCGGCGTGGTGCCCTTCGGTACGGCGCTCATGAGCCAGATGGCGATGCAGTTCCCCGAGCTCGGCACGCCCGACATGGCCGGGCTCAACCCCGACATCGCGACCCTGCGCCGGGTGGTCGCGGCCTTTCGCCCCTATCTCGCGGCCACGCTGCGCGAGCGCTACGGCGCCGAGCTGCTGGCGATCTACATCTACCCGGCGCAAGCCGTGTTCTGCAACCGCCCGGTCGCGCGGCTGGCCGACCTCGCGCAGCGGCGCGTGCGCGTGTCGAGCGCCACGCAGGCCGACTTCATCCGCGCGCTCGGCGCCACGCCGGTCTACACCGAGTTCGCCGAGATCGTGCCGAACCTGCGCTCGGGCAACACCGACTGCGCGATCACCGGCACCATGTCGGGCCACACGCTGGGCCTGCACGCGCTCACGAGCGCGCTCTACACCATGCCGCTGAGTTGGGGCCTGGCGGTGTTCGCGGCCAACCGCGAGAGCCTCGAGGCGCTGCCGCCGGACCTGCGGGCGGTGCTGCGCCAGGAGCTGCCGAAGCTCGAGGCCGCGGTGTGGGCCGAGTCCGAACGCGAGACCACCGAGGGCATCGCCTGCAACACCGGCGCCGACGCCTGCAGCAAGCCGGTCCGCGGCCGCATGACCGCGGTCGCGCCCACGCCGCAGGACGACGTCCGGCGCCGCGAGATCCTCGCGACCCGCGTGCTGCCGGCCTGGCTGCAGCGCTGCGGCCCGGTCTGCGCGCAGGTCTGGAACGACACCGTCGGTCCCGTGGTGGGCCTGCGCGCCCCGCTCGCGCGATGACGCAGCGCTTCTCGCGTCGCGTCGCCGCCGTGGTCTACGGCGTGGCGCTGCTGTTCCTCGGCACGCTGGGGACCGTGGCCGCCAGCATCATCTGGGAGGCGCGCGCCAAGGCGATCGAGAACGCCGAGACCCAGGCCATGCGCTTCGTCGGCGGCTCCGAGGCCGCGCTCAACCGCGCGCTGCTCAGCATCGACATGCTGCTCGCCGGCGCCGGCGAGCAGCTGCGCGCCGTGCCGCGCGAGCGCCTCGCCGAGGAGGCGGCGCGGCCCGAGGTGCAGCGGCTGATCGTCAACCTGGTGCGGCAGAACCTGCTGGTGCGCTTCGTCGCCTTCGTCGACGCGGACGGCACGCCGCTCGCCTCCTCCGACCGCCGCGGCGCGCGGCTGCCGATGGCGCTGCCCGAGGGCTTCGCGCGCTCGGTGCTGGCGCAGCCGCTGTCGACCATGGCCGTGAGCGCGCCGATCGCCAGCCCGGCCACGCTGCAGAAGGTGGTGTTCTTCGCGCGCGCCGTGCCGCTGGCCGACGGCAGCCGCGTGCTGGCGGTGGCCGAGGTGCAGATCCCGCTGCTGGCCATGGTGACGATGCAGGGCGCGGCGATCCCGGGCCTGGAGATCACGCTCGAGCGCGATGCCGGCCCGCTGCTGGTGAGCGTGCCGGCGCGCGACGACCTGCTGGGCCGGCAGCTCGAGCCCGCGCTCAGCGAGCAGACCAGCGACGGCAAGCCGGTGCGCATGGCCGCGCGCCTGAGCGGCGTGCCCGCGATCCTGGTGGCGCGCCCGACGCTGCACCGCAACCTGCTGATCGTCGCGAGCATCCCGCTCGACGCGGCGCTGCGCGACTGGCGCCAGGAGCGCGACCGCATCGCCTGGACCGGCGTGGTCATCGGCGCGCTGATCCTCGCGATCGCGGCCTTCACCCACCTGCAGCTGCGGCGCCAGTGGCAGTCGCGGCAGGAGCTGGTGCGCTCCAAGGCCACGCTCGACCAGGCGCTCGAGTCGATGATCGGTGGCTTCGTGCTGCTCGATGCCGAGGACCGCGTGCTGGCCTGGAACCACAGCTTCGTCGCGATGTTCCCGTGGGTGCGGCCGCTGCTCGCGCCGCAGCTGCCGTTTCGCGAGCTGATGACCGAGACCGCGCGCCACGTGGTGCACGAGGGCGGCCCGCCCGGCTGGCTGGCGCTCAACATGCCGCAGCTCGCGCAGGACCATTCCGAGCAGGAGGCGGTGCTCGAGGACGGCCGCGTGCTGCACGCCACGCGCAGCCGCACGCCCGACGGCGGCACCGTCTGCGTCTACCAGGACATCACCGAGAAGCGGCGCCACATGGCCGCGATCGTCGAGAGCAAGGCGCAACTGCAGGCCACGCTCGAGGCGCTGCCCGACCTGCTGCTCGAGGTCGGCCTCGACGGCATCTGCCACGGCCACCACGCGCCGCGCGTGCCGCTGCCGGGCATCCAGGTCGAGCAGCCGGCCGGCCGCCGGCTGCAGGAGCTGCTGCCGCCGCAGGCGAGCGCGGAGGTCATGGCGGCGCTCAAGGAAGCCAACCAGACCGGGCGCTCGAGCGGGCGCCAGTTCGAGCGCCGCTACGCGCGCAGCAAGGCCTGGTTCGAGATCTCGGTCTCGCGCAAGGCCAGCGGCGCGCAGGCCGATCCGCGCTTCATCGTGATCCTGCGCAACATCACCGAGAGCAAGCAGGCGGCCGACGAGGTCGAGCAGCTCGCCTTCTACGACACGCTCACCGGCCTGCCCAACCGGCGCCTGCTGGTGGACCGCATCAAGCAGGCCGTCGATGCCGCGCCGGGGCGCTCGCGCTGGAGCGCGCTGCTGTTCCTCGACCTCGACAACTTCAAGACCGTGAACGACGCGCACGGCCACGACACCGGCGACGTGATGCTCAAGCAGGTGGCCAAGCGCCTGACCGCCTGCCTGCGCCGCGGCGACACCGTGGCGCGGCTGGGCGGCGACGAGTTCGTCGTGATGCTGGCCGAGCTGCACGAGCGGCGGCTGATCGCGACCTCGGAGACCGAGGCCATGGGCGCGGCCATCCTCGAGCAGCTCAACCGGCCCTACCAGCTCGGCGGCCAGCAGCACCACAGCACCTGCAGCATCGGCGTGTCGCTGTTCGACACCGCCGACGCCTCGCTCGACGAGGTCATCAAGCAGGCCGACATCGCGATGTACTACGCCAAGACCGCCGGCGGCAACGCGCTGCGCTTCTTCGAGGCCAGCATGCAGACCAGCATCACCGCGCGCGCGGCGCTGGAGAACGAGCTGCACGCGGCCGTCGAGCAGCGGCAGTTCGTGCTGCACTACCAGAGCCAGGTCACGAGCGAGGACCGCGTGGTCGCGGCCGAGGTGCTGGTGCGCTGGCAACATCCCACGCGCGGCCTGCTGGCACCCGGCGAGTTCATCGCCGCGGCCGAGGACACCGGGCTCATCATCCCGCTGGGCCTGTGGGTGCTCGAGACCGCCTGCCGCCAGCTCGCGGCCTGGAGCGAGGACCCGCGCCGCGCGCACCTGCAGCTGTCGGTCAACGTGAGCGCGCGGCAGTTCCGCACCGACGACTTCGTCAAGCAGGTCGCCCGCGTGCTCGAGCGCACCGGCGCCGATCCGCGCCAGCTCAAGCTCGAGCTGACCGAAAGCCTGTTGCAGTTCAAGGTCGCCGACACCATCGCC
This sequence comes from Variovorax paradoxus, assembly GCA_016806145.1. NCBI lineage: Bacteria > Pseudomonadati > Pseudomonadota > Betaproteobacteria > Burkholderiales > Comamonadaceae > Variovorax > Variovorax paradoxus. The sequence continues at coordinate 330,038 of CP063167.1, forward strand.
AAGATGAAGACCCTGGCCGGCATGGGCATCCAGTTCTCGATGGACGACTTCGGCACCGGCTTCTCGTCGCTGTCGTACATGATCCAGTTGCCGCTCAACCAGATCAAGGTCGACAAGTACTTCGTGCACGGCATCGGCCTCAACCCGAAGGTGGAGCTGGTGATCCAGACCATCATCGGCATGGCGCTCAACCTCGAGCTGCAGATCGTGGCCGAGGGCGTGGAGACGCAGGCGCAGCGCGAGTTCCTCGAGCGCCACGGCTGCCACCTCTACCAGGGCTACCTGTTCGGCAAGCCGAAGGCGCTGGAAGCGTACGAACATGACCTGGACGCACAGGCCTGATCGGGCCGCACAATGGCCCGCGGTGAACCACGCGAGGCGATCGACATGAAACTGTTGCTGTTGGGTGCGACGGGATTGGTGGGCGGCCGGGCACTGCAGCTCGCGCTCTCGAACGACGCCTTCTCCGAGGTGATCGCGCCGACGCGAACGCCGCTCGCGGCCCACGCCAGGCTGGTGAACCCGGTCGCCTCGAAGCTCGAGGACCTGGTGCCGGCCTGCATCGCGCACCGGCCCGATGCCGTCGTCTGCGCGCTGGGCACGACGCAGGCCAAAGCCGGTTCGAAGGAGGCCTTCCGCCACGTCGACCACGAGCTGCCGCTCGCCTTCGCCCAGGCCGCGCATGCCGCCGGTGTCGGCACCTTCGCGATCGTCACGGCCATGGGCGCGTCGGCCAGCTCCCTCTTCTTCTACCCGCGCATCAAGGGCGAAGTGGAACGGGACATCCGCGCCATCGGATTCCGCTCGCTGACCATCTGCCGCCCGAGCCTGATCGGCGGCGAGCGCAATGAAGAAAGGCGCGCGGAGGGCATGGCGCTGACCTGGGCGCGGCGCCTGGGGCCGCTGCTTCCGGCGCGCTGGCGCGTCAATCCGGCAGCGGCCATTGCCGCGGCGCTGCTCGACGCGGCCATCGCCGCGAAGCCCGGCTGCCACTTCATCGCCTCCGACGCCATGCATTGAGCGGCAAGCTGCCGCGTGTTCAGTCGAGCTCGAGCAGCCGCCCGGGGTTCAGGAGGTTGCGGGGATCGAGCGCGCGCTTGATGTCCCGCATCAGCGCCAGCGCAACGGGCGACTTGGTCCTTCGCAGCTCCCGCACCTTCGACTGCCCGATGCCGTGCTCGGCCGAGATCGATCCGCCGTAGGCGGCGACGCCGTCGTAGACCACGCGCGAGATCAGCGCCGCCTGCGCTTCATCGAAAGTGCTCGCGCCCGGCGGGCCCTGGATGTTGTAGTGCAGGTTGCCATCGCCCACATGGCCCAGCGTGATCAGGCGGATCGCGGGCAGCGCGTCGCGCAGCGCGCGGTCGGTGGACTCGAGAAACGCCGGAATGCGCGAGATCGGCACGGCGATGTCGTGCTTGAGGTTCGCCCCCTCCTTGGCCTGCGCCAGCGGGATCGACTCGCGCGCATGCCAGAGCCGGTTCGACTGGTCGATGCTCTCGGCGATCACCGCATCGGTGATGACCTCGCGCTCCATTGCCTGCTCCAGCAACTGGTCGAACAGCGCCCGTGCCTGCGCTGACGAGCCCTCGGCCGATTGCTCGATCAGCACGCACCAGGGCGTGTCGCCGGAGAACGGCCCCTTGAAGGCCGGAAAGTGCAGCGCGACCAGCGCGAGCGCCTCGCTCCCCATGAGCTCGAAGCCCGAGAGCGAGGCGCCGAGCCCCTCGCGCGCCAGCGCGAGCAGTTCGAGCGCCGCCGCCGCCGACGGCACCGCCACCCACGCCGTCGATTGCGCGACGGGACGCGGGAACAGCTTCAAGGTGGCCGCGGTGATGACGCCCAGCGTGCCTTCGCTGCCGATGTAGAGGTTGCGCAGGTCGTAGCCCGTGTTGTCCTTGCGCAGGCCCGACAGCCCTTCCCAGACACGGCCATCGGGCGTGACCACTTCCAGGCCCAGGCACAGGTCGCGCGCATTGCCGTAGCGCAGCACCTGCGTGCCGCCGGCATTGCTCGCGAGGTTGCCGCCGATGGTGCAGCTGCCTTCCGCGGCCAGGCTCAGGGGGAACAAGAAACCGGCGGCCGCCGCGGCCTCCTGCACCGATTGCAGGATGCAACCGGCTTCCACGGTGAGCGTCTGGTTGCGCCGGTCGAGCCCGCGCACGCGGTTCAGGCGCGCCGTGCTCAGCACCAGCTGCGTGCCCGAGTCGTCGGGCACCGCGCCGCCGACCAGTCCGGTGTTGCCACCCTGGGTCACGACGCTCACGCCAGCGGCGGCGCAGGCCGCGAGCGTCGACGCGACGCCGGCGGTCGTGTCCGGGCGCGCCACGGCCAGCGCGCGCCCGCGGTAGATGCCGCGCCAGTCGGCCTCGTGGGCCGCCAGGTCGGCGCCGAGCACCTGGGTCGGCCCGACCACGGACCGCAGATGGGCGATGAGGTCGACGGGGTTCATGCGGACTGCACCCAACGCGTCACTCGGGCTTGATGCCGGCGGCCTTGATCAGCGGGCCCAGCCGGTCCATGTCCGCGCGCAGGGCGCGCGAGAGCTGCTCGGGCGCGCCGCCGAGGATCAGCGCACCGTCTGCCTCGAGCCTGGCCCTCACGTCGGGCGTGCGCAGCGTCTCGTTGAGCCTGGCGTTCAGCACCGCGACGATCGCCGCCGGCGTTCCGGCCGGTGCCACGATGCCGTACCAGGTCAAGAGCTCGAAGCCCGGGAAGCCGCTCTCGGCGATGGTCGGCACGCCCGGCAGCGCGGGCGAGCGCTGCGCCGAGGTGACGGCGATGCCGCGCACCTTGCCGCCGTCGATGAAGCCGCGCATCGTGACGCTGGTCCCGACCCAGGCGTCGAGCCGGCCGCCGAGCATGTCCGGCATGCCCTGGGCGATGCCGCGATAGGGAATCAGGTTGAACTTCGCGCCCGACTGCTTCTGCAGCAACTCGGTCGCCAGCAGCGGGCTCACGGTCGGATAGCCGATGCTCACCGAGCCCGGCTCCTTCTTCGCCTTCGCGATGGCGGCCGCGAGATGGGCCGCGCCGCTGGCCGCGTCGACCGTGAACACATAGGGCGTGGAGGCGATCAGCCCGATCGGCTGGAAGTCCTTCACCGGGTCGAAGGCCAGCTTGTCGTAGAGCGACGGGCTCAGCGCGATGTGATCGGTGAGCGTGAGGCCGAGCGTGTAGCCGTCGGCCTTGACTTGGCCACCGCCTGCAGCGCGATGTTGCCGTTGGCGCCGCCGCGGTTGTCGATGATGACGCTGGTCTTGAGCAGCTCTCCGAGCGTCGGCGCCAGCACGCGCGCCAGCTTGTCGCCGCCGCCGCCCGGCGGGAAGGGAACGATCAGGCGCACGGGCTTGTCGGGGTAGTCGGTGTCGGCGCGTGCCCGCAGGCCGAAGGTGAAGGCGAGCGCGAGGCCCAGGAGGCTCGCGGCGGCGAGGCCGCGGCCCTTCGTGTTCGGTGTGCGCTGGATGGGGCCCATGGGATGTCTCCGGTTGATCGTTGTGTGGCGGGCAGCCGCGCCCCGGCCGCTGGCAGTCCGGCGGCAGGCGTTCTCGCGGCGGCGGAAAATCAGTTCGTCTCGACGGCGGCTTCCGGCACGCGGGCCGGCGCCTTGTGGCGCGATCGGATCGACGCGATCGCGCACGCATGGAAGCGCTCGATGTCCTCGGGGCGCCCCACGGTCATCTCCAGGTCGTTGAGCCAGCCGTTGTGCAGCCCGTAGACCCAGCCATGCACCCTCAGCGGCTGGCCGCGGCGCCAGGCGTCCTGGACCACGCCGGTACGGCAGACGTTGAGCGTCTGCTCGACCACGTTGAGCTCGCACAGCGCGTCCAGCCGCCGCTCCTCGGGCACCTCGTCGAACCAGGCCGCATGCTTCTCGAGCACGTCGGCCACATGGCGGATCCATGCGTCGGCGATGCCGATGCGCAGGCCCCGGAGCGCCGCGCCCACACCGCCGCAGCCCGAGTGGCCCACCACGATCACGTGCTCGACCTTCAGCAGGTCGACCGCGTACTGCACGACCGCGAGGCAGTTGAGGTCCGAATGCGCCACCACGTTCGCGACGTTGCGGTGCACGAAGAGCTCACCGGGCTTCAGGCCCACGAGCTCGTTGGCGGGCACGCGGCTGTCGGCGCATCCGATCCACAGGTACTTGGGTGCCTGCTGGCGCAGCAGCGACGAGAAGAAGCCGGGTTCGCTCGTCTCGACCTCGCTCGCCCAGTCGCGGTTCTTCGCCAGCAGCTTGCTCAGCGCGTCCATGGTCTGCGCGGGGCCGCGGGCCTCAGACGTGCGCTTCGGCGCCCAGCAGCGCGGTGCGAAAGCGGCTGCGCAGGAACGGGCCGTCGCGCGGCGGCAGCGCCGTCGGCGCGGGATCGGTCGTGACCTTGATGGTCGCGAGCACCGGGCCCTGGCCGTTGAGGATCCTGTCGACCGCCTCCTCGAGCTCCGCGGCCGTGCGCACCGTCAGCGCCTGCGGGAAGCCCGTGGCCTTGGCCACCTCGGTGATGTTGACGCCGCGGCCCGCGTGGGCCGGCTGCATGCCGGTCTCGGCGTAATGCTCGTTGTCGATCACGACGACCGTGAGGTTCTCGGTGCGGTCGACCGCGGCGGTCGCCAGCGAGCCCAGGCCCATCATCATCTCGCCGTCGCCGACGAACACGATGACGCGCTTCTTCGGCTGCGCGCGGGCCAGGCCCAGGCCCACCATCACGGCGCCGCCCATCGCGCCCCAGAGGTAGAAGTTCTGCGGACCGTCGCCCGCGGCGGCCACGTCGAAGGTCGGGTTGCCCAGGCTGGTGATGGCCAGCGCCTCGCCCCGGTCGCGAAGGATGCGCGCCACCACTTCGCGGCGATTCAGGACGGCTTGGTTCTTGGCTGTGGATGACATGGCGATGCTCACTTGTTGAAATTCTTCGTGCCGATGACGCGCTGTCCGATCAGCACCGCGACGCTGCGCCCGGTCTGGTAGGCGAACTTCGCGCCGGCGAGCACGGTGGGCGGAACCTCCTCGGGCGTATCGGCGCGGTACACGTACACGCCCGAGTCCTCGAGCACCGCCTGCGTCGACTTGCCCATCGCGACCTGCCAGGGGTTGAACTCGCCCCACTCGCCGCGCATCGTCACGACCATGAACAGCGGCATGCGCGTCTCGTGCTGCAGCGACAGCATGTTGATGCAGTTGCCGACGCCGCTGGACTGCAGCAGCAGCACGCCGCGGTCGCCGCCGAGCCAGGCACCGCCCAGCATCGCGACGCCCTCCTCCTCGGTGGTGAGCGATACCGCGTGGATCTCGGGGTCCGCCTCGCACAGGCGGATCAGCTGGCTGTGGCCCGCGTCGGGGACGTAGGCGACCTGCCGGACGCCGAGGTTCTTGAAGCCTTCGAAGATTTGCTGGGGCCAATCGATGGTGGACATGGGAGTGGGTGGGGTGGTGAATGATGGAAAGAAGGGATCGATGCTCAGCGCATGACGAAGGGGTTGGCCGTCGCCGCGCCGGTGTTGATCCAGACGCTCTTGGTCTGCAGGTATTCGTTGATCGCGTCCATGCCGTTCTCGCGGCCCAGGCCCGAATCCTTGTAGCCGCCGAACGGCGACATGAAGCTCACGGCGCGGTAGGTGTTGATCCACACCATGCCGGCCTGCAGCCGCTCGGACATCCGGAACGCGCGGCCCATGTCGCGCGTCCACACGCCCGAGCCGAGCCCGAAGCGCACGTCGTTGGCGATGCGCACCGCATCGTCCTCGTCCTTGAAGCGGATGATCGAGAGCACGGGGCCGAAGACCTCCTCCTGCGCGATGCGCATGCCGTTGTCGACGTCGCCGAAGATCGTCGGCTGCACGAACCATCCGCTGCCGCAGGCCTCGCCCGTGGCGGGACCGCCGCCGAGCAGCAGCCGGGCGCCCTCGTCCTTCGCGATCTGGATGTAGCTCAGCACCTTGTCGTACTGGGGCCGCGTGGTCACCGGGCCGACCTGGGTGTCCATCGACATCGGGTCGCCCATGCGCGCGGTGCGCGCCAGCGCCAGCAGGCGCTCGACCACCTCGTCGTACACCGCGTCCTGCACCAGCAGGCGCGAGCCCGCGATGCAGGTCTGGCCGGTGGCGGCGAAGATGCCCGAGACCGCGCCGTTCACGGCGTCGTCGAGGTTCGCGTCCGCGAAGACGATGTTGGGCGACTTGCCGCCGAGCTCCAGGCTCACGTGCTTGAACTGGCGCGCGGCCGCCTCGTTGATGGCGCGACCGGTGGCGTCGGCGCCGGTGAAGGTGATCTTCGCGACCCGCGGATGCTCGACGAGCGTGGCGCCCACCTCGCGGCCGAAGCCCGTGACCACGTTGACCACGCCGGCGGGAAAGCCCGCCTCCTCGAACAGCCGGGCGAACTCCAGGCTTGACGCGGACGTGAACTCCGAGGGCTTGATCACCACCGTGCAGCCCGCGGCGAGCGCGGGGGCGATCTTCCACGTGGCCAGCAGCAGCGGCGAGTTCCAGGGCGTGATGGCGGCCACCACGCCGAGCGGCTCGCGGCGCGTGAAGTTGAAGTAGCCCGGCTTGTCGAGCGGCATCACGCGCCCCTCGACCTTGTCCGCCAGCCCGCCGAAGTAGTAGAACCACTGGGGGATGTAGTGGAGCTGCCCCAGCATCTCGGCCAGCAGCTTGCCGTTGTCGCGCACCTCGATCTCGGCCAGCCGGCGCGCATCGCGGGCGATCAGGTCGCCGACGCGGCGCAGCAGCGCACCGCGCTCGGTGGCCGTGAACTTCGACCACGGGCCCTCGGTGAAGGCCCGGTGCGCCGCCTGCACGGCGGCGTCCACGTCGGCCGCGCTGCCCGAGGCGATCTCGGCCCATGCCTCGCCGGTGTAGGGGTTGTGTGTTTCGAACCAGGTGCCGCCGAGGGGGGCGGCTTCCTGTCCGTCGATCCAGTGTGAGTAGCGTTTCATATCGGTGGACGAAGCTTCCTACATCGATGCGCGCGGCGCCATTTGCGATTCGCAAACAGGCACTTCAGAAGTGCTCAAGACGACCCGGCCGGTGTTTGGCCACGCGAAATGGCGGCTTGTGGAACCGCAAATTGCGCGGTGCGTACGCGCTGGGCATCCTTCATGGCGAACTCACTCGCGAAACCATGACACTGTCCCAACGCTCCTTCCTCTTCGTGCCCGCGAACCGTCCCGACCGCTTCGACAAGGCGCTGGCCTGCGGCGCCGATGCCGTCGTCATCGACCTCGAGGACGCGGTGCCTCCCGAGAACAAGACCGAGGCGCGCCATTCCGTGGCCGCCTGGCTGGCGGCCCACCATCGCGTGATCGTCCGCATCAACGCAGCCGACACGCCGTGGTTCAAGGACGACCTGGCGCTGGCCCGCCTGCCCGGCGTGGCCGGGATCATGCTGCCGAAGACGGAGCGCATCGACGAGGTGTTCAGCGTGTCGTGCATCGGCGCGGGCACGGCGGTGTTTCCGATGATCGAGACCGCCGCCGGCCTGCACAACGTCCACACCATCGCGCGGGCGCAGGGCGTGCAGCGGCTGGTGTTCGGCTCGATCGACTTCCAGCTCGATCTGGGCATCTCGGGCGACGAGCTCGAGCTGCTGCCCTACCGCGCGCAACTGGTGATGGCCTCGCGCCTGGCCCGGCTGGGCGCGCCGATCGACGGCGTCAGCACCTCGATCGACGACCAGGCCGCGCTCACGGCCGACACGCTGCGCTCGCGGCGGCTCGGCTTCGGCGCCAAGCTGTGCATCCATCCGAAGCAGGTGGGCGCGGTGAACGCGTCCTTCTGCGCCACCGCCGAGGAACTCGCCTGGGCGCGCCGCGTGCTCGAGGCGGCCGCGCGGTCGGCGGGTGCCGCCGTCGCGGTGGACGGCAAGATGGTGGACCGCCCCGTGATGATGCGTGCCCAGGCGATCGTGCAGGAAGCCGGCGAACGCGCATTGAAGCTGGCCGGCACGGCGGGAGCGCAGGCATGAAGGCCTTCGTCGCGGTCAAGCGGGTCGTCGACTACAACGTGAAGGTGCGCGTCAAGAGCGACGGCACGGGCGTGGACATCGCCAACGTCAAGATGAGCATGAACCCCTTCGACGAGATCGCCGTCGAAGAGGCCGTGCGCCTGAAGGAGAAGGGCGTGGTGACCGAGGTCATCGCCGTCTCGTGCGGCGACGCCAAGTCGCAGGAAACCCTGCGCACCGCGATGGCCATCGGCGCCGACCGCGGCATCCTGGTCGAGACCTCGGAAGAGCTGCAGCCGCTGGCCGTGGCCAAGCTGCTCAAGGCGCTGGTCGACAAGGAACAGCCCTCGCTCATCATCCTCGGAAAGCAGGCCATCGACGACGATGCCAACCAGACTGGCCAGATGCTGGCCGCGCTGGCCGACCTGCCGCAAGCCACCTTCGCCTCGAAGGTCGAAGTCGCCGGTGACAAGGCCAACGTCACGCGCGAAGTCGACGGCGGCCTCGAGACCGTCTCGCTCACGCTGCCGGCCGTCATCACGACCGACCTGCGCCTCAACGAGCCGCGCTACGTGACGCTGCCCAACATCATGAAGGCCAAGAAGAAGCAGCTCGACACCTTCAAGCCCGAGGACCTCGGCGTGGACGTCAAGCCGCGCCTGAAGACCCTCAAGGTCTCGGAACCGCCGAAGCGCGGTGCCGGCATCAAGGTGCCCGACGTGGCGACCCTGGTGGACAAGCTGAAGAACGAAGCCAAAGTGATCTGAGGAAGACAACGAACATGACCGCACTCGTCATTGCCGAACACGACCACGCCAGCATCAAGCCGGCCACCCTCAACACCGTGACCGCCGCGTTCGCCTGCGGTGGCGACGTCCACGTGCTCGTGGCCGGCGCCAACGCGGCCGAAGCCGCCAAGGCCGCGGCCCAGATCGCTGGCGTCACCAAGGTCATCGCGGCCGACAGCCCTAGCCTCGCCGAGAACCTGGCCGAGAACGTCGCGGCGCAAGTCCTTGCGATCGCCGGCAACTACAGCCACATCCTGTTCCCCTCGACCGCCAACGGCAAGAACGTCGCGCCGCGCGTGGCGGCCAAGCTCGACGTCGCGCAGATCAGCGACATCACCAAGGTCGACAGCCCCGACACCTTCGAACGTCCGATCTACGCGGGCAACGCGATCGCCACCGTGCAGAGCAGCGATGCCACCAAGGTGATCACCGTTCGCACCACCGGCTTCGACGCCGCAGCCGCCACCGGTGGCAGCGCAGCGATCGAAACCGCCGAAGGCGTGGCCGACAGCGGCAAGAGCAGCTTCGTGGGCCGCGAGGTCACGAAGAGCGAGCGCCCCGAACTGACGGCCGCCAAGATCATCGTCTCGGGTGGCCGCGCGCTGGGCAGCGCCGAGAAGTTCACCGAAGTGATGGCCCCGCTGGCCGACAAGCTCAACGCCGGTCTCGGTGCCAGCCGCGCAGCCGTCGACGCGGGCTACGCGCCGAACGACTGGCAAGTGGGCCAGACCGGCAAGATCGTCGCGCCGCAGCTGTACATCGCCGCGGGCATCTCGGGCGCGATCCAGCATCTGGCCGGCATGAAGGACTCCAAGGTGATCGTGGCGATCAACAAGGACGAGGAAGCACCGATCTTCTCGGTGGCCGACTACGGCCTCGTGGCCGACCTGTTCACGGCCGTGCCCGAACTCGCGAACGGAATCTAGGCGTCCGATGCGCGCCTGGCCGACAGCGCGTCGGCCTTCAGCAGCTCGACCAGGTCGCGCGCGAAGCCCGGCAAGGCTTCGAGGCTGCGAAAGCAGATCTGCAGGTTGCGCAGGGCCCAGTCGTCCTCGAGCTGGACGACCTGGACCGCCATGTACTGCCGGTAACGCTCGGCCGAAGTGCCCGGCATGATGCTGATGCCGACGTTCGATTCGGTCATCTTGCAGCAGGCCTCGAAGTTGCCGACCTGGATGCGCGGCTTGAGCACGCGGTTCATGTCGCGCGCGATCTGGTTCAGGAACGAATGGATCGCCGTGCCCTCGTTGAGCACCACGTGCTCGTACTCGAGGGTCTCGGCGAAGGGCACCGGCGAGCGGGCCGCCAGCGCATGGCCATCGGGCACCACCAGCACCAGCCGGTCCTCGCGATAGGGCACGACCTCGAGCCCCTCGGTGCGCACGCGCCCCGAGACGATGCCGATGTCGGTGTGGCCGTCGGACACCGCGCGCACGATGTCGCCGCTGCCGCGCTCGCGCAGGTCGACGTTCACGTCGGGATGGGTGATGAGGTAGCGGCTCATCACGGCCGGCAGGAAGTCGGTGATGGCCGTCGTGCTCGCGAACACGCGCAGATGGCCCTTGATGCCGCTGGCGTACTCCTGCAGGTCGTTGCGCAGGTGTTCGAGCTGGCCGACCACCAGGCGCGCGTGATAGGCCAGCGCCTGGCCCGGCGGCGAGAGGGTCACGCCCTGGCTGCTGCGGTACAGCAGCTTGGTGCCCACGCTCTCCTCGAGGTTCTTGACGCGGATGCTCGCCGCCGAGACCGACATGAACGTGGCCTCGGCGCCGCGCGTGAGGCTGTTGGCCTCGGCGATGGCCAGGAACAGCCGCAGGTCTACCAAATCGAAATGGATCATCTTGCTTTCCGACGTTGCCCCCCGCCCGCCGCCCCGGCCCGCGAGCTCATCGGGAAGCGACCGGCTCCAGCAGGATGCCGACGCGCGCCACCGACATCAGCGACCAGGCCCAGCCGATGACGCTCTGCATCTCGGCGGCCGTGGCGCCGTCGCGGTAGAGGGCCAGGCGCGTCGCCTTCTCTTCCAGTTCATGGCGCTCGAGGGTGTTGCCGGGATCGCCCTTGGGCTCGTCGACACGGCCCTCGAGGCGGCGTCCGTCGATGGTATCAACATGCACCTTGCCGATCCATCGCGCTGGATAGGCCCGGTCCACCTCGGCATCGAGGACCATGCTGACCTTGTCGTGGAAGGCCGAGACCGCGGCGTCCTTGAAGTGTCCGTCGAATTCCGCCAGGCCCGCGCGGCCATGCACGGCCACCAGGCCGAGCACGGTGCCCATCGAGAACTTCGACTGGTGCACGGTCTGCGGATCGGTGACCGGGCCGAGGACGTCGATGGCCGCCTGGTGCACCTGCGCCGTCACCGCCTTCACGTCGCCGGCCGCGAGCTGGTGGCGCTGCAGGATCTGCTGCAGTGCATCGGCCGCGGGGTGCGTGTGGCGGCACGAGGCGTGGAACTTGAACGAGGTCTCGGCCAGCGCCCAGCGTGTGCCGAGGCCGTCCGTGAGCCGCGCCGGATCGGCGTCGCTCGACATGCCCGCGGCCATGCCCTGCGCGCCGGTCAGAATGCGCCGCGCGCCCGTGAAGTCGTCCTTGGCCAGGTAGGCGGCCGTGAGGCCGGCGCCGGCCGCGTGCGCCGTGTGCAGCTGCTTCGAATCGGCGGCGTCGCGCAGGAACTCCCACAGGCCCGAGGCCTGGGTGCCCGCGGAACCGATGGCATGCGACATCTGGTCGGGCGTGAGCGCCAGCAGGTGGCCGGCCGTCACCGCGGCGGCCACGGCGCCCGCGGTGCCGGTGGTGTGGAAGATCTTGTAGTGCGAGCGGCCCAGGAACTCGCCGACGCGGATGCCGACCTCGTAGCCGGCGACCGCCGCGGTCAGCAGCTGCGCGCCGCTGAGGCCATGCGCCTGGGCGATCGCGAGCGCCACCGGGAACACCACGGCGGCCGGATGGAACACGGAGCCGTTGTGCACGTCGTCCTGCTCGGCGAAGTGCGAGGCCGCGGCATTCGCCATCGCGGCCATCAGGGGGCTGGAGCGCGTGCGGTGGATCAGGATCTCGCTGCGGCCATCGCCCGCGCCCATGGCGGACGCGAAGCGGGTGATGGTCTCGACCGGGCGCGCGCCCTTGCCGGCCAGTGCCGAGCCGATCCAGTCGAGGAGCAGGTCCTCGGCGCGGCGCAGCACCGCGGGCGGAATGTCTTCGGCCTTCAGGTCGGCGGCAAAGCGCGCCAGGATGGACTCGGCGGTGCTCGAGGTGGTCATGTCGAATGGTCTTTCAGAGGATCTGGCTGTCGCGCAGGCGCGCGATGTCTTCGCGGCCGTAGCCCAGCTCTCGCAGGATGGCGTCGGTGTGCTCGCCCAGCGCGGGAACCGGGTCCATGCGCGGCTCGAAGCGGTCGTTGTCGGCCGGCGGCTTCAGCGCCGGGATCGGCCCGACCGGCGAACCCACCTCGCGCCAGCGCTCGCGGGCGCGCAGCTGGGGATGGGCCCACACGTCCGCGATGCCGTTGACGCTGGCATTGCCGATGTGGGCGGCGTCGAGGCGCTCGATGCACTGGGCCGCCGTCAGCGGCTGCAGCAGCGACTCGATGCGCTGCTTGAGTTCCACCCGGTGGGCGCTGCGCTTGGCGTTGGCGTCGAAGCGCTCGTCGGTGGCCAGCTCCGGGTGCGCGAGCACCTGTTCGCAGAAGGCCTTCCACTCGCGCTCGTTCTGCAGGCCGAACAGCACGGTCTTGCCGTCGCCCGCGGTGAAGGGACCGTAGGGATAGATGCTCGGATGGCTGGCGCCCGCGCGCACGGCCTGCGCCTGGCCCTCGAAGCCGTAGTAGAGCGGGTTGCCCATCCATTCGGCGAGGCACTCGAGCATCGACACGTCGATGTGGCTGCCCTCGCCGGTGATGCCGCGCTGGATCAGCGCGGCCAGCACCGCGCTGTAGGCATACATGCCGGCGGCGATGTCGGCCACCGAGATGCCGGCGCGCGCCATCTCCTCGGGCGAGCCGGTCACCGACAGCAGGCCCGCCTCGGCCTGGATCAGCAGGTCGTAGGCCTTCTTGTCGCGGAACGGTCCCGCGCTGCCGTAGCCCGAGATGTCGCAGACGATCAGTCGCTGGTGCGTGGGGCGCAGCGCTTCCTCGGACAGGCCGAGCCGCGCCGCGGCGCCGGGCGCCAGGTTCTGCACCAGCACGTCGGCCTGACCCAGCAGCCTGGCCAGCACCTGCCGCGCCTCGGGATGCTTGACGTCGAGGGTGATGCTCTCCTTGGACCGGTTGATCCAGACGAAATAGGAGGCCTCGCCCCGGACCCGCCGGTCGTAGGCGCGCGCGAAATCGCCGGCGCCCGGGCGCTCGATCTTGATGACCCGCGCGCCCATGTCCGCGAGCTGGCGCGTGGCGAAGGGCGCCGCGACCGCGTGCTCGAGCGTGACGACGGTGATGCCTTCGAGCGGGCGCCTGCTGGAGCTGCGTGCCATGGCGCTCAGAAGGAACGCGGCAGGCCGAGCAGGTGCTCCGCCACGTACGCGTAGATCAGGTTGGTGGAGATCGGCGCGACCTGGTAGAGGCGCGTCTCGCGGAACTTGCGCTCGATGTCGTATTCGTTCGCGAAGCCGAAGCCGCCATGGAACTGCAGGCAGGTGTTGGCCGCTTCCCAGCTCGCCTTGGCCGCCAGGTACTTCGCCATGTTGGCCTGCGCGCCGCAGGGCTGGTGCGCGTCGAACAGCTCGCAGGCCTTGAAGCGCATGAGGTTGGCGGCCTCGACCTCGATATAGGCGTCGGCGATCGGGAACTGCACGCCCTGGTTCTGGCCGATCGGGCGGCCGAACACCACGCGCTCGTTGACGTACTTGGTCACGCGGTCGATGAACCAGTAGCCGTCGCCGATGCATTCGGCCGCGATCAGCGTGCGCTCGGCATTGAGCCCGTCGAGGATGTACTTGAAGCCCTGGCCTTCCTCGCCGATCAGGTTCTCGGCCGGGATCTCGAGGTTCTCGAAGAACAGCTCGTTGGTCTCGTGATTCACCATGTTCGGGATCGGCCGCACCGTCATCCCGCTCTTCTCGGCCGCGCGCAGGTCGACCAGGAAGATCGACATGCCCTCGGACTTCTTCTTGACCTCGGCCAGCGGCGTGGTGCGCGCCAGCAGGATCATCCAGTCGGAGTGCTGTACGCGCGAGATCCAGACCTTCTGGCCGTTGATGACGTAGCGGTCGCCCTTCTTCACGGCGGTGGTCTTGATCTTGGTGGTGTCGGTGCCGGTCGTGGGCTCGGTCACGCCCATGGACTGCAGGCGCCATTCGCCCGAGGCGATCTTGGGCAGGTAGAGCTGCTTCTGCTGCTCCGAGCCGTGGCGTAGCAGCGTGCCCATGTTGTACATCTGGCCGTGGCAGGCGCCGGAGTTGCCGCCCGAGCGGTTGATCTCCTCCATGATCACCGAGGCCTCGGTCAGGCCCAGGCCCGAGCCGCCATACTCGGCGGGGATCAGCGCCGCGAGCCAGCCGGCCTTGGTCAGCGCATCGACGAAGGCCTCGGGATAGGCGCGCTGCTCGTCGATCTTGCGGTGGTATTCGTCGGGAAACTCGGCGCAGAGGGCGCGCACGGCATCGCGGATGTCTTGGTACTTGTCGACGGCGTTCTTCGTCATGGGATCGCTGCTTGCTTGCTGGTTAGAAAAAACTGGCGCGGGCTTCCATCGCCAGCGCGCCGTCATGGTTGCGTGCCCACAGTTTCTGCGAACCGTCGGCCTCGGCCTTGCCGCACAGCTCGAAGGCCGCGGTGTCGAACAGGGGATGCACGGCGCGGAAGGCGAAGCCGCGCACGCGGCGCTGCGGCTGCTGGCGGCTCGCGAGCCCCAGCAGCAGCGTGGCCACCATCGGGCCATGGACCACCAGGCCCGGATAGCCCTCGACTTCGGTAGCATAGGGCCGGTCGTAGTGGATGCGGTGGCCGTTGAAGGTCAGCGCGGAATAGCGGAACAGCAGCACCGGGTCGGGCACGACGGTCTCGCGGTAGTCCTCGTCCGTGGCCGCCTGCTTTCCCGCCGGGGCGGGCGCGCCCGCGGCCGGCATGCCGCGGTAGACGATGTCCTGCTGCTCGGTGATGGCGATGCCCCGGGCATTCGAGATCTCGTGGCGGACCTTGACGAAAACCAGCGGCCCGCTCTTGCCGTCCTTGGCATCCACATCGAGGATGCGCGACTGGCGCGTGATCTCGTCGCCCACCTGCAGCGGATGGTGGAACTGCAGCTCGCCGCCGGCCCACATGCGGCGCGGCAGCGCGATCGGCGGCAGGAAGCCGCCGCGCAGCGGGTGGCCGTCGGCACCGATCCGGTCCTGGCGCGCCAGCGGGATGAAGTGCAGCCAGTGCCACAGCGGGGGCACGTCGCTGCCCAGGTTGAAGGCGAGGTCGTCCCGGTTGAACGTGGCGGCCAGCGCCGACAGGGGCGCGGCGCCGACGTCGTCGCCCCCGCGCTCGGTACGGCCGATCCAGGCCCGAAGGTCGACGGAGGTCTCGGTAGTCATGGCCGCAGCATTGCCCGATCCGGCGGAATGCGCAATTTGCCATTCGCAAAGTGCGCCTTGTTGGGCATTCAACGCGCCGGCAGCCGCCCGGTGTCGGACGCCTTCGCGCCGATGCCATCGGGGTCAGTGCCCGGCCGGCCGCGCCTCCTCGGGATCGAAGGCGCCGCGCCCGCCGCGCTGCAGCCGCAGCCCATAGCCGCGGATCTTCGCGTAGAGCGTGGGCTTGGCGATGCCGAGCCGGCGCGCGGTCTCGGTGACGTTGAAGCCACAGGCACGCAGCGCATTCGCGATCGCCTCCTTCTCGACCTCCTCGAGCGTGCGCACCTCGGAGGCCGGGTGCACCGGCGGCGGCGGCGCGGCGTCGGGCTTCTGGCCGCCGGAGAACCATGCGGGCAGGTCGTCGACGCAGGCGGTCTCGGCATCGGTCATGTTCACCAGCCGCTCGACGGTGTTCTCGAGCTCGCGCACGTTGCCGGGCCACGGATGCGCGACCAGCCGCTGCATCAGGGCCGGCGAGACGCGGAACACGTTCTTGCGCAGCAGTTGCGCGTACTTGCGCAGGAAGTGGTGCACCAGCACCGGCACGTCCTCGGGCCGCTCGCGCAGCGAGGGCAGCTCGATGCCGATCACGTGGCAGCGGTAGTAGAGGTCCTCGCGGAACTCACGCCGCTCGATCATGGCCTGCAGGTCGCGGTTGCTGGCCGAGATCACGCGCACGTCGATCGGGATGCTGCGCGTGTCGCCCACGCGCACCACCTCGCGCTCCTGCAGCACGCGCAGCAGCTTGGCCTGCACGTCGATCGGCAGCTCGGAGATCTCGTCGAGGAAGATGGTGCCGCTGCTGGCCGCCTCGAACTTGCCGGGCCGGCCCTCGCGCGTGGCGCCGGTGAAGCTGCCGGGCGCATAGCCGAACAGCTCGCTCTCGATCAGGTCGCGCGGGAGCGCGGCGCAGTTGATCGCGATGAAGGGCCCCGCGGCGCGCGCGCTGGCGTTGTGGATGGCCTGGGCGAAGACCTCCTTGCCGACGCCGCTCTGGCCGATCAGCAGCACGTTGGCGAAACCGCGCGCGGCCTTGCGCGCGGCCTCGACGGCCGCGACCAGCGGCGGCGCCGTGCCCACCACGTCGTCGAAGCTGTAGCGCGCATGGTTGCCCGCGATGCGGTCGGCCATGCGGCGGGCGCGCTGGATCTCGCGAAACGAATTCACGATCGACACCACCTGGCCCGCCGCGTTCTTGATCGGCACCGCGGTATCGACCAGGTGCAGGTGCCGCTGCGGCGAGTCGATGATCAGCTCGCGGTCGATGTAGCCCTCGCCGGTTTCCAGCAGCGGCTGGATGATCGGCGCGAAATCGAGCAGCGAGCCGAAGGGCTTGCCGATGCTCTCGCGCGGATGCAGGCTCAGGATGCGGCCGGCCGCGGCATTCATGTGCTTGACCATCAGGTCGCGGTCGACCACCAGCAGGCCGTCGGTGATGTGCTCGACGATCGCGGACTGCTCCTGCAGCAGCGCGCCCTGCTGCTCGGCCACCAGCTCGGCCGAATGCGCCGCGGCCCACAGGTGGGCCAGCAGGCGCAGTTCGTCGCCGAGGTCCGCGCTGTCAGGGCGCGCGAGCAGCGCCACGAACAGCGCCTCGCCGGTCTTCGAGTCGGCGGCGCGCAGGTGCAGGCGATCAAAGCCCTGGGGCTGCACCACCGGCAGGTACGGCGCCAGCGCCGCGCCCTCGGCCGGCAGCGCGGCCATCAGCGCCGAAGCCTCGATGCCGGGCGCGGTCCAGGCGCGCCGCAGCACGCGCCCCGCGCCGAACAGCAGCGCGCCGTGGCCCTGGGCAACCGCCCGCTCGACCAGCACGTCCCAGACCTCGTCGAGCATCGGCGTCATCGCGTTCCTTGTCCTCGTCAGCCCGGCGCGCGCGGCGAGAACGCCGCGGCCGACCGGTCGCGCCGATTCTGCCAAGGAAGCGCGGGCGGCGGAACGCTGGTGCCATCCCTCGGCACACGCGCGCTCACGGCTTGCGCTCGACCGGCACCAGCTTGCCGCCGGCGATCTGGTAGGCCGTGACCGGCGCCTTGAGCCACTCGCCGGTGGCATCGAACTGCACCGGGCCGAGCATCGACTCCATCTTCAGCGTCTTCAGCGCGGCCGTGACCTTCTTCGGCTCGTCGCTGCCGGCCTGCTGCATCGCGCGCGCGACCACCAGCGTCGCCACGTAGAAGGCCGGCGCATAGGCGTCGATCGGCGCGTCGAAGGTCTTGGTGAAGCGCTCGCGGAAGGCCGGGCCGCCCGGCAGGCTGTCGAGCGGGCGCCCGCTCTGCGCGCAGAAGTAGCGGCCTTCGAGCAGCTTGCCGCCCAGCGGCACCACCTCGGCCGTGCAGATGCCGTCGCCGCCGAGCAGCAGCGCGTTGATGTCGAGCTGGCGCATCTGGCGCGCGACGCCCGCGCCCTGCGCGTAGTAGCCGCCGAGGAACACCGCCTCGGGCGCGAGCCCCTTGAACTTGGTCAGGATGGCGGTGAAGTCGGTGGCCTTGTCGCTGGTGAACTCGCGCCCCACCACCTCGAGGCCCAGGCCCTTGGCGGTCTGCACGAAGATGTCGGCCACGCCGGTGCCGTAGGCGGTGCGGTCGTCGATCACCGCCACCTTGCGCAGGCCGCGCGCGGCGGCGAACTCGGCCATGGCCGCGCCCATCACGTTGTCGTTGGCCGCGAGCCGGAAGATGCTCGCGAAGCCCTGGCGCGTGAGTTGCGGGTTCGAGGACGCGCCGGTGATCATCGGGATGTCCTCCTGGCTGTAGATGCGCGAAGCGGGAATCGAGACGCCCGAGTTGTAGTGCCCGATGACCGCGCGCACGCCGCTGTCGACCATCTTCTGCGCCACCTGGGTGCCGGTGCGCGGATCGCCCTGGTCGTCCTCCGAGACCAGCTCAAAGCGCGCGCGCCTGCCGCCGATGCGGAAGTCCTGCGCGTTGAGATCGGCGATGGCGAGCTTCACGCCGCGTTCGTTGTCGCGGCCCGCGTTGGCCTGCGGACCGCTGAGCGGGCCGGCATGGCCGATCTTGACGACCAAGTCCTGCGCGCTGGCGGGCAGGAGTGAGGCCCACAGGCCCAGGGAAGCAGCAACAAGCAGAAGACGGCGCATGGTTCTGTACCTCGAAATGGATGAAGGAAACCGGACTAGTCCAGGAGGGCGAGCACGCCCTCGAGGGTGGGGAACTCGTGGTCGGGCCGTGGCTGCCAGACGCTCAGCCGCTCGGCGCCGCGGTTGATCCAGGCCACCTGCATGCCCAGCGGCTTGGCGCCGTCGATGTCGGCCCAGCTCGCCAGCGAGCAATGCAGCACCGACTCCGCCGGCACCGCGAGGCGGTCGAGCGCGAGCCTGAAGATCGATTCCGAGGGCTTGTAGGCCCGCGCCATCTCGGCCGTGGTGACCTGGTCGAAGAAACGCACGAGCTGGCTGCGCTGCCACAGGTCGCTGTCCATGTTGGTGATGGGCATCAGCGGAAAGCGCTCGGCCAGCCGTTGCAGGATGGCCTCGACCTCGGGATGCGGCGGTGCCGACTCGACCAGGTGACCGAGGTAGAGCTCGTTGAGCAGGTCGATGTCGAGCCGCGCGGTGACGCCGGGCTCGATGGCCTCGAGCGTCTCGCGCAGCGCCTCGCGCGCCACCTGGCGATAGGGGCGCCAGCGCCCGCCGCGGTAGCGCTGCACGTTGCGGATGTCCCAGTCGAGGTAGAGCTCGAACAGCGGCCGCTCGGTGCGCAGGCCGGCTTCGGCCAGCACGGCCTCGATGCCGGCCATGCCGCCGCGGTCGACGTCGACCAGGGTTCCGAAGTAGTCGAAGGTGATGGCCCGGACGTTCATCGCGGTCTCCCCGTTCAGGCGCGACGCCCGAACTTGAGCACGCGCTCGGCGGCGTCGGGCGTGGCGAAGGCGGCCACGGTGGCCTCCTGCTCGAGCTCGAGCGCCACCGCGAGGTTCGACTGCGCCTGCATCGTCACCACGCGCTTGAGCCGCGACACCGAGCCCTGCGACTTCGAAGCCACCACCGCCGCCACCTCGAAGGCGCGCGCCAGCACCCGCTCGGGCGGCACCACCCAGTTCGCGAGCCCGAGGCGCAGCAGGTCGGCGGCCGACTGGCGCTCGCCCAGCAGCCAGAGCTCCATCGCGCGCTGGTGGCCCACGGCCTGCGGCAGCAGCCAGGTCACGCCGCCCGTCACGAACTGGCCCCAGTCCATCTCCGGGAAGAAGCACACCAGGTCCTCGGAAGCCACCACCAGGTCGCAGTTCAGCAGCCATTCGAAGCCGCCGCCGACCGCGAAGCCGTGGATCGCGCCGATCACCGGCTTGCCGCCGAACATCAGGTCGCGCGTGATGGTCTGGATGCGCTCGATGTGATGGCGGATCGAGGCCGGCGTGCGCGTCTGCTCGCCGAACTCCTTGAGGTCGTCGCCGGCGCAGAAGGCCCGGCCCGCGCCCGAGAACACGATCGCGCGCACGTCGGCCGAGGACTGCGCCTCGCGCAGCGCCTCGTGCAGGTCGTCGAGCACCACGGCGCTGATGGCGTTGAGGCGCTCGGGCCGCTGCAGCCGCACGTGCGCGATGCCGTCGCTGGTTTCGAGAGTGACGTAGTCCATGGCGAAAAATCCTTTGCTCGTTCGTTCGTTGGTCTCGGGCCGGTCTTCACTGCTTCTCGACCCACTGGGTCTTGCCGTCGGTGCGTTCGTAGAACTCGAACGGCACCATCTCCACCAGCGCAGTGGCGCCCGCGCGCTCGCGCACCGCGATCTCCAGGCGGCGCGCGGCCGCGTCCCAGTCGGCCGGCGCGAGCCCCGCGGCCGCTTCGGCCCGCAGCTCGACGCGGTCGTAGGGGCCGGGCCCGCGCAGCACGATGCGGAAGTGCCCCGAGCTCAGCGCGGGCAGCGACTCGATCGCCGCGCGCACCGCGCTCGGAAACACGTTGATGCCGCGCACGTTGAACATGTCGTCGGTGCGCCCGCTGACGCGGAAGCGCCAGGCGGTGCGGCCGTCGGGGCCGGGCTCGGTGCCGGTGACCGTCACCACGTCGCGCGTGCGGTAGCGCACCAGCGGCTGGCACTCCTTGCGCAGGTGGGTGCAGACCAGTTCGCCGACCGTGCCCTCGCGGATCGGCAGCCGCTGCAGGGTGGCGGGGTCGAGGATCTCGGCGAACACCACGTCGCCGGCGTGGAACAGCAGGTCGGTGGTCCAGTCGGTCTGGCCGCCGAGGATGCTCATCACCTCCGACAGGCCGAAGTTCGCGTTGCGCACCTTGAAGCCCCAGCGCGCCTCCATCTGCGCGCGGAACTCGGCGTTGTCGAGCCCCGCTTCGCCGCCGAACAGGCCCAGCTTCAACCCCAGGTCGGCCGGCTGCAGCCCCGGATAGTGCTGGCGCAGCACGCTCTCGAGCAGCGCCGGGTAGGACGGCGTGCACGAGATCGCCGTGATCTTCAGGTCGAGGATGGCATCGATCAGCTGCCGCGTGTTGCCCACGCCGAAGGGCAGCACGGTGGCGCCGGCCGCCTCGAGCGTCGTGTGGTCGGTGAAACCGCCGGTCCACATGCAGTAGTTGAGGCAATGCACCACGCGGTCGCTGGGCCGCAGGCCCGAGGCCCACATCGAGCGGCCGCCGACCTCGGCCACGATCTCGGCGTCGCGGCGCGAGTTGGCGAGGATCAGCGGCCGGCCCGTGGTGCCCGAGGTGCGGTGCAGCCGCACCACGCGCCCCTCGGCGCAGGCCACGTAGTCGCCGAACGGATAGTCGGCCTCCTGGCTCAGGCGCAGCTCGTCCTTCTCGGTCAGCGGCAGTTCCTGCAGCTCGTCGAGGGTGAGCGCGCGGTCGAGCCAACCCGACAGCTTGCGCCGGTAGAACACCGAGCGGGTGCGCACGTAGCGCCACTGCTCGGTCCAGCGTGCTTCCTGCAGCGAGCGCAGGGTGGCGGGCGAGAGCGTCTCGACCTCGGGATGCAGCATCGCGGCGGTGCTCATCGCGCGGCCTCCGCGGCGCCGTTCGCGCGGCGCAGCGCCGTGGCTTCGACCGCGGCGGCCGGCACGATCGCGCGCGAATGCTCGCCCGTGGCCACGACGCCCGCGTCGTCGCGCGCCTCGACCTCGAACACGTAGAGGCGTTTCTCGCGGCGCAGCAGGGTCGCCTTCGCGCGGACCACCTGGCCGGGCGCCGTGGGCGCGCCATGCACGAGCTGGACCCGGTGGCCGACCGACATCTCGCCCGTGCGCAGGGCGGGCACGAGGATCGCCGCGCAGGCGCGCTCGAGCAGGCCGACCAGGGCCGGCGTGGCAAGCACCCGCGGATAGGCCTCGCCGCTTTCTTCGGCGAAGGCGCTGGCCAGGTGTGTCGGTGCGACGACGAGCGTGGCGCTGCCGGTCGCGCCCTCGCGAAGCGCGGGCCGTCCGTCGGGATCGGCGCCAAGTGCGCCGGGTGTTTCGGGGGTGGCTGTGGTGGAGGTCATGCACACGACATGGCAAGCGCCGTGCCAACGCAATACCTCGTGCTTTGCGCGCTGAAAGCGGTGGTTTCAGGGCTTTTCAGGGCCTTTTGGCGCCTCTCGGGCCGTCTGCGCGCGGCCACCGAACAACTCCTGAACGTTCAGCTTCTGAACGGGCGGCAGCATTCGACCCACCCGCCGCGCCGGCGGTCGCGGCAGCCCGTCAGTGCCGGATGTCCTCGCGCCCCACCACCGCCATCAGCGTGGCCGTCATGGTCGCGATCAACGACTCCTTCCCCTCGCGCAGCGCATAGGCGCGGCCGTCGCTCACGCTGATCGTGCGGCCCGCCTTGGTCACGCCGGCGCGGAACACGAAGCGTTCGCCGGCGGCCGGGGCCAGCAGGTTGATCTTGAACTCGATCGTGAGCACGGCCGCCTCGGGCGGCATCAGCGAGAAGGCCGCGTAGCCGCAGGCGCTGTCGAGCCCGGTGGCGACGATGCCGGCATGCAGGAAGCCGTGCTGCTGGGTCAGTCGCTCGGAGGCCGGCATCGCCAGCTCGACCTCGCCGGGCCGCACCTCCACCAGTTCGATGCCGAGCGCGCGCATCGCGTTCTGCCGCTCGAAGCTGGCCCTCACCCGTTGCGCATCGGCGGGGTCGATCGTCTCTCGCACCATGGAATCGCTCCGTTCATCACGTGGAAACCAGGGTGTGTACCCGTTGTCGCAGCGCCGGGTCTTGGAAGAATCGGCCAACATCGCCGCCGGCCTCGGCGCGCGAGCGCGCGGCGAAGCGACCGGGCGAGGTGCCGGCGCGGCGCTGGAAGTCGGCCGACATGTGCGACTGGTCGGCATAGCCGCGCGCCTGCGCCGTGTCGGCGAGGCTGGCCGGCGAGCGCGCGAGATCGAGCAGCGCGCCGCGAAAGCGGTGCAGCGCCTGCCAGGCCTTCGGGCCCAGGCCGACACTGGCCTCGAAGCGGCGCCGCAGCGTGCGTTGCGACACCGCGGCCGCGGGCGGCGCCCCGCCGAGGCACGGGCACAGGTCCGCCGCGAGGGCGTCGAGCGCATGGGCCGCCGCGTCGAGCGATCCGTCGATGTCGATCGGCCCGAGCTCCGGCAGCGCGCCGGGCGACGGCTGCGCATGCGCGCGAAAGCCGACCACCATGCCCGCGAGCGCGCGTTGCCGGGGCCGCGCGTCGGCCACGGGCCGCGACCAGGACGCCTGCCACGGCGGATCGTCGTCCGGCCGCCGCAGGTAGCGGATCTCGGAGAACGGCGTCGCGAAGCGGTGCCGGCCCGGCGCGGTCAGGGTGCCGTCGTCGACGAGGATGAACAGGTGGTCGAGCAGCGCGCGGTGCGCCGCGAGCGGCGCCAGCTCGACGTAGACACTCCCTCGCCCATCGCTCACGCGGCGCTCATGCGGCGTTTTGGCGCCGGGCCACCGGCGCCTCGTCGTCGACCGCATCGCCGATCGCCGCGCGCGTGAGCACCGCCTGCTGCTGCAGCCAGGTGCCGAAGGCCTCGAGCTCGGGTCGGCCTTCGTTGCGCGGGCCGCTCACGAGCCAGTAGGCCATCGGCGAATCCATGCGCTGGCGCGGCAGCACCTCGACCAGGTCGCCGTTGGCCAGGCTCTCGGCGATCAACGGGCTGCGCGCGAGCACCACGCCCTGGCCGGTCAGCGCGGCCTGCGCCATCTGGTAGTCGTAGTTGAAGTAGAGCCAGCGGCGCGGCTGGATCCGGGCCAGGCCGTTCGATTCGAACCAGCGGCGCCAGACCAGCCACTCGACATAGCTCGGGTGCGCGTCGCCGACCTCGATCAGCGTGAAGCGCGCGAGGTCCTCGGGTTTCTCGATCGGCGGGCTGCTCTTGATGAGCCAGGGGCTGGCCACCGGCGTGAGATGCTCGCCGAACAGCCGCACCGCGCCCTCGGGCATGTGCTCGGCGCGGCCGTAGCGCAGCGCGAGGTCGATGTCGCTGACCTCGAGGTCGATCACCGCGTCGGAGGCGTCGATGCGGATGTCGATGTCGGGATGGTCGCGCTGGAAGGCCTCGAGGCGCGGGATCAGCCACATCGAGGCGAACGACGCGAAGGTGGTCAGCGCCACGCTCTTGCGCGATGCGCTCTGGCGGATCTGCCGGATGGTGGCGTCGATGCGCGGCAGCGCCTGCTGCACCGCGAGCAGCAGCTGGGCGCCGGCACTCGTGAGCTCGACCGCGCGCGTGTGGCGCAGGAAGAGTCGCACGCCCACCTCCTCCTCGAGCGCCTGGATCTGGCGGCTCACGGCCGGCTGCGTGAGCGACATCTCCTCGGCCGCGGCGCGGAAGTTCAGGTGTCGCGCCACGACCTCGAAGGCACGCAGCTGGCCGGCGCCGATGGGGCGCGTTCGCAAGGGGGATGGGGAATGCTGCATGAAGGAGTCGACCGGTGATGCGACATCGCGGCCGGGGGGCCGGCGGGTGCAGCCGAGATTGTGGCGCCGCCGCGCGGGAGCGGCAAACCGCGGCTCAGACGATGCGCCCGAACCACAGCACCGACAGCCCCGCGCCCGTGATCGCGAGCAGCGCCGACAGCAGCGCCAGCAGGCCCGAGAGCTCGTTCTCGCGCGGCTGCACCTGCACGCGCGAGCCGAGCTTCTCGTAGACGCCGTGCAGCGCCTCGGCGGTGCCGGCATGGTGGTACTCGCCGCCGGTCATGCGCGCCACCTCGCGCAAGGTGGGCTCGTCGAGCTTCATGTAGATCGCCATGCCGTCGGGCGCGGCGATGTCGCCGTCTAGGGTGCCCATGCCGATCACGTAGACGCGCACGCCGCGGTCGGCCGCCATCTTCGCGGCCTCGAGCGTGTCGATGCCGGTGGTGCGGCGGCCGTCGCTCAGCAGGATGATCGCGGCGGCGTCGTAGGAGCCGGGCGCCACCGGCGTGATCTGGCGCGGCGGCGGCTTCGCCTTGTCGTCCAGGCTGCGCCCGCGCGGCGCGCTGCCGCCGAAGGTCATCTCGCCGAGACTGATGTTGTCCTGCGGGAACAGCTCGGCCAGGCACAGCACGATCGCGTCGCCGACCGCGGTGCCCATCTGCATCTGGAAGGCGTCGATGCTGGCCGCGAGCGCGTCGCGGTCGAGCGTGGCGCGCTGCGCGACCTGGCTGCTGCCGGCGAAGGTGACGAGGCCGACCTCGATGCGCCGCGGCAGCTCGCGCAGGAAGGACTTGGCCGCCGCCTGCGCGGCCTCGAGCCGGGTCGGCTTGACGTCGCTCACGCGCATGCTCAGCGAGACGTCCATCGCCAGCATGATCGAGGTGCGCGCCCACGGCAGCGGCACGCGCGCCACCGGCCGCGCCGCGGCGAACAGCAGGCCGGCGCAGGCCAGCAGGAACAGCGCGGGCGGCAGGTGCCGGCGCCAGCCGCGCCGCAGCGTCGCGGCGCCCTCGGTCTGCAGCCGGCCGTAGCGCAGGGCCAGCCGGCCACGGCGCCGCAGCAGCCAGGCATAGGCCAGCGGCAGCGGCGCGAGCGCCAGCAGGAACCAGAGGTAACCGGGCCACAGGAAGGACATCGGCGCTGCCTTGGAGGTGGAGGATGCGGATCGGCCGTACGCCGGTGCATCCGCAAGCATCGTGCCCATGAAGCCGCGCCCGCGCAATCGGCCGCCCGGCCAGTCCCTGCATTGATGCGGGGCTCTTATCAGTGGGGCGGCTGCATTTCATTGGACCGCGCCAGAGGCGCCGGGGATCATCCTGCCCCGAAGCGCGCCGCGCCGCGGCGCCTCGCCAGGAGACCCCCGATGAGCGCACGCACGCTGCTGACCTCGATGTTCCGCTACAAGGCCTGGGCCGACGAGGGCCTGTTCGCCGGCCTGCTGGCCGCGCGGGGCCGGCTGCCCGACGACGACCTCGAGGCGGCCTGGGCCACCCTCGACCACGCCCATGCGGTCGACGGCATCTTCAGGGCCCATCTCGAGGGCCGGCCCCACGGCTACGGCGGCACCCATTCGCCCGAGCGGCTCGCACCGGGCCACCTGCTGCAGGCGGTGCGCGACAACGACCGCTGGTTCCTCGCGCACGTGCAGGCGATCGGCGACGACGAGCTGGCTGCCCCCCTCGCCTTCGACTTCACCGATGGCTCGGCCGGCCGCATGTCGCGCGAGGAGATGCTGGGCCACGTGATCGCGCATGGCGGCTACCACCGTGGCGAGGTCGGGGAGATCCTTACGCGCCACACGGGTTCGTCGCCGCGCGACACCTTCACGGCCTACCTGCACGAGGCGGAACCGGCGCGCCGGCTGCGCGCGTAGCGCTTTCCCTCTTTTCTCCGCGACACCCGCACCCGCGGGTTGGCACGGATTTGGCTTCCTGCATGGATTGTGCACAATTTCTTTTGAAGAGCGCACAATTGTTGGGCTGACTGGCGGCTGCCACGGCCTTCCATCCACCCATTTGGGGCATCCGCCCCCAAGGACATGCAGATGAATCGCTCAGCATCCGGCCTCTCGCGCCGCGCCTTCGGGCAGGGACTCCTCGCCGCCTCCACGCTGGCCGCGCCGGCCTGGGTGCGCGCCCAGGGCAAGGGCCGCGAACTCGTGGTCGGCGGCGCGGGCAGCCACAAGGCCTTCCTCGATCCGCTGATCCCGGTGTTCGAGAAGCAGACCGGCTGCAAGGTGATCTTCGAGGGCACGCGCTCGCTCGTGAACCTCGAGAAGATGGTCAACAACAAGGGCCGCCAGTACATGTCGGTGGTGCTGATGGACGATCCGGTGATGATCCCGGCCGTCAAGGAAGGCGTGCTGGAGCCGCTCACCGCCCGCGACATCCCCAGCCTCGCGAAGCTCAAGCCCGGCACGGTCCACATGGACGGCATGTGGGCCAACTACATGCAGTCGACCACCGGCGTGGCGGTCAATACGGCCAAGCTCAAGCAAATGCCGTCGTACGCGGCGCTGTGGGAGCCGGCCAACAAGGGCAAGGTGGTGATCCCCTCGCTGCAGAACACCGAGGGCCTGTCGATGTTCCTGGTGGCGGCCGCGCTCGAGACCGGCAAGCCGATGAAGGACGCGCAGTACCAGCCCGAGGCCGCCTTCCGCAAGCTCAAGGCGCTCAAGCCCAACCTGCTGACCGTCTACACCCAGCTGCCGCAGGCGCTGAACCTGCTCGAGCAGGGCGAGGCCACGGCCATCGCGGGCATGATCGGATTCAACGCCTTCGACCGCAAGGCCAAGGGCGCGCCGATCGACTTCGTGCTGCCGAAGGAAGGCGGCATGGCCATGCCGACCGGCATTGCCAAGGTCAGGGGCGGCCCGCAGGCCGACCTCGCCAACGCCTTCGTCGAAGCGATGCTCGGCGCCTGGCAGCAGCAGATCGCCGAGATCTCGCTCGCCATGCCCACCAACACCGGCGTGGCCGCGCCGGCCGGCCTGCCCAAGGGCGAGGTGTTCATTCCCGACTGGGCCTACATCGCCGAGAACCGCAAGGCCTGGGTCGAGCGCTGGGACCGCGAGATGGCGCTGTGAGGCGCGTCGCATGAGCACCCTCGAACTGAGCGGGATCGTCAAGCGCTACGGCGCGCAGACGGTCGTGGACGGGCTGGACCTGCGGGTGGGTTCCGGCGAATTCGTGTCGCTGCTCGGCCCCTCGGGCTGCGGCAAGACCACGCTGCTGCGCATCGTCGCCGGGCTCGCGTCGTGCGACGCCGGCACGGTGCGCGTGGGCGGCAGCGACGTGACCGCGCTGCCCGCGCACCAGCGCAACATCGGCGTGGTGTTCCAGAGCTATGCGCTGTTCCCGCACCTCACGGTCAGCGAGAACATCGCCTTCGGCCTCAAGGCCCGCGGCACGCCGCGCGCCGAGCTCGCGCAGGCCGTGGACGCGGCGCTGCGCTCGGTGCGGCTCGCGGCGCTCGCGGACCGGCCGATCTCGGCGCTGTCGGGCGGCCAGCAGCAACGCGTGGCGGTGGCGCGCGCGATCGCCACGCGGCCGCGGCTGATCCTGCTCGACGAGCCGCTGTCGGCGCTCGACCGCAAGCTGCGCGAGACCATGCAGGTCGAGCTGCGCCAGATCCTGCGCGACGCGGGCATGACGGCTATCTTCGTCACGCACGACCAGGAAGAGGCGCTCGTGATGTCCGACCGCATCGCGGTGATGAACCGCGGCGCGATCGAGCAGCTCGACGCGCCCGAGCACATCTACGGCCAGCCGCGCACCGAGTTCGCGCTCAACTTCGTGGGCCTCTCTTCGCAATGGCGCGGCACGCTCGACGGCGCGCGCGTGCGCACCGCCTGCGGCGAGATCGAGGTGCCCACCGAGCGCGCACGCGACGTCGGCGCGGGCGGCCTGCGCCACGAGGTGCTGGTGGGCGTGCGCCCCGAGCGGCTGCGCGCCTCGCGCGATCCGCAGCCCGCGGCCGCGGGCATGAACCGGCTGTCGCTGGTGGTGAGCCAGACCGTCTATCGCGGCGCCAACCGGCTGGTCTACTTCAGCGCACCGGGCGGCGGCGCGACGCTGCTCGCGGAATTCCCGGCCCACGACGACCTGGCGCCGCGCCCCGGCGAGACGCTGTCGGTGCAATGGCCGGTGGCCGACACGCTGCTGTTCGCGGCCGAGGCGGCGCCATGAGCGGCACCATGCGCCGCGCCGAAGGATCGCCGGGCTGGCTCGCCGTGCCGGGCGCGGGCTACCTCGTGCTGCTGTTCGTGCTGCCGCTGGCCGCGCTGCTGGCCACCAGCTTCCAGGGCGAACAGGGCGGCTTCTCGCTCGCGGGCTACGCGCGCTTCGCGACCGACCCCTTCAGCGCCGTCGTGGTCTGGAACACGCTGAAGATCGCGCTGCTCGTCACGCTGCTGTGCCTCTTGATCGGCTACCCGGTGGGCTTCGCGATGGCGCGCGCCTCGCTGCCGGTGCAGGGGCTGATGTTCCTCGCGCTGATCCTGCCGCTGTCGGTGGGCGTGGTGGTCAAGAGCTTCGCCTGGACCATCCTGCTGCGCAGCAACGGCCTGGTCAACCAGGTGCTGCTGGGCCTGGGGCTGGTCGACGAGCCGGCGCGGCTGCTGTTCAACGAGCGCGGGCTGGTGATCGCCGCGGTGCACGTCTTCCTTCCCTTCATGGTGCTGCCGGTGTTCACGGTGGCGCGCCAGATCGACTCGCGCCTGGCCGAGGCCGCCGCCACGCTGGGCGCTGCGCCGCTGCATGCCTTCGTGCGCGTGACCTGGCCGCTGTCGCTGCCGGGCGTGGTGGCGGGCTCGGCCTTCGTGTTCTCGATGGCGGTGTCGATGTACGTGATCCCCGCGCTGCTGGTGGGCGACCGCTACCAGACGCTGCCCGCGCTGCTGGCGCGCGCCTACCTGTTCATGCGCGATCGGCAGTCGGGCTCGACGCTGGCGGTGATCCTGCTGGCGATTGCGGTGGCGGTGGTGGTGGGCAGCACGCTGCTCACGCGCCGGCTGCAGGTGCGCGCGCAGCCACAAGGAGCCACGACATGAGCGCGCGCTGGAACCGCATCGCGGGCGGGCTGCTGATGGCGGCGACCGCGGTCTTCATGCTCGCGCCGCTGGTGGTGGTGGTGCTGGTCTCGTTCAGCCCGTCGCCGGTGTTCAACCTGCCCGAGGGCCAGTGGTCGCTGCGCTGGTACCGCGCGATGCTGGCCAAGGACGGCCTGGCCGACACCGTGCTGCTGTCGGCCGCGGTGGCCGCGGGCGCGACGCTCGCGGCGCTGGTGCTCGGCACGCTGTGCGCGATCGCGATCGAGCAGGGGCGCTTCCGCGGCCGCGAGGCGCTGCTGGCCTTCCTGGTCTCGCCGCTGATGATGCCGGGGCTGGTGATCGGCGTGGCGCTGCTGCAGGCCTTCCGCGCGGTCGGGCTGGCCAACGTGTTCTGGAGCCTGCTGATCGGGCACGTGGTGATCACCCTGCCCTACGTCACGCGCACGGTGCATGCGAGCCTGGCGCTGTTCGACACCCGGCTGCTCGAGGCGGCGCAGACCCTGGGGCTGTCGCGCCCGCGCGCGCTGCTGCAGGTGATGGTGCCCGCGCTGGCGCCGGCCTTCCTGACCTCGGGGCTGTTCGCCTTCCTGGCCTCGATGGACAACTACCCGATCTCGATCTTCCTGACCGACGCGCGCAGCAAGACGCTGCCGATCGAGATCCTGCACTACCTGGAGGAGTCGCCCGACCCCACCATCGCCGCCATCTCGGCCTGCCTGATCCTGCTCGCCGCCGTGGTGCTCTTCATCGCCGAAAGGCTGGTCGGCCTGCGCCGGCTGGCCCAGTTCTGACCATGGCCGATTCTTCATCCCCTGCTTCCATCACGGCGCCCGCGCGCGACTTCATCGGCTACGGCCGCGACCTGCCCGCCGTGCGCTGGCCCGAGGCAGCGCGCGTGGCCGTTTCCTTCGTCGTCAACTTCGAGGAGGGCGCGGAGTTCTCCATGACCGACGGCGACAGCCGCAACGAGGCCATCTACGAGGTGATCGACGGCCAGCCGGTGCCCGACCGCTGCATCGACAGCCACTTCGAGTACGGCACGCGCGTGGCCTACTGGCGCATCGCCGACCTGTTCGAGCGGCATGGCGGGCACTTCACGCTCAGCGCCTGCGGCCGCGCGGTCGAGCGCTCGCCATGGCTGGCGCGGCATGCGTCGCAGGCCGGCCACGAGGTCTCGGCGCACGGCTGGCGCTGGGAGCGCGGCATCGACCTCACGCTCGACGAGGAGCGGCTGGCCATCGACCGCTGCTGCACCGCGATCGAGGCCGCCACCGGGCGCCGCCCCGTGGGCTGGCACACGCGCTCCAACCCGAGCCCGCACACGCGCCGCCTGCTGGTGGAGCGCGGCTTCCTCTACGACAGCGACGCCTACAACGACGACACGCCCTACCGCGTGGCGGTCGACGGCCGGCCGCACCTCGTGCTGCCCTATGCTTTCGACACCAACGACATGCAGTTCCAGAACACCCAGCGCTTCGATACCGGCGACGCCTTCGCCGACTATGTCTGTGCCGCCTACGACTGGCTGTGGCGCGAGGGCGGCCACGCGCCGCGCATGCTGTCGGTGGGCCTGCACCTGCGCATGATCGGCCGGCCCGGGCGCATCGGCGCGCTCGAGCGCATCCTGCGCCACCTCCACGACAAGGGCGGTGCCTGGGTGACCAGCCGCGAGCGCATCGCCCGCCACTGGCTGGCGCACGCCGGCGAGGGCAGCACCGCATGAAGGAACGCGAGGACGCGGTCTACGACACGCTCTCGCGCGCGCTGCTGGCCGGCGCGCTGGCGCCCGGCGCGCCGCTGCGCGAGACCGCGCTGGCCGAGGTCTTCGGCGTGAGCCGCGAGCGCATCCGCAAGATATTGCTGCGGCTGGGCACCAACCGGCTGATCGAGATGATCCCGAACCGCGGCGCCTTCGTGGCCGCGCCCTCGCTCGAGCAGGCGCGCTCGATCTACGACGCGCGCCGCATCCTCGAGGGCGGCATCGTCGCGCACCTGGCGCAGAACGCGGGCGCCGAGGCGCTGCGCCGCCTCGACGAGCACATGGAGCGCGAGCAGGCCGCGCTGGCCGAGGGCGACCGCGCCACCTCGGTGCGGCTGTCGGCCGACTTCCACATGATCCTGGCCGAGGCCACGGGCAACACCTTCATCCTGCAGCAGATGCAGGAGCTGGTGAGCCGGACCTCGATGCTGGTGGCGATGTACGAGGCGCCGCATTCGGCGCAATGCGCCTGCGACGAGCACCGCGACATCTTCACCTCGCTGCTCAAGGGCGACGGCGGCGGTGCCGCGCGCGCGATGCGCTCGCACCTGTCGCTGGTCGAGACCCGGCTGCGCCCCGGCGCGGCCGCGCCCTCGCAGGACGTGGTGGGCGTGCTGCTGCGCATGTGGACGGGACAGCGCGCCGCGCAATCCACGGACGAAGGGCGATGAGCGAGGCCACGCTGCTGGTGCTCAACCCGAACACCAGCGAGGCGATGACCGAGGCTGTCGTCTCGGCCGCCCGCGCGCTGCTGCCGCCGGGTATGAAGGCCATCGGCTGGACCGCCTCCGCCGGCCCGCCGGTGATCAAGGACCGGCCGAGCTACGACGCGGCAACGGCCACCATGCCTGCGCTGCTGGCCGAGGCGCCGCGCGCCGACGCCATCCTGCTGGCCTGCTTCGGCGACCCCGGGCTGGCGCTGCTGCGCGAGCGCGCCGGCGTGCCCGTGACCGGCCTCGCGGAGGCCGCCATCCTGGCCGCGCGACAACGCGGCGAGCGCTTCGCGATCCTCACCGCGGGCGCGGCCTGGGTGCCGATCCTCACCGACTGCGTGGCGGCCGGCGGCGCGGCGCACCTGCTGGCGGGCGTGTTCGCGCTCGATGGCGACGGCGCGGCGCTGCGGGCCGATCCCGAGCGCTTCCGCGCGCAGGTGCGCGCGCTGTCGGTCCAGGCGCGCGCGGCCGGTGCGCGGCGGCTGATACCGGGCGGCGCGGCCTTCGAAGGACTGCGCTTCGACTGGGCCGAGGGCCTGGCGGTGGACTGGCCGGTGGAGGCCGCCGTGACGCTGCTCGCTCGCGCACTGCCCAAGCCCCCGGCCTGAGCCTCGGGCCGGCGCGAGCGGGTTGGATTTCGATACAAATTCCCGCCCTGCCCGCCGGCCCGCACCGCCCCTGGCGAAACGCCGTCCGCGCCACTGCCAGCGACCCCGGTCCCGGGATTCCCCCGAGGGTCGGCGGTGTAGACTGCCGGGTTTTTCCGACTCTGGCATGGCGCACGCTCCACAGCGCACAGGTTTCCGCACAGATTTCAGTGGCTCGGCGCTCGTCCGCTTGCTTTCCCGACTGACCGATGGCGACATCCGCGAATCCGAACAGGCTTCGGCGGACCGGCTGAGCCAATGGTTCGGCTGGACCGACGCGATCTCGCTGTCGGCCGCCCTCAACGGCACGCCGGCCAGCCTGCCGCCGGCCCCGCGGGGTTCGGTGCGTGCCGATGAAAGCGAATGCGCGCGCGTGCGCGCCGCGCTGGCCCAGGCGATCGCCGAGGACAGCAGCTTCGCGCCCGCCAAGGCACGCCCGGCCGCGGCCACGGCAGGCACCGAAGCGCCGCCGCCCGACTTCGCGCCGATGCGCCAGCGCTACCTCGCGCGGCAGCAGGCGATGGAGACGGCCATCGGCCCGCTGCGCGGCCGGCTGCGCGCGCGGCTCGCGGCCGGTTCGCACGACATGGCACGGCTCGCCGCCGTCGACGTGGTGATGGAACAGGTGCTGGGCGCGCGCGAACGCAGCCTGCTGGCGAGCGTGCCGACGGCGCTCGAGAAGCGCTTCGCGCGGCTGCGCAAGGCCCGCCAGGACGAGGAAACGGGCGCGGAAGACAACGCCGCCGGCGGCCATGCCGACTGGCTCGCGGTCTTCCGCAAGGACATCCAGGACGTGCTGCAGGCCGAACTGGACTTTCGATTTCAACCGGTCGACGGGCTGCTCGAAGCCCTGCGCACCGGTCACAAGGGCTGACTGGATACACATGACCCGATTTCTCCATCACGCCGTGTTCGTCGCGGGCCTGGCCGTCGTCGGCTGGGTCGGCGCCGGCTACATCGGCACGAACACGCTGGCGCTGGCCGTCACCGGGCTCGTGGCCGCGTTCTACCTGATGGGCGGGCTCGAGCTGCACCGCTTCCAGCAGGCCACGGGCTCGCTGGTGCAGGCGACGAACGCGCTGTCCGAGCCCCCGGCCAGCCTGAACGACTGGCTCGCTTCGCTGCATCCCTCGCTGCGCAACGCCGTGCGCCTGCGCGTCGAGGGCGAACGCGTGGGCCTGCCCGGGCCGGCGCTGGCGCCCTACCTCGCGGGCCTGCTGGTGCTGCTGGGCATGCTCGGCACCTTCCTCGGCATGGTGGTCACGCTCAACGGCACCGGCGCGGCGCTGCAGGGCGCGACCGACCTCGAAGCGATCCGCGAATCGCTCTCGGCCCCGGTGCGCGGCCTCGGCCTCGCCTTCGGCACCTCGGTGGCCGGCGTGGCCGCCTCGGCGGCGCTGGGCCTGGTGTCGGCGC
The DNA here is from genome assembly GCA_016806145.1 of Variovorax paradoxus. Lineage (NCBI taxonomy): Bacteria > Pseudomonadati > Pseudomonadota > Betaproteobacteria > Burkholderiales > Comamonadaceae > Variovorax > Variovorax paradoxus. The sequence goes on from CP063167.1 coordinate 363,739, forward strand.
TGTGCCGGCGCGAACGGCTGCAGGCCTCGCAGGCGCTCGACGCGAAGATCGCGAGCACCCTGCGCGTGCATTCGCAGGCGCACCGGCGCGACGAATCCTTCAAGCTGCTGCAGCGCCAGGCCGACCTGATGCCCGAGCTGGTCGGCCAGCTGCAGGCCATGATGGGCGCGATGGAGCGCCAGACCCAGGTGCTCAGCGAGCGCCTGATCGGCAACCAGGCCGAGTTCCACGGCAAGGCCGAGGCGGTCTACGCCGGCCTCGCGAGCTCGGTCGACCAGTCGCTCAAGCACAGCCTGATCGAGAGCGCGCGCGTGGCCGGCGCCGCGATCCAGCCGGTGGTCGAGGCCACCATGGCCGGCATCGCGCGCGAGACCGCCTCGCTGCACGGCAGCATCGCGCAGACGGTGCAGCAGCAGCTCGAAGGCCTGTCCTCGCGCTTCGAGGCCAGCACCGGCCGCGTGGCCGACACCTGGCAGGGCGCGCTCGCCGCGCACCAGCGCACCAGCGAGGCGCTGTCGAGCGATCTGCGCGGCTCGCTCGAAGGCTTCGCGCAGAGCTTCGAGCAGCGCTCGAGTGCGCTGGTCGACGGCGTGTCGACGCGTCTCGAGACCACGGTCGGCAAGGTGTCCGACACCTGGCAACAGGCGCTGGCGCGGCATCAGGAGACGAGCGACAGGCTCTCGGGCGACGCGCAGCAGGCGCTGTCGGCCGCCGCCACGGCCTTCGAGGCGCATGCGGCCTCGCTGCTGCGCACCGTGGGCGACGCGCAGGGCGAGCTGCAGGCTGCACTGGCCGCGCGCGACGAACAAAGGCTCGCGGCCTGGACCGAATCGCTGACCTCGATGGGCGCGGCCCTGCAGAAGGAATGGCAGCAGGCCGGCGCGCAGGCACTGATCCACCAGCAGAAGCTGCTCGACACCCAGGCCGATCTCTCGTCGCGCGACGAGGAGCGGCTGTCGGCATGGACCCGCTCGCTCGCGGCGATGGCCGCGTCGCTGCAACAGGAATGGCAACAGGCGGGCAGCCATGTGCTGGGCCATCAGCAGAAGCTGCTCGAAACGCAGGCCGACCTCGCCGCGCGCGACGAGGAGCGCCTCGCGGCCTTAACCGGATCGCTCGAGGCCATGGCTGCGTCGCTGCGGCAGGAGTGGCAACAGGCTGGCGCTCATGCGCTCAACCATCAACAGAAGCTGCTCGAGACGCAGGCCGACCTCTCGTCGCGCGACGAACAGCGCCTCGCCGCCTGGACCGGCTCGCTCGAGACCATGGCCACCTCGCTGCAGCGTGAATGGCAACAGGCCGGCGCCCATGCGCTCGACCATCAGCAGAAGCTGCTCGAGACGCAGGCCGACCTCGCCTCGCGCGACGAGCAGCGCCTCGCGGCCTGGACCGGCTCGCTCGAAGCCATGGCCGGCGCGCTGCGCCAGGAGTGGCAGCAGGCCGGTGCGCACAGCGCCGACCAGCAGCGCCAGCTGCTCGATGCGCTGACGAAGACCGCCGGCGAGATGTCGTCGCAGAACGAGGCGCATGCCAAGCGCACCGTCACCGAGATCGCGCAGTTGCTGCAGGCCGCCGCCGAAGCGCCGCGCGCCGCCGCCGAGGTGGTGTCGGAGCTGCGCCAGAAGCTGTCGGACAGCATGGCGCGCGACAACGCGATGCTCGAGGAACGCAACCGCCTGCTCGAGACGCTGGGCACGCTGCTCGATGCGGTCAACCATGCGTCGACCGAGCAGCGCAGCGCGGTCGACGCGCTGGTGGCGGCCTCGGCCGAGGCCATGGAGCGCGCGGGCAGCCGCTTCGCCGAACAGGTGGAGACGCAGACCGGCAAGATGGCCGAGGTGGCCGCGCAGGTCACCGGCAGCGCGGTCGAGGTCGCGAGCCTCGGCGAGACCTTCGGCTTCGCGGTGCAGCGCTTCGGCGAATCGAACGACAAGCTGGTGGCGCACCTGCAGCGCGTGGAAGGCGCGCTCGGCAAGTCGATGGCGCGCAGCGACGAACAGCTGGCCTACTACGTGGCGCAGGCGCGCGAGGTCATCGACCTCAGCATCATGTCGCAGAAGCAGATCGTCGAAGACCTGCAGCAGATCGCCAGCCGGCAGCCCGCCGCCGTGGCCAGCGAGGCGTGATGCGCCAGGACGCGGACATCGACGACGCCGGTCTCGACACCAGCGTGCCGGTCTGGGCCGTCTTCGGCGACCTGATGTCGGGCCTGCTCGGCGCCTTCGTGCTGATCCTGGTCTGCGCGATCGGCATGCAGCTCGACCTCGCGGCCAGGCTCGAATCCGAGGTCAAGCAGCGCCAGGCCGAGGCCCAGCGCCGCGAGGCGCTCGAGAAGGCGCTGGCCGGGCCGCTGGCCGCGGGCCGCGTCACGCTCAACAACGGGCGCATCGGCATCAGCGGCAGCGTGCTGTTCGCCTTCAACTCCGCCGACCTGCAGCCCGAGGGCCGGCAGGTGCTGCGCAGCCTCGCGGCGCCGCTGGCCACCTACCTGCGTTCGCGCGACGAGATCCTGATGGTGAGCGGCTTCACCGACAACCGCCAGATGCGCGAGGGCGCACGCCTGTTCGCCGACAACTGGGAGCTCTCGGCCCAGCGCGCGCTGACCGTGACCCGCACGCTGATCGAGGAAGGCGTGCCCTCGTCCTCCGTGTTCGCCGCCGCCTTCGGCGCCGAACAGGCCGTGGCATCGAATGCCGATGCCGATGGCCGCGCGAAGAACCGGCGCGTGGAGATGGCGCCCACGCCGCGGCCGTCGTATGCGGCGAGCACCACCGGCACTGCAGCGAAGGCCCGTGAGTAGCGACGCGCCCATCGACGCGAACGACGACCCGCTCGCGATCGTCGCGGCCTGGCGCGCGCGCGGGGCCGAGCGCTTCGATCCCGTGCGGCTGCATTTCATCGAGACGCTCGCGAAGCGCACCGCGGTGCAGGGTGGCGAGGCCAGACGGCTGCTCGACGAGCGGCTGCGGCAGTTGCTGGGTGCGTATGGCGAGGACTTCGAGAAGGCGATGCCGGAGGCGGTGGCCGCGGCGGCACAGCCGTTGCCGCGCGGCGCGCTCGCCGAGCTCGTCGAACACATCGCGCGCCAATCGCCGCTGCCTGAAGAAGCACCGGCACCGAGCAGCGGTGCCGTGCCGATTCGCGCCAGCGCGGCGAACTCCGCCGCCGCGCCCGCCGAACTCAAGACCATGCGCTACTTCCGCGGCACCTGGTCGCGCCTGAGCGCCGATCGCCGGCTCACGCAGTCGCTCGCGAAGATGCCCGAGAACGCGGGCCCGCTCAATTCGCACCACCTCGTGCACCGCGCGCTGATCCTCATGCGCGATCTGTCGCCCGAATACCTCAACCGCTTCATGACCTACGTCGACACCTTGCTGTGGGTGGAGCAGTTGCAGGCCAGCCAGGCTTCGGCGCCCGCGGCGCGCGCCGAGGGCGGGAAGAAGTCGGGGCGCGGGAAGTCGGGCTGAGCGTCCCCTTTTGCCGCAGGGCCATGGGGAAACACATTGAATATGGCCTCCATGCACATCGTCACCGTCCACTTCCAAATCGCCCCAGACCACCGGGCAGACTTCCTCCGCGCGATCAAGGCCAACGCCTCGCGCTCGGTCGAGCACGAGCCCGGCTGCCGCCAGTTCGACGTCTGTGTGTCGCCCGACGATGCGGGCCATGTCTTCCTCTACGAGGTCTACGACGACCGCGCGGCCTTCGACGCGCATCTCGCGAGCGCGCACTTCCAGCGCTTCAATAGTCTGACGACGGACTGGGTAATCTCGAAGCAGGTCGAGAGCTTCGAGCGGGTCTGAGGCAGCGCGCCTAACCCTGCTTCGCGGCCGTTTCCTGGGCCGCGAGCACGGCCTTCAGCAGGCCGGGAAAGCGCTTGTCGACTTCCTTGCGGCGCAGCTCGTTCACATGCGCGGGGCCGTCGGTGCGGGTGCGCACGATGCCCGCCTCGCGCAGCACCCTGAAGTGATGCGACATGCTCGACTTCGCCCTGCCTCCGCCCAGCGCGGCACAGCTGGCCTCGCCGCAGCCGGCGAGCTCGTGCACCACGCGCAGCCGCTCGGGATCGCTCAGGGCATAGAGGACCTGGGTCAGCGAGACATCGTCGAGGGCCGGATGGTTGAGGCTGCGCATCGCGCGACCATAGCACGGATGGGCTTTTGTCCTATTGTTCGATAGTTATCGAACTAATGTACGATCAACCCTTGTTCTTCACACCTTCTCCAGGGATCCGATGCCAAGCCTCTTCTCGCCTTTCACCTTGAAAGATGTCACGCTGAAAAACCGCATGGTCGTCTCGCCGATGTGCCAGTACTCGGCCGTCGACGGCGTGGTCAACGACTGGCACCACGTCCATCTGTCGGGCCTCGCGCGCGGCGGCGCGGCCCTGGTCATCGCCGAAGCCACGGCCGTCTCGCCCGAAGGCCGCATCACGCCCGGATGCGCCGGGATCTGGACCGATGCGCAGGCCGATGCGTGGCGCAAGATCGTCGCCTCGGTCAAGGCCGCGGGCGCCGTGCCCGGCATCCAGATCGCCCACGCGGGGCGCAAGGCGAGCGCCAACCGGCCCTGGGAAGGCGACGACCACATCGCCGCCGACGACGCGCGCGGCTGGCAGACCATCGCCCCCTCGGCCATCGCGTTCGGCGGCGGCCTGCCGAAGGTGCCCCAGGCCATGACCTTGGCCGACATCCAGCGCGTCAAAGCCGACTTCGTGGCCGCGGCCAGGCGCGCGCTCGACGCGGGCTTCGAATGGCTCGAGCTGCATTTCGCGCACGGCTACCTGGCGCAGAGCTTCTTCTCGACCTGGTCCAACGAGCGGACCGATGCCTACGGCGGCGACTTCGAGGGCCGCGCGCGCTTCCTGATCGAGACGCTCACCGCCGTGCGCGAGGTCTGGCCCGAGCGCCTGCCGCTGGCGGCCCGCTTCGGCGTGACCGAGTTCGCGGGCCAGGACGACCTCGAGGAAGGCATCGAACTCGTGCGCCGGCTCAAGGCGGCCGGCCTCGATTTCATCGACGTCAGCATCGGCTTCTCGACGCCCACCGCGAAGATCCCATGGGGCCCGGCCCTGATGGCGCCGATCGCGCAGCGCGTGCGCCGCGAGACGGGCCTGCCCGCCACCACGAGCTGGTTCATCAGCGAACCGCGGCAGGCGGACGAACTGGTCGCCAGCGGCACCGTCGACCTGGTCACGCTGGGCCGGCCGCTGCTCGCGAATCCGCACTGGCCTTACCGCGCCGCGCTCGAGCTCGGCGTGGACAAGGCGGCCTGGACGCTGCCAGCGCCGTACGCGCACTGGCTGGAGCGCTATCGGTCGTCGTGATCGTCGCGACGCGGAAGCCCCGGGGTGAGCTCAGGCGGCGCCGGGCTGCGACCCCGGCAGCCCGTGGCCGCCGCTCACGGCGTTGACGAAGAGATAGGAAAGCACCTTCACGGCGGTGGCGTCGTCGATGAACCGATCGGGGAAGTCGCCGCCCTTCGCGGTCCAGTTGTAGCAGGTGTATTCGAGCATCGAGCACAGCGCGGAGGCCGCGAGCTCGGTGTCGAGGTCGCGCGCGTAGCCCTGCTTCTTGGACAGCTCGATCAGCGCGGAGACACCGCGGATGCCCTGCTGGCGCACGTTGCGCCAGGCGCGCTCGAACTGGCTGTCGACCATCGCCATCTGGAAGGCCGCGGTGGCCGTCGGCCAGTCGTCGCGGTAGATCTTCCAGAACGCGCCCAGGCGCGTGGACAGCGTGTCGAACGCCGTCTCCCGCTCCTCGAGCGGCTTGTTGACCTCGTCCTTGAGGCGGCGGCGGAAGTCCTCGACCAGCTCGAGCAGCAACTGCTCCTTGGTCTTGAAGTACAGGTAGAAGGCGCCCGGCGACTTGCCAGCCTTGGCCATGATGTCCGCGATCTTCACGCCCGAGAACCCGTCGCTCGCGATCGCGCGCTTGGCCGCCTGCTTGACCGCCTCGCGGGTCGCGTCGCCCTTGGTGGTCGCACGCTTGCGGACTGCTACCTCTGCTTCCATTCTGAATCTTCCTTTACTTGCCATTATGCAATAGAGGCTCCTCTCTCGTTGGCTCAAACCTAGGGTTTACGATAGATAAATGACGATTTACTTTTATATTTGACGGCGTTTTAATCAGGTATCGCAGGCAATCACCCTCGAAAGAGGACGAATCGCTTCGTGTGAACATGAATTCATGTTTGGCACGAAAACAACAAAAGGAGACAACGATGCTTTCAAGACGATCGCTCATGCAGGGCGCACTTGGCGCCGGGTTCGGCGCGCTGTCCCAGGCGCCGGCGCTCGCGCAGGCGGCCGATTGGCCGCAGCGCCCGGTGCGGCTGGTGGTGCCGTTCGCCCCCGGCGGCGGCGCGGACATCGCGACGCGGCAGCTATGCGAGCAGCTGCGCAAGGGCTGGGGCGGCACGGCCACCGTCATCGACAACAAGCCCGGCGCCAACACCATCATCGCGGCCGAGACCGTGCTCAACGCGCCGCGCGACGGCAGCACCTTCCTCGCGACCATCTCGCTGACGACGCAGCTGCCCTACCTCATGGCCAAGGTGCCGTTCAATCCCGCCACCGACCTGGTGCCGGTGGGCGCGATCACCGTCGAGCAGCTGGTGCTGGTGGCCAACCCCGCCGCCGGCGCGCGCACCCTGCCCGAGCTGTTCGCCGCCGCGCGGCGCGAGCCCCAGCGCTTCGCCTTCGGTTCCTACGGCATCGGCTCCAACTCGCACCTGGTGCTCAACGAGCTCAACCGCGCCTCGGGCACCGAGATCGTCCACTCCCCCTACAAGGGCGCGGCGCCGGCCGTGCAGGCAGTGCTGGGGGGCGAGGTCGCGCTGGCGGTCTCGAACTACGGCACGGTCAAGCAGCACATCGCGAGCGGCAAGCTGGTGCCCCTGGCCGTGACCGGCGAGCGGCGCTCGCGCTTCCTGCCGGCCGTCCCCTCCTTCGCCGAGCTGGGCATCAAGGGCTTCGAGACGCCGGCCTGGATCGGCGTCTTCGCCGCGCGCGGCGTGCCCGACGCCATCGTCCAGAAGCTCGGCGCCGACATGCGCAAGGCGCTGCAGGCCCCCGAGCTGGTCGCCAAGCTCGTCGACTTCGGCCAGGAGCCGGGCCAGATGACGGTGGCCGAGTTCCAGGCGCTGGTGCGGCGCGACGAAGAGAACGCGGGCCGGATGATCCGTGCGGCCGGGATCCGACTCGAATGAACGAGACGCCGATCGTCCAGGCGCTCGCGGCGCTCGCCACGGCGCATCCCGATCGCCGCGCGTTCGCCGGCGAGGGCGAGGCCTCGCGCTGGGGCGAGGTGCTGCGGCGCGTGGCCTCGATGGCCGGCGGCCTGCGCGCGGCGGGCCTGAACCCCGGCGACCACGCGGCCACGCTCGCGCTCAATTCGCCACGCCATTTCGAGCTGCTGCTGGCCGTGTGGTGGGCCGGCGGCGTGCTGGTGCCGCTCAACACGCGGCTCGCGAGTGACGAGCTGCGCTTCATCCTCGAGCATTCGCGGGCATCGATGCTGGTCGTGGACGACAACTTCCGCGACTTCGGCCAGGCCATCGCCGCCGCGGCGGACGCGCCGAAGTTGGTGCTGACGCTCGACGAGGCGCTGCATGGCCACCTTGCCGCCAGCGAGCCGATCCCCGCCTTCGCTGCCGACCCCACGGCGCTCGCCGCGCTCATGTACACCGGCGGCACCACCGGCCTGCCCAAGGGCGTGGAACTCACGCACCGCAACTTCGCCGCCGCGGCCGGCAACATGCGGCGCGATCTCGCGCACGACGAGCACACGGTGTACCTGCATGCCGCGCCGATGTTCCACCTCGCCGACCTCGGCATCGGCCTGGCCGTGAGCCTGGCCGGCGGCGGCCACGGCTTCATGGCGCGCTTCACGCCCGAGGACTTCTACCGGCGGCTCGCGCGCGACGGCATCACCCACCTGCAGCTGGTGCCGACGATGCTCGCCGCGGTGCTCGATGCGCCGTGCCGCGACGACGCGCTGCTCGCGCGCGTGCGCCGCATCTCGTACGGCGCGGCGCCGATCTCCGCCGCGCTGCTGCAGCGCGTGCTCGACGCGTTTCCGAATGCCGGCATCCACCAGTTCTACGGCTTGACCGAAAGCTGCGGCGCCTGCGTCATGCTGCCGCCCGAACGGCACGTGCTCGCGGGGCCGCTCGCCGGCAAGCTCGGCGCCGCCGGCACCGCGACCGAGGGCTTCGAGATCCGGATCGTGGACGGCCACGGACAGCCGCTGCGCGCGGGTCAGGTCGGCGAGATCCAGATCCGCGGCGTGCCCGTGATGCGCGGCTACTGGAACGATGCCGCGCAGACGCAAGCGACCCTGAAGGACGGATGGCTGGGCTCGGGCGATGGCGGCTACCTCGACGACGAGGGCTTCCTGTTCGTGGTCGACCGCATCAAGGACATGATCATCAGCGGCGGCGAGAACATCTACTGCGCCGAGGTCGAGAGCGCCATCGCCGGCCACCCCGCCGTGCGCGAATGCGCGGTGATCGGCCTGCCCGACGACCACTGGGGCGAACGCGTCCATGCGGTCGTCGTGGCGCGAGCGGGCTTCGCGCTGGACCGCGAGTCGCTCGACGCCCACTGCCGCGCGCGGCTGGCCGGCTACAAGGTGCCGCGCAGCTACGACTTCGCCGAATCGCTGCCGCTGTCGGGGGTCGGCAAGGTGCAGAAGAAGGCGCTGCGCGAGGCGTATCTCCAGAGGAGCGCCGCGCGATGACTGAATTGCTGTTCCCACGCCACCTGTTCCAGCCCGAGCACGAGGACTTCCGCGCCCAGGTGCGGCGCTTCGTCGCCGAGCGCATCGTGCCGCACCACCGCGACTGGGAGCGCGCCGGCCAGGTGCCGCGCGACATCTGGCGGCAGGCCGGCCAGCTCGGCATGCTGTGCTGCACCGTCGACAGCCGATGGGGCGGCGCGGGCGCCGACTATCTCTACACCGTCGTCGCGCTCGAGGAGATGGCCTTCGCGCATGCGGCCGGGCCGGGCTTCGGCATCCATTCGGAAATGGCCGTGCCCTACCTCGCCCATTTCGGCAGCGATGCGCAGCGCGAGCGCTGGCTGCCGCGGCTGGTGGCGGGCGATGCCATCGCCGCGGTCGCAATGACCGAGCCCGCCGCGGGCAGCGACCTGCGCGCCATCCGCACCCGCGCCCGGCGCACGGACGGCGGCTGGCGCCTCTCGGGCCAGAAGGTGTTCATCTCCAACGGGCAGCTCGCCGACCTGTTCGTGGTCGCGGCCAAGACCGACGACGACGAACGGCTGTCGATCTTCCTGGTCGATGCCGGCCTGCCAGGCGTGCAGCGCGGCCGCAAGCTCGAGAAGCTCGGCCATCACGCGCAGGACACGTCCGAACTCTTCTTCGACGAAGTGCAACTCGATGGCGCGGACCTGCTCGGCGAGGCCGGCCAGGGCATGCGCTACCTGATGCACGGCCTGGCGCGCGAGCGGCTGACCATCTGCATCACCTGCCAGGCCCGGGCCGAGGCGGTGTTCCGCGACACCTGCGCCTACGTGGCCGAGCGCCGCGTGTTCGACGCGCCGCTGTCGCAGATGCAGAACACGCGCTTCGCGCTCGCCACGGCGAAGGCCGACCTGCTCGCGGGCCGCGCGCTGGTCGACCGGCTGATCGCCGAGCACATGGCCGGCACGCTGGACGCGACCACGGCCGCGGCGGGAAAGCTCTGGGTGACCGAGATGCTCGGGCGCTGCGTCGACGCCTGCCTGCAGCAGCACGGCGGCTGGGGCTACATGTCGGAGTACGAGGTGTCGCGCGCCTATGCGGATGCGCGCGTGGAGCGCATCGCCGGCGGCACCTCCGAAATCATGAAGGAAATCATTGCGCGCGGCCTCTGGCCCCGCGCATCGGGCAGCAACTAGAGAGGTACGGAAATTGGAAGCATTGATCTACGACGCGGTGCGCACGCCGCGCGGCCGCGGCAAGGCACAGGGCGCACTGCACACGCTGTCGCCGCTCGAACTGTCGGCCACGGTGCTGCGGGCCCTGCCCGAGCGCAACGGCTTCGACCCCGCGGTGGTCGATGAAGTCATCCTGGGCTGCGTCGAGGCCGTCGGCGACCAGGGCGCGAACATCGCGCGCTCGGCCGTGATCGAGGCCGGCTACGGCGACACGGTGCCCGGCTTCATGGTGGCGCGCTTCTGCGGCTCGGGCCTGGACGCGGTCAACGCCGCGACCGCCAAGATCATGGCGGGCCAGGCCGACTGCGTGGTCGCGGGCGGCGTGGAAATGAACTCGCTGGTGCCGATGCTCTTCGGCACCGGCGGCCCTTCGGTCTCGGACGTCTACTTCAACGACCGCGTGCTGCAGACGCCCCAGGGCGTCGCGGCGGACCTGATCGCCACCCTCGAGGGCTTCTCGCGCACCGACGTCGATGCCTTCGCGGCACGCTCGCACCAGAACGCCGCTGCCGCGCAGCGCGCCGGCTGGTTCGACCGCTCGCTGGTGCCCGTGCACGACCGCAACGGCCGGCTGTGCCTGGCCACCGACGAGCTGGTGCGGCCCGAGACCACGGTCGATTCGCTCGCGGCGCTCAAGGCCTCGTTCCTGAGCTCCGGCGAGAAGATGGGTTTCGACGCCACCGTGCGCTACCGCTACCCGCAGGTCGACAGAGTGAACCACGTGCACCACGCCGGCAATTCATCCGGCATCTCGGACGGCGCGTCCGCGGTGCTGCTCGGCAGCCGCCGGCTCGGCGACCAACTGGGCCGCAAGCCGCGCGCGCGCGTGCTCGCCACCGCGAGCGCGGCCGCCGACCCCTGCGTCATGCTGACCGCTCCCACGCCGGCCACCGAGAAGGCGCTCGCGCGCGCCGGCCTGCGCATCCAGGACATCGACCTGTTCGAGGTCAACGAGGCCTTCGCCTCCGTGGTGCTCAAGTACATGTTGGACCTGGGGGTCGACCCCGAGCGCATGAACGTCGCCGGCGGCGCGATCGCGCTCGGCCATCCGGTCGGCGCGACCGGCGGGATGCTGATCGGGACGCTGGTCGACGAACTCGAGCGCCGCGGACTGCGCCGCGGGCTGGTCGCGATGTGCACCGGCCTGGGCATGGGCGTCGCAACGATTGTGGAACTGGTCTGAGGGAGCGCTGCAAATGATCGACTACGAACAAGACGCCGACGGCGTCGCCCACATCGTCTGGAACAACCCGGACGGACCGGTCAACCTCAAGACCCACGCCTCGATCACGGCCTTCTCGGCGGCGGTCGACCGGGCCCTCGCCGACGACGCTGTGCGTGGCGTGCTGGTGCGCTCGGCCAAGCGCGACTTCGTCGCGGGCGGCGACCTGCTGGGCCTCTATGCCACGCAGACGGCCGAAGGCGCCATCGCCAAGGTCGCCACCATCGGCGCGACGCTGCGCCGCATGGAGCGCGCGGGCAAGCCCTTCGTGGCCGTGCTCGACGGCTCGGCACTGGGCGGCGGGCTCGAGATCGCGCTGGCCTGCCACCACCGGCTGGCGGCGGACGACGCGCGGCTCCGATTCGGCCTGCCCGAGGTCACGCTGGGACTGATCCCCGGCGCCGGCGGCACGCAGCGCCTGCCGCGGCTGATCGGCATCGCGCCCGCGACGCGGCTGCTGATGGAAGGCAAGCCGGTCGGCGCCGCCGAGGCGCTGGCGCTCGGGCTGGTGAACGAGGTGGTGGCGGCCGACCGCCTGCTCGAGACGGCACGCGCCTGGGTGCTCGCCCATCCGCAGGCGCAGCAGCCCTGGGACCGCAAGGGCTTCCGCTATCCGGGCTTCGAGCCGCAATCGCTGGAAGGCCGCGCCTTCTTCTTCAATGCCTGGCCGCAGCTGCGGCGCAAGTCGCCGACGGAGGACCGCGCGCCCGGCGTGCTGCTGCACGTGCTCGGCCAGGCGCTGCAGCGCGACATCGACGCGGGCCTCGCGATCGAGCAGCGCTACTTCGCACAGGTCGTGACCTCGCCTTCCGCCAAGAACCGCATCCGCACCCAGTTCATCGCGGCCAACGCGGCGCGCAAGCTCACGCGCCGCAGCCCCGACGTGCCGCGCTTCGAGCCGAAGCGCGTGGGCGTGATCGGCGCCGGCACCATGGGCGCGGGCATCGCCCTGGTCTGCGCCCGTGCCGGGATCGCCACCGTGCTGCTCGATCGCGACGACGCCACCGCCGCGCGCGGCCGCGAGCGGATCGCGAAGACGCTCGACGGCTCGGTCGAACGCAAGCTCATGAGCATGCAGGAGCGCGATGCCATCCTCGGCCGGCTGCAGGCCGGGTCGGACTTCGAACTGCTGCAAGGCTGCGATCTCGTGGTCGAGGCCGTGATCGAGGTTGCAGAGGCCAAGCGCGAGGTGTTCGAGCGCGTGCTCGCGGCGGCCGGTCCCGACGTGCTGCTCGCCACCAACACCTCGACGCTGTCGATCTCCGGCCTCGCGAAGACGGTGGCGCATCCGCGCAACTTCATCGGCTTGCACTTCTTCGCACCGGTGGACCGCATGGCGCTGGTGGAAGTCATCATGGGCGCGGACACCTCCGAGGCCACGCTCGCCCGCTCGCTGGACTTCCTCAGGCTGCTCGGCAAGACACCGGTGGTGGTCAACGACGGCCCCGGCTTCTACACCTCGCGCGTGGTGGGTGCCTACACGCGCGAAGCGCTGCACCTGCTCAACGAGGGCGTGTCACCGGCGCTGATCGACAACGCGGCCTTCATCGCGGGCCTGCCGATCGGGCCGCTCGCGATGGCCGACCTGACCTCCTACGACCTGCTGGCCGACATCGTCGGCAGCCTGGCGCGCGAGGCCCGTGGCACCGCGATGCAGTCGCAGGGCGCGCAGCAGGCGATAGCGAAGCTGCTCGATGCCGGCCGCCTCGGCCGGAAGGCCGCGGGCGGCGTCTACGACTATCCGCCCGAGGGCAAGACCGTGTGGAGCGGGCTGGCCGAACTGTTCCCGCCGCGCTCGCCGCAGCCCTCGACGCAGGAGGTGGTCAACCGGCTGCTGCACATCCAGTCGCTGGAGACGGTGCATGCGATGGACGAAGGCATCGCCAGCGATCCGCTCGCGCTCGATGCCGCTGCCGTGCTGGGCTGGAGCTATCCGGCCTTCCGCGGCGGCGTGCTCGCGCACATCGACCAGGCGGGTGCCGACCGCTTCGTGGCCGAGTGCGATGCGCTGGCGCGCCAGCACGGCGCGCGCTTCGAGGCACCGGCATCGCTGCGCGCCATGGCGCGCGACGGCGGCCGCTTCCACGCACTGGGCTAGGAGCGCGCGATGGCCACATTCGACCTGCAATCCGCGCCCGCGATCCTCGCGGAGGTCTTTCCGCCCTGGGTGTTGTCGCTGCGCCCCGAGATCGTCCACATCGGCGATGGCCAGACGGTGCTCGCCATGCCCTTGTCGCCGGTCGCCTGCCGCGAAGGCGGGACCGTGTCGGGCCAGGCGATCGCGGCGCTGGCCGACACCGCGATGGTGTGCGCGCTGTGGGCCGCGCTGGGCGAACAGCGCCCGGTCGCGACCGTCGACCTGCACGTCACCTACCTGCGCGCCGCGAAGGACGGCCTGCGCGCCACGGCCGAGGTCGTGAAGCAGGGACGCAGCCTGTCGTTCGCGCGCGTGAGCATCGCGAGCGACAGCGAACCCGATCGCCCGGTGGCCACGGCCGTCGGCACCTTCGCGACCGGCGCATGAATGGCCCGCAAATCCCGGCGCTGCCGCGCATTTTGGTCGCCGGCGCGGGCATCGGCGGCCTGGCACTGGCCGCGCTGCTGCATCGACGCGGCTTCGCGGTCGAGGTGTACGAGCAGGCCAGCCAGCTGCAGGAAGTCGGCGCGGGCGTGCAGCTGAGCGCGAACGCAGTCAAAGTGCTGCGCGCGCTCGAGATCGACGAGCAGGTCGTGTCCCGAGGCTTCCTGCCGCGCCACTTCATCGGCTGGAGCTGGCGCTCCGGCCGCATGCTCTACAAGACCCCGCTGCATCCCTCGCACCAGGCCCGCTACGGCGCGCCCTACGTGCACGTGCATCGCGCCGACCTGCATGCGCTGCTGCGTTCGGCACTGCCGGCCGGCATGGTCCGGATCGCGCACAAGGTGTCGGCGGTGACCCAGGAGTCCGACCGGGTACGCGTCGACTTCGAGAACGGCCATGTGGCGTTCGCGGACGTCGTCGTCGGCGCCGATGGTATCCATTCGGCGGTGCGGCGCTCGCTGTTCGGCGACGAGGCGCCGCGCTTCACCGGCAACATCTGCTGGCGCGGCATCATCCCCGCGGAGCTGCTGCCTCCGGGCCAGGTGCTGCCCGCCTCGTCGAACTGGATGGGGCCCGACGGCCATGTCGTGACCTACTACCTGCGCGGCGGCGCGCTCGTCAACTTCGTGGCGATCCGCGAGACCGAGGCCTGGACCGGCGAGTCGTGGACCACGCCCAGTTCGAAGGACGAACTGCTGCGGGCCTTCGAGGGCTGGAACCCGCGGCTGCTCGCGCTCTTCGAGCGCGCCGAGGGCCTGTACAAGTGGGGCCTGTTCGATCGCGATCCACTCGCGCAATGGAGCGTGGGCCGGGTCACGCTGATCGGCGATGCCGCGCATCCCATGCTGCCCTTTCTCGCGCAGGGCGCCGCGCAGGCGCTCGAGGACAGCTATGCGCTGGCCGACTGGCTGACGCGCTTTCCGCACGCGCCGGTCGAGGCGCTCGCGGCCTACGAGGCGGAACGCAAGCCGCGCACCAGCCGCATCCAGCTCGGCGCGCGCGAACGCGGCCGCACCGCGCACCTGCGCTCGCCGTGGGCGCGGCTGAAGCGCGACCTCGGCTTCTTCTGGCAGAACCTCACGGCACCCGGCAAGACCTCGCACCGCGCCGAATGGATCTTCCAGCACGACGTGACGCAGGCGCCGCGAACGCTCGAGGCCCGCGAGACGGCACGGGCATGACGCCGGCGCCACATGGGCCCTTGAGGGGCCTCAAGGTGGTGGAGATGCCCGCGATCGGCCCCGTGCCCTTCTGCGGCATGCTGCTGGCCGACCTCGGCGCCGACGTGCTTCGGCTGGACCGCCCGCACACGGCCGGCCTTGGCGAGCCGCTGGACACGGCCTGCGACGACCTGGGCCGCGGCAAGCGGTCGCTGGTCGTGGACCTGAAGGCGCCGAGCTCGCGGGAGCGGGTGCTGGCCATCCTCGAGAAGGCCGACGTCGTCATCGAGGGCTTCAGGCCCGGCGTGATGGAGCGGCTCGGCCTCGGGCCGGAGGTGGCGCTGCGGCGCAACCCGCGCCTCGTCTACGGCCGCATGACCGGCTGGGGACAGCACGGGCCGCTCGCGGCATCGGCCGGGCACGACATCAACTATCTCGCGCTCACGGGCGCGCTGCATGCCATCGGTCGAAGCGGCGAGGCACCGGTGCCGCCGCTCAACCTGGTCGCTGATTTCGGCGGCGGCTCGCTGTACCTGGCGCTGGGCATTCTGTCGGCGCTGCACGAGCGCCAGTCGTCGGGCGCGGGCCAGGTGATCGATGCCGCGATCGTCGACGGCGCGTCGTCGCTCATGACCCTCGCCTATGCGTTGCGGCGCCAGGGCCTGTGGCGCGACGAGCGCGGGGCGAACTCGCTCGACGGCGGCGCGCCCTGGTACGACAGCTATCGCTGCCTCGATGGCGAGTACGTCTGCGTCGGCGCGCTCGAGCGGAAATTCTTCGTCGAGCTGATGGGCCTCATCGGCCTCGACGCCGACGATTTCCCTGATCACATGGACCGGGCATGCTGGCCCGCGCTTCGCTCCGTGCTGGGCCGCACCTTCGCGCAGCGCAGCCGCGATGCATGGTGCGCGCTGCTCGAGGGCACGGACTGCTGCTTCGCGCCGGTCTTGTCGATGGCGCAGGCTGCCGAGCATCCGCACCTGAAGGCGCGCGGGACCTTCGCGGACCCCGGTACGGGGATGCAGCCGGCCGCCGCGCCGAGGTTCTCGCGCACCCCGGGGCGGGCCGGGCACGCGGCGCCGGCGCCGGGATGCGGTGGCGAACAAGCATTGCGCGACTGGGGCGTGGAAGGTCATCCGCCGACTGGCGCGGCGGAAGCCCGCTCGGATCGCTAGGAACCCGGGCCCGCGGTACGCGCGTGCTTCGGGTAGTAGCGCAGCACGGCCGGGCCGGTGGCATCCCAGCCCAGGCAGGTGTTCAGGTGCGCGGGCGCCCTCGAATCGCCCGGCACTTCGATGCCGCTTGCTGCCCGCCGCCGCGCCAGCACCGGCGGAATGGTCTGGATCGCCGCGGTGGCGACGCCGAACAGCAGCTCGCGCAGATGCGTGCAGCCCTCGATGCCGCCGATGCGTGCCTGGATGGCATCGCGCCAGCCGCGGCCCAGCCTGGCGCCGACCAGCGCCTGCATCTTCGCCTGCACGCGCCGGCATTCAGCGAAGGGCGCGCTGTCCATCGCGACTTCGATCGCCACGATCTCGAGGCCGTCGTCGAGCGTCACGCGAAGGCCCATGTCGTGGACCGGCGTGCCGGCGCTCAACAGCCGCCCGTCTACCTCGCGGTCGTAGGCCTTGACGTCGCGCAGCCACGCATCGATATCCCAGCGGCCGTCGGCGCGCAGGTAGCCGCGGTAGCTGATGCTGCGTTCATGCAAAGGCTCCCGGTCCGTGGCCTGCGGGAGAGGCATGGCTTCTTCCCCGCTCAGTCGCGCCAGTCGACGACCTGCTCGATCGGCGCGCGGGTCGTGCGGAAGCTGTTGGCCGCATGGGCCTCGTCCTCGTAGCCGAAGGACATGCCGCAGACCACGAGCCGCTCCTCGGGAATGCCGAGCTGCTTCTTCACCAGCGGGCTGTAGACCGCCAGCGCGCCCTGCGCAATGGCCGCGAGGCCGTGCGCCTGCATGGCCAGCAACACCAGCTGCACATAGCCGCCGACGTCGATGGCGCCGTAGGTACCGAGCCCGGGGTCGGAGCTGAAGATGGCCGCATGGGGCGCGCCGAAGAAGCGGAAGTTCTCCTTCATCTGCCGGGCCGTCCCCTCCTTGTCGCCCTTGGCGATCGCCAGCGCGTCGTAGAGCTGGAAGCCGCATTCGCGGCGCCGGTCCTGGTAGACACCGGTGTAGGCATGCGGCAGCGGGAGGTCGCTCGAGCGGTCGTCCGGCCCGGCCGCCAGCAGCGCGGCGCTCAGCGCGTCGCGTGCGCCGCCCGACACCACGCTGACCTGCCAGGCCTGCACGTTGGACCAGGAAGCCGCGCGCTGGGCGCTGCGGAAGACCTGCTCGATCAGCGAACGCGGCACCGCGCGCGGCTGGAAGGCCCGGCAGCTGTGGCGTTCCGAGAGAAGCCGGTCCAGTGTCTGCGCCGCGGCGGGCGACTCGAGGGTGTCTTGCATGTGGAATCGATCCTTGTGATGTGTGGTGGTGCGGTCAGGCGACGGCCCGAGCGTCGAGCAGCGCGCGTATCTGCTCGGGCCCGTAGCCGAGTTCGTCGAGGATGCGCCGCGTGACGTCTTCGCCCTGCATGACCGGCGCGCCCTTCGATGCAGGCGTGCGCGACAGGCGGGGCGCGGGCGCCGGCTGCGGCAGCGGGCCCTCGCGGTCGAAGGCCCGGCGCTGCGCCAGCGCCGGGTCGGCTTGCGCTTCGTCGAGGCTCGCGACCGCGGTGACACAGGCCTCCTTGCCGTCGAACAGCTGCATCCATTCGGCGAGCGGCCTGCGCGCGACCACAGCCGCGATCTCGGCCTTCAGCCCGGCCCAGGCCGCGGGCTGCTCGCACAGCGCGGCACGGTCCGCGGGCAGGCCCAGCACCGCCATCAGCGTGGCGCGAAACGGCGCCTCCATGGCGCCGACCGCGAGGTGCCTGCCTTCCGCCGTTCGGTAGACCGCGTAATGCGGCGCGCCGCCATCGAGGAAATTGCCGCCGCGCCCGCCCGCCCAGTCGCCGCGCGCGCGGATCGCCCACAGCGAGGTCATCAGCGAGAGCACGCCGTCGGTCATGGCGATGTCGAGCACCTGGCCCTGGCCGGAGCGATGGCGCTCGAGCAGCGCCGCGCAGATGCCGAAGGCGGCATGCATCGAACCACCGGCGAAATCCGCGATCAGGTTCAGCGGGATCGCGGGCCCGCCCTCGGCCGTGCCGATGCTGTCGAGTGCGCCGGTGGCCGCGAGAAAGTTGATGTCGTGTCCGGCCGAGCGGGCCAGCGGCCCTTCCTGGCCCCAGCCGGTGATGCGCGCATAGACCAGCGCCGCGTTCGCGGCCTGGCACGGCGCCGGCCCCAGGCCCAGCCGTTCCATCACGCCGGGCCTGAAGCCCTCGACCAGCACGTCGGCCCTGTCGATCAGCCGCCGCACGGCCGCCAACCCTTCGGGCTGCTTGAGATCGACGCGCATCTCGCGCTTGCCGCGGTCGGTAAAGCGCAGCGCGGGATCGTGGCGCCGTGGCTCGTCGAAGCGCGCGACCTGAATCACCTCGGCGCCCATGTCCGCGAGCATCATCGTGCACAGCGGCACCGGCCCCTTGGCCATGAACTCGACCACGCGGATGCCCGCCAGCGCGCGCGCGCTCATGGCCGGCTCCCGGCCGCCTTCGAGGCCATCTTCGCCACGTCGTAGCCGTACAGCGACTGGCCGCGCTCGATCTGCTCGTCGCGCTTCATCCGGCTGTTGAAGAACAGCGTGGCATTGCGGCGCAGCGATTCGCGCGCGCTGCCCACGTGCATCGCGTGGCCGCGTGCGCGCGCGGCCAGCTGGATGCGGCCGGTGCGCTGGATGCGCGCACCCTCGTAGGTGCGCAGTGCCTGCGCGGCATCGGATCCCGCGGCCAGGCTCTCGGCCAGCAGGAAGGCGTCTTCCATCGCCATGACGGCGCCCTGCGCGAGGAATGGCAGCATGGGATGCGCGGCATCGCCCAGCAGGGTGGCGCGCCCGCGCCCCCAGGCCGGCAGCGGATCGCGGTCGTAGAGCGCCCAGCGGTTGCACTGCTCGGCGCGCTCGAGGATGCGCAGCAGCCCCTTGTTCCATCCGGCGAAGGCCTGCAGCAGGTCGCCGCGCTCCGCCTCCTGGGTCCACGACTCGTCGGCCCAGCGCGTGGTCTCCTGGACCGCGACGATGTTGAGCAGGCTGCCGCCGCGCACGTAGTAATGGACCACGTGGCCGCCGGGGCCGACCCAGATCGTGGAGTCGCGCGCCACCTCGCGGCGCAGCGCGTCGTCGACCGGGACCGTGGCGCGGAAGGCCACGTTGCCGGTGAAGCGCGGCGACTCGTCGCCGTGCAGGAAGCGCCGCACCGCCGAGTGGATGCCGTCGGCGCCGATCACGGCGTCGAAGCGCGCGCGGTCCTCGCCGAAGCCGAGCGTGATATCGCCATCGCCATCGTCCATGTCCATCGACGTGAGCCGGCGGCCGACCTGGAGCGCCGATGGCGCCACGGCGCCGAGCAGCATCTGGTGCAGGTCCGCGCGGTGCACGTGGTAGTACGGCGCGCCGTAGGCACGGTCGAAGTCGCCCTGGATGCCGGTGCGCGAGATCGCGATGCCGGTCTTCCAGCCGCGGATCACCAGGTTCTGCGGCCGCACGCCCAGGGCGTCGAGCGCATCGCCCAGGCCCAGGCTGCGCAGCACCTTGACGCCGTTGGGACTGACCTGCAGGCCCGCGCCGACCTCGCGGAAGGCCGGCGCCTGCTCGAACACGACGGCCTCGATGCCGCGCTGCCGCAGCAGCGCCGCGGCGCACAGGCCGCCGATGCCGCCGCCCACGATCGCGACGCGGCCCGGTCCGGATGCGGCGCTCATCGCTTGGCGAACCCGTACTTGGTGAGCAGGGCGCGCTCGTCGACCGTGGCCTTCACCGCGAAGCGCGTGAACTCGGCCGTGTCCTTGAAGCGCGGGCCCTGGCCGTAGCGCAGCATCGCGGCCTTCACGTCGGGCGCCTCGAGGCTGCGCCGGAAGGCTTCCTGCAGCGTGCGCACCACCGCCGGGCTCATGTTCTTCGGACCCACCAGCCCCCAGGGCGAATCGATGCTCGCGCGGTAGCCGAGCTCGCGCGTGGTCGGCACCGTCGTCCACTTCGGCGAACGCTCGTCGCTCGCCACGGCCAGCAGCCGCGCCTTGCCCGAATCGACCAGCGAACCGTAGCCGCCGGAGCCGTCGACCACGAACTGGACGTCGCCCGCCAGCAGCGCCACCGAGACGTCGGCGCTGCCCTTGTAGGGAATGGGATTCCACTTCACCTTCTCCTGCGCGGTCATCTCCTCCATCAGCAGGTGGCCGCTGTTCCCGAGGCCCGCGGGCACGCCGTAGTTCATGCGCTCCGGGTTCGCCCTGCCGAAGGCGACGAGGTCGGCCCAGGTCTTGAACGGCGAATCGGCGCGCACCACGATCGCGAACGGCACATGGGTCAGGCACACGACGTAGGTCAGGTCGGCGATGGGGTCGTAGCCCACGTCCTCCGTCACCGGCGCACGGTACACCGCCATGGTCGCGAGCCCCAGCGTGTAGCCGTCGGGCGGCGCGTTCCTGGTCTGCAGGATGCTGATGGTGCCGCCGGCGCCGGGCCGGTTGTCCACCACGATGGGCTGGCCGAGGATGCCCTCGGCGGCGCGCGCCATGACGCGAAACACCGCGTCGGTCGAGCCGCCGGGCGGAAAGCCGACCAGCACGCGGATCGGTTTCGACGGAAAGCCCGCGGGCTCGGCCGCGAAGGCCGAAGGCAGGGTGGCAACGGCCGGGGCCAGGAGCGCGGCCCGCAGCAGGGCGCGCCGCGTCGGCGTGGTGATGGATGGCATGGCTTGTCTCTGTGGTTCGAAGGGAAGCGGGCGGCGTGGCTCAGATGCGGCGGCCATGGCCTGCCCAGTAGGGCTCGGAGAGGCGGCGCTTGTAGATCTTTCCGTTGTCCTGCCGCGGCATCTGGGTCTCGAAGCGAATCACCGACGGCACCTTGAACTTGGTGAGCCGCGCCAGCAGCGTGGCGCTGATCTCCTCGGCCGTGAGCGCCGCGCCCGGCGCCAGCTGCACATGCGCCGCCAGGGCCTCGCCGTACTCCTCGTGCGGAATGCCGAACACGGCGCAGTCCTGGATGCCGGCGATGTCGATCAGCGCGGCCTCGATCTCGGCCGGATAGATGTTGACGCCGCCCGAGATCACCATGTCCTTCACGCGATCGCAGACGAAAAGGTAGCCGCCCTCGTCGAGGTAGCCCATGTCGCCGGTCGCGACCAGGCCGTGCCGGTCGAGCGCGGCGCGGTCCGCGTGGCGGTTGCGGTAGGTGAAGTCCGGGTAGGTGTCGTTGCGGCAGCAGATCTCGCCGATCTCGCCCGCGGGCAGCACGAGGCCGTCGGCATCGAGGATCTGCATGCGCACCGTCGACTGCGGATGGCCCACGGTGCCGGGGCGCTCCCTGGCGTCCTGCGGCGTGGCCACCGTCACCGGCCCGGTTTCGGACGCGCCGTAGAACTCGTAGATCACGTCGCCCATCCACTCGCACATGGCGGCCTTCACGGCCACGGGACAGGGCGCCGCCGTATGGATGATGTGCCGCACGCTGCTGACGTCGTAGCGCGCGCGGACCTCGGGCGGCAGCTTCAGCAGCCGGATGAACATGGTGGGCACCATGAACAGGTGCGAGATGTGGTAGTCCTGGATCAGCTGCAGCAGCTCGATCGGATCGAACTTCGAGCGCACCACCACCATGCCTTCCTTCGCGGTGGCCGCGTAGCAGGCGCGCCAGTAGGCCGTGGGACCGCCGTGATAGAGCGGCCCGAGGATCGCGGCATGCATGCCGGGCTGCGTGCCGAAGGCATGGTGCAGCGTGCCGAGGTTCTGGCGGAACGCCGCCAGGTCGGCATAGGGCTCGCGCTGCACGCCCTTGGGCTTTCCGGTCGTGCCCGAGGTGTACATGATCACGCCGCGCGGCTTGGTGGTCGGCCGGGCCGCATCCTGCTGCGCATCGAGCCAGGACTGCCAACCGATATGGCCGGCCGCGAGCGCATCCGCCGCGGCAGGCTCGACGCCATGGCGCACCGCGATCTCCTTCGGCGTCGGCACCGCGATGACCTGGAGCTTGTCGAGCAGGTCCGCATCGACCAGCGCCAGCAGGTCGTCGTGCGCGATGAGCACGCGCGCACCGCAGTCCTGCAGCACGTAGCCAATCTCCTCGCTCTTGCCATGCCAGTTGAGCGGCACGGCATAGATGCCCGCCAGGTCGGCCGCGGCCATCGCCTGCGCCATCGGCGCGTCGTTGCGCATCAGCAGCGCCACGGTGTCGCCTTCGACGAGTCCGAGCGTCTGCAGGCCGGAAGCGATCCGCGCGACCGCGCGGTCGAAGGCGGACCGGCTCTGAGAACCGCTTTCGCAGTTGAAGAAGATGGGGGCGATCTCTGTCATGCCTGTCTCTGTTCTGAGTGAGGAGGAAACACCGGCTGGGTGGCCACCGAGGCGGCGACTGGGTCCAGCCCCTGAGAAAAATTAAATCACCGTTCACTTTAAAAGTAAACCGTGATTCAGTATTTCAAACCTTAGGGAAAACCCAGGCTTCATCCCATGAGACATGGCGATCTCAGAGCTAAAGCCGGGCGAAAAAATCTGGTAAATGATGATTCACATAAAAGGGCCGATATGAACCGAACGCGGCACGAGGAAGCAACGCCTCAAATAGGGATCGATCGTTTCCCATATACTCGCCACCCATGTCCCCCTCCCCTTCGATCCAGGCCAGCCCCACGCGGGGCCGCGGCCGCCCGCGCGAGTTCGATATGGACGAGGCGCTCGACAAGGCCGTGCTGGTCTTCCGCGAACGCGGCTACCACGGCACCTCGATCACCGACCTGACGGCCGCGATGGCGCTGACCTCGGGCAGCGTCTACAAGGCCTTCAAGGACAAGCGCGGCATCTTTCTCGCGGCCCTCGACCGCTACAAGGAAAGGCGCGATCCGCTGATCCGGGCCGAGGTCGAGCGCGGCGCCACCGGCCGCGAGCGGCTGTTCAACGTGCTGAGCTTCTTCGCGGGCTCCGCGCACGGCGTCGAGGGCGAGCGCGGCTGCCTGGTGGTCGGCACGGCCACCGAACTGGCCACGCTCGACGACGAGGTCGCGCAACGCATCAAGCGCTCACTCGACCGGAACGAGGCCCTGCTCGAGGAACTGATCCGCCAGGGCAAGGCCGACGGCTCGCTCGCCACCGCGCTCGACGACAGGACCGCCGCGCGGCTCGTGCTGTGCGTGCTGCAAGGGATGCGCGTGGTCGGCACCACCGGGCGCGGCAAGAAGGAGATGCAGGCGGTCGCGGAGGCCGCGATGCACATCTTCAACTGATCCTTTTTTTGCCAATTTTGGATATGAACATTTCCTTATTTGGCGCCTTCATTTGTTCCACGCTCCCACGCTCCCCATGACGATCTCCACGAACACGGCAACGCCGCACGCCACCGCTGCGCAACCCCACGCCTGGCTGGTGCTGCTGGTGGCCACGGCCTGCGGCCTGGCTGCGGCCAACCTCTACTACGCGCAGCCGCTGGCCGGGCTGATCGGCGCCTCGCTCGCGCTGTCGCCCGCCGCCACCGGCCTCATCGTCACGCTGACGCAGATCGGCTACGGCCTGGGCCTGCTGTTCATCGTGCCGCTCGGCGACCTGGTCGAGAACCGGCTGCTGGTGCTGGTCCTGCTGTGCGCCGACGCGCTGTCGCTGCTGGCCGCGGGCCTGTCCACCCATCCGCTGCCCTTCCTGGCGGCGGCGCTGTGCATCGGGCTCGGCACCGTGGCGGTCCAGGTGCTGGTGCCCTACGTCACCCACCTGGTGCCCGAAGCCCGGCGCGGGCGCGCCGTCGGCAGCGTGATGAGCGGCCTGATGCTGGGGATCATGCTGGCGCGGCCGGTGGCGAGCTTCGTCGCGCAGCTGTCGTCGTGGCACGTGGTGTTCGTGCTTTCGTCGGCCCTGATGCTGGTGCTGGCCCTGGTCCTCGCGCTGGCGCTGCCGCCGCGCACGCCATCGCACGGCATGCGCTACGGCGAGTTGCTCGCATCGATGGTGCGGCTCGCGCGCACGACACGGGTCCTGCAGCGGCGCGCGCTCTATCACGCCTTCCTGTTCGCATCGTTCAGCCTGTTCTGGACCGTCACGCCGCTGCTGCTCGCGAGCAGCGAATACGGGCTGTCGCAGGCGGAGATCGCCCTCTTTGCGCTGGTGGGCGTGGCGGGCGCCGTGGCCGCTCCCCTGGTCGGCCGTGCCGCCGACCGCGGCTGGAGCCGCGGCGCGACCATCGGCGCCATGCTCGCGGTGGCGGGCAGCTTCCTGCTGGCCCATTTCAGCCATGGCGGATCGCCGCTGTCGCTGGGCCTGCTGGTGGTCGCGGCGGTGGTGCTGGACTTCGGCGTGGCGGCCAACATGACCCTGGGGCAGCGCGCGATCTTCGGCCTCGGTGCCGAACTGCGCTCGCGGCTCAACGGGCTCTACATGGCCACCTTCTTCCTCGGCGGCGCGGCGGGGTCGGCACTCGGTGCCTGGGCCTATGCGAAGGGCGGATGGCCGCTGGCGTCGTGGATCGGGTTCGCGTTGCCGGCGGTGGCGCTGGCGTGGTTCGCGACGGAGTGAGCGCGACGGTCGAGGCCGTCACGCCTGAAGACCCGGCAGCGCCCTCAACGCGCCGACGAGGACAGCGCGCGCAGCCAGCGTTCGCGCTCTTCGTCCTCCAGCGCCAGCAAGCTCTCGGGTGAACCGCCTCCGCCGACGACCTGAAGGTCCTGCAGCTGCCTGCGCACCTCGGGCCTGGCGAGCACCTGGGCCACGGCTTCCTGCACGGTGCGATTGGACGCGGCATCCGAGTTCGCCGGTGCCCAGAGGCTGAAGTGGTCGTACGTCGCGTAGCCGCTCAAGGGCGCGCTAGCGGCCAGCGTCGGCCACGGCACGCCCTCGAAGCTTTGCGGGCGCGCCGGATCGGCGGTGGTGCCGAGCACGCGCAACTGGCCGCGCCGTACGGCGACCGCCACGCCGTTCACGGGCGCGAACAGCAGGTCCACCGCATGCTCCTTCGTGATGACGTCCGAGTCGGGGTACATGCCCTTGAAGACCACGCGTTGCACGTCGACACCGCTCAGCGCGCGGAACTGGCCGAAGGCGAGATGGCCGGTCCAGCCGTCTTCGCCCGTGCCGATGCGCAGGCTGCCGGGATGGGCCCGCGCGTGGGCGAGCAGGTCATCGGTGCTGTGAATGCCCAGCGTGTCGGCCCTCGTGCTGTCGATGGCCAGCACCAGAGGCTGCGACGCCAGCAGCGTGACGGGGCGAAGGGCCTGCATCAGCGCATCGATCGGCGGGCCCTGGTGCACGCCCTCGATGCCTCCGCGCGGCAACCTCAGCGCCGCGAGCAGGACCTTCTCGTTGCCGCCTTCCGTCATCAGCCGGCGGTAGTCGGCCTCGGTGGCTTGGGGCACGTGATCGACCTGCACATTGCGTCCCAACAGCCTGGGCAGGTGGCTCGCCAGCATCCCGGCATAGTGGCTGCTGCGGCCACCGGGCGGAAACAGCACGGCCACGTGCAGCGTGGGCTGCGGCGCGGCGGCCAGCCATTGCCCCGCATCGTCGAGCAGGCCGTAGCGAATTTCCCATGCGCCAGCGGTGGACGCGTTGCGCACCAGGGCTTCGGCCACCCAGTGGCGGCCCATGCGATGGAATTGCCGAATGATCGGCCGTTCGTCCTGCCAACCGGGCGGCCGCCAGTCCTGGGGAAATGCGCCTACGACGACGGCGTAGCCATGGCGGAACGGACGCGCCTCCCGGAACTGCGGCGCGATCGCCCATTGACCCTGCGCGTTCCGGTATCCCCATCGGCCGGTGTCCGCGTCCTTGGCCGGCCGCAGCGCGGCGCCGGCATCGCTGCCATGCAGCCGTTGCCAGCGGCACGCGCGCGGCGTGCTGGCATTGCGCTGGCGATCGAGTCCGACGGCGGTGCACAGCCGGATGCGCCGCTGGGCTGTCGCGTCGGACAGCCCACCGAAGATGAACGGGATCACCATCCTCCCTCGCGCATCGATGAGGCCCGAGCCGGTGGAGCCCGGTGCCGCCATCTGCCGCTGGTAGTCCATCCATTGGGCCGTAGTGATATCCCGCGGCGGCGGCGGCGTGCGCCACTGCCCCGCGGCATCGCGCAGGCCGGGCTGTGCGTAGACCGTGTCCACCTGCAGATCGGAAGCCGCCTGCCTGGATTCGTCGGGCATCAGGTAGGAAAGAGCGGCGGGAGAGTCGATGGATGTCGTGTCCTTGCCATCGCAACTCACTGGCGGCACGGCCCACTGCCCTCGCGCATCGATGCGCCCGATACCCACCGTGGTCCGTTGTCCGCCGCCGGGCTTTTGCTCGACCAGCCACGCCTTGAGCGTCGGCTGGAGTGCGCCGTCGATGCCGATGATGCCGATGCGCTCCAGCCACGCGACCTGCCAGCGGCCATCGCAGAAGCTGCGCGCCGTCGGTGACAGGAAAAGCACTCGCCCGTCGAGGGCGTCGACCAGCGCAGGCGCGCGCTCGCTGTTCCTGCCCGGATTCAGGCTCAGCCAACGCGCCTTTTCGATCAGGTCCGGCGCGATGCCGATGGTGAAAGTGAAGATGTCTTCCCAGGGCGGCGCTGATGCATCCACCGGCCGCAATTGCCAGGCCGGCTGCATCGGCACAGTGCCCGGGTCAGCCTGCAGATCCTGGTAGGTCGGCGGCGCCGCGTTGGCCGAGCCTAGGGCGATGCAAAGCCACAGCAGGATTGCGAAGAGAGGCAGGCGCTTCATGAAGCTCGCCTGGTCGTGGCAGACAGGGGGATCGGTCTTTCGCTCATGGCTTCCGGTTCTTTTGCCGGTTGATTCTGCTTAAAAAACCAATGTATTCAACGCTTTATATGAAGTCCTTGCGTCATTCAGAAGGCTGAATTTTCCGGTTCGTTTTCCTGTTCGGTTGCCCCTGCTCGCCGCACGCGTCCCCTCACCCATGCGTCCACCGCGCATGCAACCACCGCGCCAACCCATCGAGCAGATACCCCAGCGCCCCGATCAGCACGATCACCGCCATCAGCTCCGAATAGGCGAGCCGGTCGCGCGTATCGAGGATGAAGTAGCCGAGCCCGGCCGACACGCCCAGCATCTCGGCCGGCACCAGCACGATCCAGATGATGCCGATGGCCAGCCGCACGCCCGTGAGCAGGTGCGCAGTGATGCCCGGCAGGATCACGCGCAGCACGGTCTCGCGGCGCGTGGCCGACAGGCTGCGCGCGAGCGTGAGCCAGTGCGGATCGAGTTGCGCGACGCCGGCCGCGGTGTTGAGCAGGATCGGCCACACGGCCGCGAAGGCCAGCAGGAAATACACCGGCAGGTCGCCCACGCCGAGCACCATCACGGCGATCGGCATCCACGACAGCGGCGAGATCATGCGCAGGAACTGGAACACCGGCGTGCTGGCCTGCGCGAAGCCGCGCCACAGCCCGGTGAGCACGCCCAGCGGCACGCCGAACACGATCGCCAGTGCGAGGCCAATGGCCACGCGCTGCAGGCTCAGCAGCGCGTGCTGCCAGATGTCGGGGCCGGCGACGAGACGCACGAGCGCCAGCGCCGACGGCCCGGGCGCGAAGGCCGCGGCGATCGGCGTGCGCTGCGCGAGCCAGGCGCTGCCGGCCCACCACAGCACGAGCGCGAGCGCGAGGCCGGCCAGCGGCAGTCCGAGGCGGCGGCCCACGTCAGACCGCGATGGTCTCGCGCCGCTGGTAGTCCGGCGCCACGCCGAACACCTGCGGCCCGCCCACGGCCTCGATCGCCTTGCGCACGAAGCGGTCATCGACCAGGTCGCGCGCCACGAACTTCGGATCGAGCGCACGCAGGAAGGCGTTCTCGCCCTCGACCCGGGTGCCCTGCACCGCGCGCACCAGCTGCTCGGTGTAGGAAGCGAAGGGATAGGGCTGGAAATCGATGCGCCGCTGGCTCCAGCCCTTGTGACGCACCACGCCGCTGGCCTCGTAGCTCGCGTAGTCGGTGGCGGCCAGCACCTTGGCCAGGGTCTGCGGCGGATGCGGCGTGTAGCGCCGCTCGCCGGCGTTCGACAGCAGCCGCGCCGCGTCGAGCCGGTTGTCGCGCGTCCACAGCTGCGCCTTGACGATCGCGTGGGTCACGCGCTGCGCCCATTCGGGCTTCTCGACGATGTCGCGCTCGGCCAGGAAGGTGACGCAGCAGGCATGGTCCTTCCACACGTCGCCCGAGAAGCGCAGCACCTTGCCCACGCCCGCGATCTCGGCCGCCGCGTTGAAGGGCTCGGCCACGATGAAGCCCGCGATCGAGCGCGCGGCCAGCGCCGACACCATCTCGGCCGGCGCCAGGACCACGAGGTTGACCTCCTTCGGACCCACGCCGCCGCCGGCACCCGCGCCCTTGGTGACGGCGCTGAGGCCCTCGGCGCGCAGCATGTCCTGCAGCAGCACGTTATGGATCGAATACCAGAACGGCACCGCCACGGTCTTGCCGCCGAGGTCGGAGAGCTTGCCGATCTCGGGCAGCACGGTGAGCGCCGAGCCGTTGATGTGGTTCCAGGCCGCGATCTTGGCCGGGAACTTCGAGCCGTAGCGCACCCACAGCGTGGCCGGCGTGAGCAGGTGGATCACGTTGACCTGGCCCGCGACGAAGGCCTCGACGATCTGCGCCCACGAACGGAACATGCGCGGCGCCTCGGCGCGCAACCCTTCCTTGTCGAACAGCCCGCGCGCATGCGCAATCAGGAGCGGCGTGGCATCGGTGATCGGCAGATAGCCGATCTTCACGGGCTGGTCGTCGCCCTTGAAGCCTTGCGCCATCGCATCGCCGGCCGAGAGAAAGGGCGCCGCCACCGCCGCGCCGGCCAGCGCCGACAGCCGCAGCATGTCGCGCCGCGTGAGGCCGCAGTCGCAGGCGGACGAGGCGCAGACATGGGTGGCGCGCAGCGCGGCGCCATGGGCGGGATTCGGGTCGGTCATTCGACGGGCTTTCTTTCTGGCATGCCGGGTGGCGATTCGATGGAGCAATGACGGCGCGTGGCCTGCAGCGCGGCGAGGATGTCGAGGCGAAGCGCGGTGAAGGCGGCGCCATCGCTGCGCGGGCGCGGCATGTCGACGCGCCATTCGCGCACGATGCGGCCCGGCCGCTCGCCCATCAGCAGGATGCGGTCGCCGACGAGGATCGCTTCATCGATGTCGTGCGTGACCAGCAGTGCGGCGGTGCGCCAGCGGTGCACCAGGTCGACCAGCAGTTCCTGCATCTCGGTGCGGGTGATGGCATCGAGCGCCGAGAAGGGTTCGTCGGCCAGCAGCAGCACCGGTTCGCGCGCGAGCGCGCGGGCCAGCGCCACGCGCTGCGCCATGCCGCCCGACAGCTGCGACGGATAGAGCCCGCCCTGCCCCGCGAGCCCCACGGCCGCGAGTGCGTCCTGCACGCGGCGCGTGCGCAGCTCGCGCTCGAGCTTCGGCTGGCGCGCGAAGTCGAGGCCGAAGCCCACGTTGCGCGCCGCATTGAGCCAGGGCAGCAGACCGGGCTGCTGGAACACCAGCGCCGCGCGCGGATGCGGCGAGCTCAAGGCCTCGCCCAGAAAACGGATCTCGCCCTGGGCATGCCCGACGCCGGGCACCTCGAGCCGCGCGAGCTGCCTCAGCAAGGTGGACTTGCCGCAGCCGCTGCCGCCGAGCAGGCAGACGATCTCGCGCGGCGCCACCGCGAGCGACACGCCGCTGAACACCGGCCTTGCCGCATCGAAGCCGAAGGCGAGATCGCGCGCCTCGAGCACCGGGTGCGGCGCATTCGCGGCCTCGTCGAGGCCGATCTCGGCAGCCAATACGCTCACGATGCGGACTGCGCCGCGCGGCGCGCGAGTTCGCCACGCAGTTGCACCACGCTCGGCGTCACGATCGGAACGAACGCCACCTCGCGCCAGTGCCGTGCCAGGCTCAGCGGCTGGTCGCGGTGGTAGCCGCGGCCACCGCTGGCCTGCAGCTCGAGCTGCACCGCGGCCAGCGCGATGTCGGCCAGCGCGAGCCGGGCGCGGAACAGCGCCTCGGGCTGGGTGCGGAAGCGGCCATCGGCGATGCCCGCGTAGAGCGCATCGACCGTGGCATCGAGCGCCTGCCGCTGTTCGACGAGCGATGCGTCGAGCACCGCGCGCCCGGCGCCGCCGACCTGCGCCGCGGTCGCGAGTGCGGCGCGCGCCAGCCCGATCGACAGCCCGCACTGCAGGCCGAGGAACTCGGGCCGCGCCGTGGGCAGGAAGCGGTTGGCCTCGTCGTGGATCAGTTCGTCGGCCGCGAGCCGCGCGCCTTCGATGCGCAGCGACGCGGTGTTGCTGCCGCGCAGCGCGATCAGGTCGAGGTCGGCGCTGCGCTCCACGCCCGCCTGTCCACTCTGCAGCGCGGCCACGAGCGGCGCGCCGCCATCGGCACGCTGCACCACCACCGCGGCCACGAAGCCCTGGGGCCGCAGGTTGGTACACCACGGCACGCTGCCGTCGAGCCGCCAACCGGGCGTGCCCTCCTGCCGCGTGGCCGTGATCTGCAGCGCCTCGATGCCGCCGAGGAACTTCATCGCGTTCGACAGCCCCGAGGCACCGGCCAGGGAGCCGTCGAGCAGCGCGGGCAGCCAGCGCTCGCGCAGCGCCTGGTTGGGCGACTGCAGCAGGTATTCGATGAAGACGCGCTGGCCCCAGAAGGTGAAGGCCGCCGCCAGCGAATGGCCGGCCACGGCGGCGATGGCCTCGATGGCATCGCGCGTGTCGCCGCCCTGCCCGCCGATCGTGCGCGGCACGCCCAGGCCGAACAGCTGCGCGCCCGCGAGCCGCGGCAGCACCGCGTGCGCCTGCGCGTTGTCGCTGTCGAGCGCCTCGGCCTGCGTGTCGAGCCAGTGCCGGTCGGCCTCAGCCAGCATGGGCGGGCGCTGCGTCGGCGCGCAGGTTCTCGGGCAGGTAGGGCTGCAGTTGCGGATTGACCGCGCTGCCGGCCAGGCTGTTGGCGAAGTTGCACAGCGTGGCCAGGCTCACGCCCAGCACCACCTCGAGCACCTGGCGCTCGGAGAAGCCCGCGCCGCGGAAGGCCGCGAGCGCCTCGTCGCTGACCTTGCCGCGGCTCGCGATCACGGCCTCGGTGAAGGCGCGCACCGCATCGAGCCGCGCCTCTCCCGTGGCCTCGCCGCGCTGCAGCGCCACCACGGCCGAGGCCGGCAGCTTGGCCTGCTTGAGCGCCGCGGCCGAATGGCCGGCCACGCAGAAGTCGCAGCCGTGGATGCGCGCGGCCGTGATCTGCAGCACCTCGCGCTCGGCCAGCGTGAGTTCGCCGCGCGCGGTGGTCTGGGCCACGCCGAGGTAGGTCTCGAGCGCCTGCGGCGAATTGGCGAGGATGCCGATCAGGTTCGGCAGAAAGCCGTTGTTGGCGGCGGCGCGCGCCACCAGCGCACGGCTGGCTTCGGGCGCGGAGGTCTCGGTGTGCAGGGTCAGGCGTGTCATGTCGGTGCGGCTCGTGGGGTGCGGAAACTGGCACCGATTCTTCGCGGCCCGCCCGCGGGCATCAATGACCGGGCGTCTCGGATCTGTGCCGGTTCGTCTCGCTGGCGGTCACGCCGGCGGCCTCGCTGCGGTCGAGCCGCCGCGCGCGCTGCCAGGCGCCCGGCTGTTCGCCGATCACGCGCTTGAAGGTGCGCGAGAACGCGGCATAGGAGTCGTAGCCCACGGCCTCGGCGGCCTGCGCGATCGACTCGCCCTGCGTCAGCTTGCGCGCCGCGATCTGCATGCGCAGCAGTTGCAGGAACTGCAGCGGCGACTGGCCGCAGGCCTCGCCGAACTGGCGGAAGAAGGCCGCGCGCGAGAGATGCACGCGCTGCGCCATGTCGGCCACGCTCCAGGGCCGCTCGGGCGATTGCAGCAGCGCCGCCAGCAAGGGCGCGAAGCCGCGCCGGCGCAGCAGGCCCCAGAAGCCGCGCGCGTTCGCGTCGCTGCGCGCCACGTGGCGCAGGCCATAGAAGAACAGCAGGCCGGCGAGCCGGTCCATCAGCACCGAGGGTTCGGTGCCGGCGCGCAGCGCCTCGCTGCGCATCAGGTCGAACAGGGTGGCGGCCGAGGCCATCGCGAGGTCGTCGGCGCGCAGCACCAGGCAGTCGGGAAAGGACTGCGCGACCAGGTCGCGCAGCGGCCCGTCGAACGAGAAGAAGCCGCAGGCCAGCGCGGTTTCTCCCAGCGCGGGGCTGGCCGACAGCGGCTGCATCGCGCGCGGCGCGCAGTCGATGCCGGGGTCGGCATAGGGCGACAGGAAATGCGGCACGTCGCGCATCAGGAACACGCCGTCGCGCGGCGACAGCGCCACCGATTCGAGCCCCGGCCGGTGCAGCCAGCAGCGGCCCTCGAGGATCAGGTGGAAGCTCGCGCGAGCACGGCCCGCCGTGGAGGCGCGCCAGCGGCCGCAGTACTGGCCCACATGGAACAGCGTGGCGTTCCATTCGAGGCTGCCGAGCAGCCAGTCGGCCACCCGGTCGGCCTGGGCGTCGAACCCGGCATCGGCCGACGGGCTGGCTGCGTCGGGAATGACGGTGAGGGAAGGCATGGGCCCGCCAGTGTGGCCGAGGCCGCGCGCGGCGCCAAAGAACGAATCGCTGTGAGCTTATGACCCGGAAACGACCCGTTCGCGCTCGCCCGCGGCCCGCGCCGTCGTCCGCGCGCGGCCGAGCTCCGCACTCACCGCGCCGCTGAGCGTCTCGAGATCGAAGGGCTTGCGCAGCACCGAGTGCGAACCGACCACCTTCTGCACCTCCGCCATGTCGGCATAGCCGGTCGCGACCAGCACCGGCATCTGCGGATAGAGCCGGCGCGCGGCCGCCGCGAGCTCGGCGCCGTTCATGCCCGGCATCAGGTAGTCGACCATCAGCAGGTCGGGCCGGCGGCGCTTCAGCTCCTGCAGGCCGCTGTGGCCATCGCTGGCCTCGCGCACGGTGTACTGCAGCAGGCGCAGGCCTTCGGCGATGCCCTGGCGGACCTCGGCATCGTCCTCCACCACCAGCACCTCGCTGCGCGGGTCCTGCCTGGCGGGCGCGGCACCCTCGCGCTCGCGCGGCGATGCGGCGTCATCCGCCTGCTCGGGCTGCGACAGCGGGAAGCGCAGGGTCACGGTCGCGCCCTCGCCCGGCGTGCTGCGGATCTCGGCCTGGCCGCCCGACTGGCTGGCGAAGCCGTAGACCTGGCTCAGCCCCAGGCCCGTGCCATGGCCATTGGGTTTGGTGGTGAAGAAGGGATCGAACACCTTGGAGAGCACCGCGCTCGGTATGCCGCTGCCGGTGTCCTGCACGCTCACCAGCACCTGCGGCGAACCGTCGGCGGCGCTCGCCAATGCCGTGCGGATGGTCAGTTGCCCGCCCTCGGGCATCGCGTCGCGCGAATTGACCGACATGTTCAGCAGCGCCATCTCGAGCTGCGCGCCATCGAGCATCACCCAGAGTTCATCCGCCCAGAGGTCGAACTCGACCCGCACCTTCGAGCCGACCGAGACCTCGATCAGCTCGCGCAGATTGGTGACCAGCGCATTCACGCCATGCAGCCGCGGCACCAGGCTGCGCGCCCGCGCAAACGACAGCAGCTGCCCGGTCAGTCGCGAGCCGCGCGCCACCGACTCCTTCGCGCGGCGCGCATAGTCGGCCAGCTTGCCTTCGGGCGCCAGCCGCTTGATGAACTCCAGGTTGAGGTTGACCACGTGCAGCAGGTTGTTGAAGTCGTGCGCGATGCCGCCCGTGAGCCGGCCGATGGCCTCGAGCTTTTGGCCCTGCACCACGTTGGCCTGCAACCGTTCGCGCTCGGCGATCTCGCGCATCAGCCAGTCGTTGGCGCCCGCGAGTTCGGCCGTGCGGGTGGCGATGCGCCCTTCGAGCTCGGCATTGAGCCGCTCGACCGTGGCCTTGGCCGACTCGATGTCGTTCAGGTGGCGGCGCGTGGCGTACTGCCGCTGGCGCGCGCGCAGGGCAGAGCGCGCCGCGCTCGCGAGCGTCTCGGGGTTGAGCGGCCGCTCGAGCAGCACCGAGTTGCCGAGTTGCTGCAGCGAGGCCTGCGCGCTGGCCGAACGCCGACCCGACTGGCGCATCGCCAGCACCACGAAGGGCAGGTCGGACCAGGCCGGCTGCTTCGCCAGGCAGGCGCCCAGCGCGCTGTCGAAGCCGTCCGCCAGCGACTCCTCGGTCACGATCGCCGCCGCGGCCGCGATCTCGAGTTCCACCAGCAGCGATGCCGCGTCGGCGCAGACCAGGCAATCGATGCCCTGGCCCTCGAGCAAGGCCCGGATCACCTGCGCATCCCGGCCGCGCGGCGCGAGGATCAGGATGCGGTTTTCCACGCCGGCCCTTTCATGCGGACGGCGTGGCGATATCGCTATCGCCCAGCAGTGGCTGCGTGCCCGTGTAGCGGGCCGCGCCCGACAACACGCCCTGGAAGTCGCTCAGCGCCTTGCCGACCTCGACCCCGTGCGGGCCCAGGCGGAACTCGCGGATCGATTGCTCGTGCGCGTTGGTGCGGCTCTTGATCACCGAGATCGCCTTCAGCAGGTTGCCGCGTGCCTCGAAGTACCTGAAGTTCAGCATCGCATCGCTCAGGTAGCTCAGGTCCACGTCGGCGCGCATCTCGCCCACGGTGCCATGCAGCGACAGGATCAGCAGCGTGGTGAGCCCGCGCAGGTTCAGGTAGGCCAGCAGCTCGTGCATCTGCAGTATCAGGTACTTGCCGCCGGGCATGGCGTGCAGGTAGGCATTGAGGCTGTCGATCACCACCATCTGCACGCCGTCCTGCTCCACCGCCATGCGCACCGAGTGCGCGAACTGGCCCGGCGAGACCTCGGCCGGATCCAGCGTGCGGATCGTGATGTGGCCCGAGCTCATGTAGGGCTCGACGTCGAGCCCCAGCGCCCGCGAGCGCTGCCGCAGCGTGCCCAGGCCCTCGTCGAACAGGTAGTAGGCCACCTTCGAGCCGCGCCGCGCGGCGGCCACGGCGCAACTGATCGCAGTGGTGGTCTTGCCCACGCCCGCGGGTCCGGCCAGCAGCAGGCTGCTGCCCGGTGTCAGGCCGCCGCCCAGCAGGGTGTCGAGCGCCGCGGTGCCGGTCGAGACCAGGCGCTCGTCGATCCGCTGCTCGTGCTCGCTGGCCACCAGGCGCGGAAACACCTGCAGCCCGCCGCGGTCGAGGTTGAAGTCGTGCTCGCCGCTGCGGAACTTCACGCCGCGCAGCTTCACCACGCGCAGCCGCCGCTTGTCGGCGCCATAGTCGTTGGTGTTCTGCTCCAGGTGCAGCACGCCGTGCGCGATGCTGTGCAGGTGCTGGTCGCCATCGCCGCCCGAGCGGTCGTCGAGCATCAGCACGGTGCAGCCGCGCTGCGCGAAGAAGCGCTTCAGCGCGAGGATCTGGCGCCGGTAGCGCAGCGCGCTCTGGGCCAGCAGCCGCATCTCCGACAGGCTGTCGAAGACCACGCGCTGCGGCTTCTGCTCGTTGACCAGGCGCATGACGTCGCGCGTAGTCTCCCCGAGCTCGAACTCCGAGGGATGCAACACCGTCTGCTCGGCCTCCTCGCTGAGCCCCTCGTCGCTCACCAGGTCGTAGACCTCGATGCCCTCGAGCGACCAGCCGTGCGAGGCCGCGACCTCGGTCAGTTCCTCGGAGGTTTCGGACAGGGTGACGTAGAGCCCGCGCTCGCCGGCAGCGCGGCCGGCCTGCAGGAACTGCAGCGCGAGGGTGGTCTTGCCGGTGCCCGGCGTGCCCTCGACCAGGTAGAGATGCTGGGCGGGCAACCCGCCGCCGAGGATGTCGTCGAGGCCCGGGATGCCCGTGGAGGTGAGTGAGGATGGCATGACAGCAAAGCGTTTTTTTGGAGGAATACACGCCCGGGATGACCCAGGCCGCTCTGCATGCCACGTGGTGGTCCAGGAAGAGGGTCACTGCTTCATCGGCAGCGGCGGTGCAACTCATCAACCACAACAAATTCTGACTGGAATTCTCGCGCGCGGGATGCCCCGCGACAGGGGCGTTTCGGGCACTTCGCGTGTAAGCCATTGCCTCGTGCGGGCAAGGCAGGACGGTGCCAGGCCACCGCGACCGGTGGCGTCAGCCGTGCGCGATCGCGGCCCAGGCCGCGGCGAACAGCGTCGAGCCCGCGGCGGCCAGCAGCCCGCCCACCAGCCATTTGAGCGTGCGCGGCTGCAGCCGGTTGGGCAGCCGGTGATGCAACCGGGTGGCCGCATAGACCACCGGCATCGCACAGGCCGCGAGCAGCGCGGCACGCCACGAGAAGTGCCCGGTCGGCACCACGATCACGAGCCGCACCAGCGAGTTGAACGCGAACATCAGCAGCAGCGCGCGCCTTACCAGCTCGCGGTCCAGCGGCTGCCGGTACATGTGGAACACGATCGGCGGCCCCGAGCTCGAGAACAGCCCGCCGAGCACGCCCGACAGGCAGCCGACGATGGCGAAGCTCCTGCGCCCCGAGATCGCCGGCAGCGGCTTCGCCTGCAACACCAGCAGCACCGCGCAGCCGAGGATCGACACCCCCAGCAGCGCGCGCAGCCAGTCGACCGCGCTGCCGCTGAGCCAGGTCAGCAGCATCAGCCCGACGATCACGCCCACCGTGCTGCCATTGAGCGCCGGCTTCATCAGCTGCCACGGCACCGGCCCGGGCCGCGCGCGGAAGTAGGTCCAGGCATTGATCAGGCTCAGCACCGTGGCCGCGTTGGCCGCGTCGCCGACGCTCGCGATGTGGAACACCGACACCAGGCCGAGCAGGATCAGGCTGAAGGCGAAGCCGGTGAGGTTCTGGGCGTAGGTGGCGAGGGCGACGCAGGCCATGAAGGCCAGCACCGGGCCGGCGCCGGAGAAGAGGTCTTGCACGCGTCGGCCTTCAGCGGCGCGGGTCGGGCAGCACTTGCGCGCTGGCGACGGCGTTGCGAAGCCGCGGAGGCGAAAGACGAGACGTGGGAAGCGATCCGGCGGGATCGGGAACGAACGGGGGCACGGGCGCAGACATCGGGGGAAGCGGGGGGAAGGCGCGGTCGCGGGACGAGGCGCCTGCAGTCGAGAGTGATGCCGGGGGCCGGCATCGGGGGTGAATTATAGGTGGGCCCCCTGGGCGCACGCAGCACGCCGCACCGCCTCTCCAGCGCTGGCGGGTCTCCCGGTCCCGCTCCCCTGTCATGCGGCGTCGAAGTACCCCGGCTCCACGAGCAGCAGCGAGCCGTCGGCTCAGCGCGCCGCGCTCGCGCGCGGATCGTGACCGCAGGCGATGCCCGGCGCGCCCCGTTCGTTCTCCGCCAGCACGATGCCCCAACGAAGCAGCACGCGGCGCTCGGGCCCCTCACCGGTCCAGGGCAGCTCCATGCTGCCGGCGCAATCCACGGTCTTCATCAAGGGCTCGAGCAATGGCCCCTCAGCCTGGAACGGCCGCGTGTCGAGCATCAGCACCATGCCACCCTCGCGCGCCAGCACGCCCGGTGCCAGCCAGGGCGAGGTTCGCTCGTCGCCGTCGATGAGCAGGCGCACGCCGGGATCCATCCGCAGCGCGACGGCGCCCGCGAACCAGGTGTCGCCGACCAGCAGCGTCAGCGGACGCTCGCCCATGCGATCGCGCCATGTCGCCTCCACCGCCGCCGCGATCCGCTGCGATGGCAGGTTGGCGCGTGTCGCGCGGCCGGCCCGCGCGCTCCAGACGCCGTCGACCCCCGCATAGGCCCAGGCGGTGGCGATGTGCAGCACTCCCACCACCGCCAGCACCGCCTGCCAGCGGCGCCGGCTCCAGCGCTCCACGTCGAGCCACGGCAGCGAGGCAGCCGCCCATACGCCCAGCGGCAGGAAGAAGGTCGTGAGCCAGGCCGGAATCAGCCGCGAATGCAGCAAGGCCGAAGCGACCAGCACCAGCACGGTGGGACCGAGGGTCGCCCAGGCCAGGAAGCGCCGGTCGAATGCCGCGGGCAGCGGCGCCGGCTGCGTGGCCGCTTCGCGCCGCTGCGCGAACCAGGCCCAGCCGATGAACAGCAGCATCGGCGACAGCCGCGCGAGCTGGACCAGCAGCACGAACACCGGCCGCGGCAGCAGGTGCCTGCCGGCTGCATGCACCGAATGGACCGAGTGGCGTGCATAGAGCACCGTGGTGTCGCCATGCTGCAGCACCCACCACAGGTGCGGCGCCAGCAGCACCAGCGCCAGCGCGCTGGCCAGCAGCAGGTCGCGCCGCACGCGCGCATCGCGCCACAGGCCCTGGCGGACCACGAAGCCCAGGCCCACGGCGAACTGCACCGCGGCGCTGTACTTGGTGAGCATCGACAGGGCCGCGAACAGCCCGAGCCAGACCCAGTCGGCGCGCCCGCTCCCGGCCGGCCGCAGCACGCGCCACAGCATCCACCAGTAGCCCGCGAGCGGCAGCAGCTGCACCGTGTTGTGGTTGTAGACCACCGCGCGCTGCACGTGGTAGGTGACCAGCGTGCCCAGCAGCAGCGCGAAGGCCGCGCGCGCCGGCGTCATCATCTCGCGCGACCAGCGCCACAGCAGGTAGAGCGCGCCGACGCCGCAGCCCACGCCCCCCACGTAGGTCAGCCACGGCTGCCGGCCGAGCAGCGCCACCGGCAGGCTCAGCAGCCAGCTCGGCAGCGGCGGATGCTTGTAGTAGCCCCACTGCAGGCTGCCGCTCCAGAACAGCTCCTCCACGTTGTCCCAGGGCGGCGTGACATCGAGCGCCACCATCGGCCAGGCCCATGCCAGCACCAGCGCCACGAGCAGCGCGGGCACCCAGCGCTCCATCGGCGCGCCGCCCGTGGCGGTGGCATCGGCAGTGGGGAGAAAGCGGCCCGGCACGGGCGTCGATCCGGAAGTCATGGGCGGGATTTATAGGGGCCGCACCTCACCGCCGCCTGACTTCGCGAACGATGGTTTCGACGCGTCGCGATGCGCGTGGAGCCGGCCATGCTGACCCCGCACTGACCCGGCCGAATGGGGTGCATCGCGCACATGGAATTGAGTGCTTTCCCATGCACAAGCTCGTAATCTCCGGCCCATTCCCTGTCACGGTACGCGTCGTGCCGCCAGCCCCATCATGAACGCACCCATCCCCGAGTTCTCCAGGCTGCAGAGGCCACGAGCGGTTGCGATACCGAGCATCTCGTGCGTCGTTCCCTGCTTCAACGAAGCACGCAACCTGGGCGCCCTGCTGCCCGAACTCGAGCGCATGCTTCGCGCCACCCAGTTGCGTTGGGAAGTGATCGTGGTCAACGACGGCAGCACCGACGACACCGAGCTCGTCCTCGGCGCCTGGTGCGAGCGGCCGGGCATCCGCAGCCTCTCGCTGTCGCGCAACTTCGGCAAGGAAGCGGCCCTGACCGCCGGCCTGGGCGCGGCGCGCGGCGACGCGGTGGTGCTGCTCGACGGCGACATGCAGCACACGCCCGCGCTGGTGCGCGCCATGATCGACCAGTGGCGCGCGGGCGCCGAGGTGGTCTATGCGGTGCGCGAGGACCGCCGCGACGAGGGGCCGCTCAAGACGCTGAGCACGCGCCTGTTCTACCGGCTGCTCAACGCCTCCGACCGCTT
Organism: Variovorax paradoxus; assembly: GCA_016806145.1. Lineage (NCBI taxonomy): Bacteria > Pseudomonadati > Pseudomonadota > Betaproteobacteria > Burkholderiales > Comamonadaceae > Variovorax > Variovorax paradoxus. Next base: position 403,251 of record CP063167.1, read on the forward strand.
CGCGGTGCCCGAGAACGCGGGCGACTTCCGGCTCATGGACCGCAAGGTGGTCGATGCGCTGCTGAAGCTGCCCGAGCGCAGCCGCTTCATGAAGGGCCTGTACGCCTGGGTCGGCTTTCGCGCCGTGGCGCTGCCCTACACGCCGGCGCCGCGCGCCGAGGGGCGCAGCCGCTTCAACGCGCGGCGCCTCGTCAAGCTGGCGCTCGACGGCCTCACCTCCTTCACCACCTGGCCGCTGCGCATGGTCAGCGTGGCCGGCCTGCTGCTCGCGGTTCCGGCCTTCGGCTACGGCAGCTACGTGGTGCTCGACTACATGTGCTTCGGCAACGAGGTGTCGGGCTGGTCGACCATCGTCGTGAGCCTGATGTTCTTCATCGGCGTGCAGATGATCTCCACCGGCATCCTCGGCGAGTACGTCGCGCGCATCTTCGAGGAGGTCAAGGGCCGGCCCGTCTACGTGGTGCGCGAGCAGCGCGGCCACGGCCTGGAGACCGAGGAGCCATGACCTCGCACGTCGCCGCAACGCAACGGCTTTGCATCTGCGCCGACGACTTCGGCATGAGCGCGGGCATCAACGCGGCGGTGCTCGACCTGATCGCGCGGCGCAATCTCTCGGCCACCGGCTGCCTGGTGCTGCGCGAGGCCTGGCCCCGGGGGCTGCCCGCGCTGCGGCGCGTCGATGCCGCGTGCGTCGACGTGGGCCTGCACCTGGACCTGACCCCGCCACGAACCGCGGGCGCCGAGGAGCCCGGCCTCGGTGCGCTGGTGCTGCGCTGCTACGCGCGGTCCATGCCGCGGGCACGCCTGCGGCAGACCATCGCCGGGCAGCTCGCGCGCTTCGAGGACGGCCTGGGCCGCGCGCCCGCCTTCGTCGACGGCCACCGGCACGTGCACCAGCTGCCGATGGTGCGCGAGCTGCTGCTCGAGGAGCTGTCGCGCCGCTACGCGGCCGCGCCGCCATGGCTGCGCAACACGCGGCCCGGCGCGGCCGCGTTCAAGCCCCGGGTCATCCATGCGCTGGGAGGCCGCGCGCTGGTGCGCGACGCCGCGCGGCGCTCGATCCCGACGAGCCGGGGCCTGCTGGGGGTCTACAACTTCGCGGGCGGGGTGGCGGGCTACCGGCAGCGCCTGCTCGCCTGGCTGTCCGCCGCGCGCAGCGGCGACGTGCTGATGTGCCATCCCTCGCTGGCCGAGGACGCCGGCACGCCGCACCACGAAGCCAGGGCCGCCGAGTACACGGTGCTGGCGGCCATGGAGTTCCCGTGGCGCGATCCCCGGGGCGGGCAGGTCGAGCTCATGGCCCTGTCGGGCGGGATGCATGGGTTGCGCACAATGTGCTGCCCGACCCACGACACCGCGACCCGATGACCTCCGCAAGCCTCCCACTCGACCATGCCTACCGCGCCTACCTCGACTGCCTCAACGCGCGGGACTTCGGCGCGCTGGGCCGCCATGTGCACGAGGAGGTCAGCCACAACGGCGTCCACCTCGGCGTCGCGGGCTACCGCCGCATGCTCGAGAAGGACTTCGACGACATTCCCGACCTGCGCTTCGAGCTGGAGCTGCTGGTCGTGGACGCGCCGCGCGTCGCAAGCCGGCTGCGCTTCGACTGCACGCCGAAGGGACGCTTCCTGGACCTCGACGTCGACGGCCTGAAGGTGTCGTTCGCCGAGAACGTCTTCTACGAGTTCGTCGACGGACGGATCGCGCGCGTGTGGTCGGTCATCGACAAGGCGGCCATCGAACACCAGCTCGTGGCGTCGCGCGGCGCGCGGCAGCCCTACTGAGCGTCGAAGCTCAGCACGAATCGCCCCGCTTCCGCCAGGCCGCCGCATTCGAGCAGCAGGCCGCACTCGCTGGTTCGCAGCGCCGGAAAGGTGCTTCGGCTCACGGCACGGCCGCTGCCCGCGGCCACCTCGCGGCCATCGAGCGCGAGCGTCCAGCGCCCCTGTTCGGCCAGCCGGCCGATGACGACCTCGAGGCCGCCGCGCGCGCCGGCGCAGCGGCGCAGCGCGAACCGGAGCCGCCGCGACGCCGGATCGAAACGGGCCTGCAGCACGTCCACGGCATCGCCCACTTCCACCAGCGCGGGATGGCGGCGCTCCTCGGCGGCGATGGGTTCGTTGTAGAGCTTCCAGAGCCCGTCGGGCACGTTGAGCGCCGCATAGCCCATCAGCACGTTGCCGCACATCGGCTCCATCAGCGTGCGATGGCCCTCGGCGTCCTGCGGCGCGTCGTTGCGCGGAAAGTAGAAGCCGCCATCGCGCCAGGTGGGCGCCATGTGGCGCTCGGCATGGCGCTCGAGGCCGGCCAGCGTCGCGGCATCGCCCATCTCCGAGGCCCAGGTCGCGGCCCAGCCGAAATCGGAATCGTCGTTGACCACCGCCTGGCCCATGATCAGCGGCCGCTCGGCCGAGCGCACCGACAGCGCGCCGTCGCGGCCCTCGACCAGCCAGTCGCGGATCTGCGCGGGATAGTGGCTGTGCACGAACTCGCGGTTCCACATGTTCATGAGCGTGCCGCACCAGGCGTCGGCCCAGGGCGAGGGGCCGGCGTTGTCGCGCACGACCTGCGTGTCCTGCGCCATCATCATGTTGTAGTGGCCGTTGGCGCCCAGCCGGCCGAACTGCGACCAGGCCTTCTGGTAGGCCTCGGTGACCTCGGCCGCCACCGAGCGGCCATTGACCAGGTCGTGCATACGAAAGCCGAGGATGGCCGGCTGGTTGCAGATCTGGAACACGCAGTTGGGCTCGCAGGCCACGCCCAGGTAGCCGCTCTCGACCATCTGCCAGTACACGGTCTCGTTGAGGCTGTTCTGGTCGTACTCGTAGCGCCGCTCCTTGCCGCCCCAGAAGAAGGACCAGTAGCTGAAGGTGAGCGCGCCGTGCGCGGCGTAGCGGTGATCGTCGAACAGGTAGTCGTAGAGCAGCGCCATCGACTGCACGTAGGCGCTGTACATGATGTTGTCGCGCGCGACCGGATCCCACTGCTCCTCGAGCCGGTCCGACAGGTGCAGGTTGAACACGCTGCCGCCGCGGCTGACGCGCGCCCAGTACATCCAGACCTCGGGCAGCAGCATCTTCTCGACCAGGCGCTCGAAGACCGGCTTGAACGCGCCCGGCGCGGCCGGCAGGCGATGGCGATGCGCCAGCGCCAGCGCATAGGCCATGTACGAGAGCTGGAAGCGGTAGCCGCCGAAGTCGTCCTGGCCCGCGCCGCGCCCCTGCATCAGCGACCAGTCGTTGGGCGGCTGGCGCGCGAGGTTGGCGAAGTGGCGCAGGTGCCCGGCCTGGCGGTCGGTGAGGGTGTCGTGGGCTTCGGCGGTGGTCATGCGGTCTTCTCCTCGGGTTCGATGCGCCGGGCGATCCAGGCCGCCAGGCAGGCGTTGACGCGTTCGGGCTGCTCCTGCTGCATCCAGTGGCCGCTGTCGACCACGGCCTCGCTGAGGTCGCCGCACATCGCGCGCATGGGCGCGGCCAGGCGCGAGTCGCGGGTCTCGCAGATCCAGTCGAAGGCGGCATGCAGGAACAGCACCGGCATCGCGAGCCGCCCCGCGGCGGGCGCGGTGGCCGCGAAGGCAGCGTTGCGCGCCATGTTCATGTACCAGGCGTCGGGACCGAAGAAGCCGTTGCGGCCCAGTCGCTCGGCATATTCGGCGAGCGCCTCCTCGGAGAGCACGGCGGCGTCGCGCGGCAGGTCGGGCGCGATGCCCGCGCCGCCGAACCAGCCGCCGTCGCGCCGCATCGTCGCGGTGCGGTAGGGCTTGCCGCGCCCCTCCGGATTGCCGCGTCGCATCAGCGCCTTGACGGTGCGCCGCGGATCGGCCTCGAGCGCGGCCCGCGCCGCCTCGAAGCTTTCCTGGTAGTGGCACTGGTAGTCCCACTGGCCCGCCGGATACAGGGCCTGCGGATACACGGCACGGTCGACCAGCGGCAGCAGGCTGTCGAGCGTGAAGCCGCTCGGCAGATAGGGAACGCACAGGCTCGCGACGCCCAGGCACTTGTCCGCATGATGGCTGGCCATGCTCCAGACCACCGGCGAGCCCCAGTCGTGGCCGACCCAGATCGCCCGGTCGCGCCCGAGGTGCGCGAGCAGCTCGACCATGTCCTGCACGATCTGTTCCATCGCGTAGTCCTCGCATGCCGGATGCACGGTCGAGCCGCCGTAGCCGCGCATGTCGGGCGCCACCACGCGAAAACCGAGCGCCGCGAAGCACTCGATCTGGTGGCGCCAGCTCTCGGCCAGTTCGGGCCAGCCGTGCACGAACACGATCAGCGGCCCGTCGGCCAGGCCGGCCGCCAGGTAGCGGGTGGTGTGCCGCGGGGTCGCGCATTCGTGCGCAGTGATCTCGTGTCGCATCTTCATCTCCCTCACATGCCGAGGTAGGCGGCCTGCACCGCGGGGTCGGCGAGCAGCGCGCGGCCCGGGCCTTCGAGCGTGATGCGGCCGGTCTCGATCACGTAGCCGCGGTCGGCGATGGCCAGCGCGGCGCGCGCGTTCTGCTCCACCAGCAGGATGGTCTTGCCTTCGTCGCGCAGCCGGCCGATGACGCCGAAGATCTCCTTCACGATCAGCGGCGCCAGCCCCATCGAGGGCTCGTCGAGCAGCAGTAGGCGTGGCCGGCCCATCAGCGCGCGCGCCATCGCCAGCATCTGCTGCTGCCCGCCCGACAGCGTGCCGGCCGCCAGGCGCCGGAACTCGCCGAGGATGGGGAACAGCGCGTACATCGCCGCCAGGTCGCTCTCGACCTGCGCGGGATCGTTGCGCACGAAGGCGCCGAGCCGCAGGTTGTCCTCCACCGTCATCGGGCCGAACACCTGCCGGCCCTCGGGCACCTGGCAGATGCCGCGCTTGACGCGCACGGCGCAGGGCGCGCGCACGATCGGCTCGCCATCGAAGGCGATGGCGCCGGACGAGACCGGCTGCACGCCCGAGATGGCGCGCAGCAGCGTGGTCTTGCCCGCGCCGTTGGCACCCACCAGCGCCACCAGCTCGCCTTCGCGCACCGCGAGGTCGACGGCGTGCAGCGCCTGGATGCGGCCGTAGTGGCTGGTCAGGCCCCGCACCTCGAGCAGCGTCTTCATCGAGCGGTCCTCCTGCATCGCGGGTACGGCGTTCATGCCTCGGCCCCCAGGTAGGCGGCGATCACCTCGGGGTCGTTGCGCACCTGCGCCGTGCTGCCGAGCGCCAGGCGGCGGCCGTAGTGCAGCGCCAGGATGCGGTCCGACACGCCCATCACCAGCTTCATGTCGTGCTCGACGAGCACGACCGTGGTGCCGTTCTCGGCGATCCGGCGGATCAGCACCTCGATCTGTGCCGTCTCCGTGTGATTGAGCCCGGCGGCCGGCTCGTCCATGAGCAGCAGCCGCGGCGAGGCGGCCAATGCGCGCGCGATCTCCAGCCGCTTGAGCGCGCCATAGGACAGCTGGCTCGCCTGCGCCTTGGCATGCGCGCCGACGCCGACGAAGTCCATCAGCTCGAGCGCCCGTTCGCGGCATTGCGCATCGGCGCGGCGCAGCGCGGGCGGGCGGAACATGCCGCGCAGCAGGCCCGTGCCGAGCGACAGGTGGGCGCCGATCATCACGTTGTCGACCGCGCTCATGTTCATGCACACCTGCAGGTTCTGGAAGGTGCGGCTCAGCCCCCTGCGCGCGAGCTGCTCGGGCGGCGTGCCGTCGACGTCGCTGCCGAACAGCGCGATGCGGCCGGCCGTGGGCCGGTAGATGCCGGTCACGAGGTTGATCAGCGTGGTCTTGCCGGCGCCGTTGGGACCGATGATCGCGTGCACCGTGCCCGCATGCACCTCGAAGCTCAGGTCCTGGATCGCCTTCACGCCGCCGAAGGCGATCGACAGCCCCTCGACCTTCAGCGCATCGACCACCGGCTTGGCCAGCGCGCTCATGAAGGCCTCCTGGCGAACAAGCCCTTCAGGGTCGGCACGATGCCCGCGCGCATGAAGATCATGGCGGCCGTGAGGATGATCCCGAGCAGCAAGGTCTCGAAGGACTCGAAGGCATGCAGCACCTGCGGCAGCAAGGTGATGATGGCCGCGCCGACGATCGATCCGAAGACCGAGGCGGTGCCGCCCAGCACCACCATCATCACGAACTCGACCGAGCGCGTGAGGCCCGCGGCCGCGGGCGTGAGGAAGCCGACGTAATGCGCCATCAGGCTGCCCATTACGCTGGCCATCACGGCCGACAGCACGAACACGCGCGTCTTGAAGCGGCCGGCCTCGATGCCCACGGTGCGCGCCGCGACTTCCGAGCCGCGGATGGCCTGCAGCGCGCGGCCGGCCGGCGAGTCGACCAGGTTCGACGCGGCCCAGGTCGCGAGCAGCAGCAGCGCCGCGGTGAACGCATACCAGGCTGGCTCGCCCGACAGCGACCACCCGAACACCGACAGCGCCGGCACCGTCATGCCGTCCGAGCCGCCGGTCCAGCGGGTCTCGTTGTTGAAGACGATGGTCGCGATCAACCCGAGCGACAGCGTGGCCATCGCCAGGTGATGACCGGCCAGCCGCAGGATCGGCCGCGCGACCACGAAGGCCAGCACGCCCGTCGCCGCCGCGCCGGCGGCCAGCGCGGCCAGCGGCGGCCAGCCGAAATGCGTGGTCAGGATCGCCGAGGCGTAGGCACCGAAGCCGAAGAAGGCCGCGTGCCCCAGGCTGATCTGCCCCGCGTAGCCGAACAGCAGGTTGAGGCCGATCACGACCACCGCGTTGATGGCGATGCGGATCGCGATGTCGTAGGCGAAGCCGCTCGGCCCGAGCACCGGGAACAGCAGCAGCAAGGCCGCGAGCAGCGCAAGGCCGGCATGGCGGGTGGGAAATCTCATACGCGCTCCGTCACCCGCACGCCGAACAGGCCGCGTGGCAAGAACATCAACACCAGCAGGATCAGCACGAAGGCCACCGCATCCTTGTAGGCGGCGGAGACGTAGCCTGCGGCCAGCGCCTCCATCACGCCCAGCACCAGGCCGCCGACGATCGCGCCCGGCCCGCTGCCGATGCCGCCGAGCGCGGCGGCCGCGAAGCCCTTGAGGCCGAGCACCACACCCGCGTCGTAGCTCGTGAAGGTGATCGGCGCGGTGATGACGCCGCCGATGGCGCCCAGCGCGCCCGACATCGCGAACGACACCAGCATCACGCGGTCGGTGCCGATGCCCACCAGCGCGGCGGCCAGCGGGTTGTGCGAGGTCGCGAGCATGCCCTTGCCCGAGAGCGTGCGGCCGAAGTACCAGGCCAGCAGCACCACCACCGCCAAGGTCACGCCCAGCACCCACAGGCTCTGCGGCACCAGCGTGGCGCCCGCGACGCGCAGCGGCGCATCGCCCGAGAACGCGGGCAGCGCATGGTTGCCCTTGCCGAGCACGACCTGCACCACGCCGCGGATCACGAGCGCGACGCCCAGCGTGATGATCAGCAGCGTGATCAGCGGCGCGCCGCGCGCGGGCCGCACCGCGAGCCGCTCCATGCAGGCGCCGGTGAGCACCGACGCGACGATGGCCACGGCGATCGCCAGCGGCAGGCCGCTGCCGGCCTCGACCATGGCCGCCGCCGTCATGGCGCCGAGCATGATGAACTCGCCCTGCGCGAAGTTCACGATGTGGCTCGCGTTGTAGATCAGCGCATAGCCGAGCGCCGCGAGCGCGTACATCGCGCCGACCGTCAGGCCGGAGAAGAGGAACTGCAGCAGTTCAGAGAACATGGTGGCCCCCATGCCGGCGCGGTAGCGTGCTCACTTGACGAGCTCGAAGCGGCCGTTGCGCACCTCGATGATGCGCAGCGAGTCGGTCGTCAGGCCGTTGTGGTTGGCCGGCGTCATGGTGAAGGTGCCGTTCAGTCCCACGAGCCCCCTGGTCGATTCGATCGCGTCGCGCAGCTTCGCCTTGTCGGTGCCGTTGGCGCGCTTGATGCCGTCGACCGCGATGGCCAGCGCATCCGCCACGTTGCCGCCGAAGGGCGAGGCGTCGACCTTGTAGGCCTCCTTGAAGCTGCGGTAGTAGTCGAGCGAAGGCGCCTTCTGCGGATCGCCGTCCTTCAGCGCGTCGGGCACCACGAAGCCCGTGGTCGGCATGCGCACGCCTTCGGTGGGCGCGCCGCCGAGCTTGATGAACTCCTGGTTGACCGCGGCATGCGGCATGTAGACCGGCAGCTTGAAGCCCATCTGCGCGTAGTTCTTGATCGCGACGGCCGGGCTGGTGCCCGCGCCGCAGAAGACCAGCATCGCCTGCAGGTCCTGCAGGTTGCGCAGGCGGGTGAACTGCGGCGTGATGTCGGTGTCCTTCGGGCCGTAGCTCTCCTCGCCCACGACCGTGATGCCGAAGCGGGCCGCCGCCGCCGTGACCTCCTTGCGGCCCGACTGGCCGAAGCCGCTGGTCTCCGACAGCAGCGCGATGCGCTTGATGCCGCGCTCCTGCATGTCCTGCAGGATGCGCTCGGCCACCATGCGGTCGGAGTGCGGCGTCTTGAAGACCCACTTCTTCACCGGATCGACCAGCGCGAGCCCGCCGCCCGTGGAGACGAAGGGCACGCCGGCGCGCTCGGCATAGGGCACGATCGCCATCGCGGTCGGCGTGACGGTGCCGCCCAGCAGCACGTCGACCTTGTCGGTGTCGACCAAGCGCTTGGCGAAGGTATTGGCGTTGTTCGGGTCGGACTGGTCGTCGTAGATCGTGAGCGCGATCTTGCGGCCCAGCACGCCGCCCTGCTCGTTCAGCCGCTTGACGTGCAGCTCCAGCGTCTTCTGCTGCGGGTCGCCGATGAACCCCACCGGGCCCGTCACCGACAGGATGGCGCCGATGCGGATCGGCTCGCCCTGGGCCTGCGCGGCGGCGCCGACGGCGAGCCCCGCGAAGGCGAGAAGGGCATGGCGAATGAAAGCTCTCATGGTTTTCTCCGTCTAGTTGTGGGTCAGGCGCTCATGCGCATCTGCAGCTTGATCTGGCCGGGTGGCAGGCTGCCTTCGAGCAGCCGCGTGAACATCTGCTCGGCCTGCGCGAAGGGCACGGCATGCACCCAGCGCGTGTCGAGGTCGGGGAGCATCGCGACGGCCTCGCGGAACTCGTAGGGCGTGTAGCCGAACGATCCCTTCACGGTGCGCTCGCCGCCGATCAGCGGCCCGGCCGGGAACGCCAGGTCGGCGCTGTGCAGGCCGACCAGCACCGCCACGCCGCCCGGGCGCACCTTGAGCGCGGCGTCGCGCCGCGTGGCGACCGCGCCCACCGAATCGAAGACCACGTCGAAGCTGCCCTCGATGGCCTCGGCCGTGCGGTCGGCACCGCCCGCGTCGGCGAAGGCGCGGCGCTCGGCCGACAGGTCGGTCACCGTCACGTCCTTCACGCCGAAGCGCTTGAGCACGAACAGCAGCGACAGCCCGATCGAGCCCGCGCCGAGGATCGCGACCGGCCCGCTGCCGATCGCGGCGGCGCCGAGTCGGTAGGCATGCAGCGCGGTGGCGATCGGGTCGGCCATCGCGGCCTGCGTGATCGTCGCGTGGCCCGCCGGCACGAGATTGCCCTCGGGCACCGCGACCGCCTCGGCGAAACCGCCGTCGCGGTGCACGCCGATCACCTGGCGGCGCTCGCACAGGTGGGCGCGGCCTTCGCCGCAGGCGCGGCAGCAGCCGCAGGCCAGCAGCGGATTGACGATGACGCGCTCGCCGGTGTCCTCGCGCAGGCCGACGAACTCGTGGCCGAGCGTCATCGGCGCCTCGGCCTTGGGCCGCTCGTCGCGCACCACGCACATGTCGGTGCCGCAGACGCCCGCCTGCAGCACGCGGACCATGACTTCCCCGCTTCCGGGACGCGGCGCGGGAACCTCCAGTTGGCGGACCGTCGCGTCGCCCACGTAGACCAGTGCTTTCATGCGTTTCTCCAGGGGCGGGCTCAGGCGGCCGGCGCCGACGGCTTGCGCGCGGCGAGGCTCGGGTAGCGCTGCATCGAGGCACCGCCGTCCACGTAGAGGGTCTGGCCCGTCACGTAGGCCGCGTCGTCGCTCGCGAGGTAGGCGACCGCCGCCGCGATGTCCTCGGGCCGGGCCGGGCGCTGCAGCGGGATGTTGTCCAAGAAGGCCTCGCGCGCGACCGGGTCGGCAAGCAGGCGCGCCACCATCGGCGTGTCGGTGAGGCCCGGCCCCACCGACGCGACGCGGATGCCCTGCGCCGCAAGCTCGAGCGCCGCGACGCGCCCGAGCATCTCCATGCCGGCCTTGGCCGCGCAATAGGCCGCGAGCCCCTCGCCGGGCTGCCGCGCATTGGTCGAGGCGATGTTGACGATCACCGCCGGGCCGCCCTGCGCGAGCATCTGCCGCGCCTGCGCCTGCAGCGAGACGAAGACGCCCGTGAGGCACACGTCGAGCACGCGCTGCCAGGTCTCGAGCGTGGTGTCGACCAGGCGCGCGCTGGCACCCACGCCGGCCGCGTTGACGGCGATGTCGAGCCGCTCGAAGGCGGCGGCCGTGGCCTCGACGGCGCGATGCATGTCGGCGGCGTTCGCCACGTCCGCGGCGATCGCCAGCGCGCCGCCGCCGATCGCATCGGCGGTGGCACGCGCGGCGGCGGCATCGCGGTCGAGGCAGGCGAGGCGCGCGCCCTCCTCGGCCAGGCGCACGCAGATGGCGCGCCCGATGCCGGAGCCCGCGCCGGTGACCAGGGCCACGCGGCCCTCGAGTCTCTTGCCTGGCAAGGTCATCTCAGGCCTCCAGGTCGTCGGCATAGGGAACGAAGTTGCGCTCGGCATCGCGCTCGGCCATGCGGCCGACGAAGCGCTGCGTGATCGGGTGCATCACGGCGGGGTCGGTCATCACGTTGACGCAGGCCGGCCGGTTCGATGCCAGCGCGCGCGCGAGCGCCGCGTCGAGCTGCGCCACGTCCTCGACGAACTCCGCGTGGCAGCCGAAGCCGGCCGCGGCCTGCTCGTAGCGCGTGCGGCCCAGGTCGCTGACCATGCGCCGGCCCTCGCCGTACATCAGGTCCTGCCCGTGCGCCGACATGCCCCACATCTGGTCGTTGTTGACCACCACGACTACCGGCAGCCCGTGCCGCACCAGGGTGTCGAACTCGGCGAAGTTGAAGCCGATCGAGCCGTCGCCGGTGAACAGCACGACGCGCCGCCCGGGGTTGGCCACCTGCGCGCCGACCGCCAGCGGCAGGCCCTCGCCCATGCAGCCCACGTAGCCGTGGCCGAGCCAGCGGCCGGGCGCGTCGCTGTGCGCCGTCATGTCGATCCACGAATGCGATTCGCCGCCGTCGAGGCAGACCACCGCATCGCGCGGCAGTGCCGCCGCCACCGCCACCGCGAGGCGATAGGGATGCACGGGGCCGCTCTCGGCCGCCGCCACCTGCGCGAAGTTCTGCTTCGACGCGGCACCGACGGCGCACAGGCGATGCGCCCATGCGCTGGTGTCGGGCAGCGGCTCGGACTCGGTGGCGCTCAGCAGCGCACGCAGGGTTTCGCCGCAGTCGGCCGTCACCGAGAGGTCGGGTTCGCGGATGCGCCCCATCTCGCCGGGCTCGATGTCGACCTGGACGATCTTCGCCTCGGCCGGCAGGAAGGACTTGCGGCGGCCGCCGGTATAGATGCCGAAGCGCGCGCCCAGCACCAGCAGCAGGTCGGGCACCAGGCCCTGGCCGCGCGCCGGTGCCAGCGTGGCATAGCCGCGGCCCCACAGCGCATGGTCGGTGGGCAGCACGCCGCGCGACTTGGCATTGGTGAGCACGGGAATACCGGAGCGCTCGGCGAAGGCGCGCAGCTCGGCGGCGCAGCCCGCATAGAGCGTGCCGCCACCGGCGAGGATCACCGGGCGCTGCGCGCCGCGCAGCAGCGCGACGATGCGCGCCACCGCGTCGGCCGTGGGCGCGGGGCGCGTCGGCGCGCCGGCCGGGTCGAGGTGCCGAACCTCCTCGGGCGCGATCAGGCCGAACATCACATCGATCGGGATCTCGACGTAGACCGGTCCGGGGCGGCCCGTGGTCGCCTTGCGGATCGCCTGGCCCACCAGATCGGCCAGGCGGTTGATGTGTGGCACCTGCACGGCCCACTTGGTGACCGAGCGCATCACCGCCATCTGGTCGACGCCGCCGTTGACCGGCAGCGCATCGAGGTCCTGCAGCGGCGCCGCGCCGCCGATGACCAGCATCGGCACGCAGTCGGCGAGCGCATTGGCCACCGGCGAGACCACGTTGGTGATGCCGCCGCCGGCCGTCACCAGCGCCACGCCGAGGCGGCCGGTGCTGCGCGCATAGGCCGAGGCGGCAAAGCCCGCCGCCTGCTCGTGGCGCGTGTCGACCACGCGCAGGCCGGCGTCGCGCGCGGCCTGGTAGGCCGAATCGAGGTGGCCGCCATGAAGGGTGAATGCGGTGTCGGCGCCAAAGCGCCGGAGGACGTCGATCAGGATCTGACCGCCATTGAGTTTCGCCACGGATGCTCTCCAGAGTGCGCTTCGAGCGCGTTACCGAAAGGAGACGCGTGCGTTTCGAAAGCCGCGTCTCGTTGGTGGCGGACTTTAATTAAACACGTTCATTTAAAGATCGGTGTTTTCCCTTGGCCGCCGTTTGGGCCTCGCGAATCCACTGCCCGATCAATGCGTTCACCACGGCCTCGACCATCGCTTCGGTCGCCGACCAGGGCATGCTCGGCGTGACACGCGGGAACGCGATCACGCCGTGCGTGGCCGCGATCAGCGCGTCCATGGCCAGCGTGGTGTCGACGGGCCGGCATGGCAGCGAGGCCAGAAAGCCGTCGACGACCTGCCGGTAGAGCGCGAGCGAACGCACGACGCTGGCCGAGCGCCCGAAGGGCAGCCCCTCGGGCGTGTGCAGCGCCACGCGCTCGCGCGAGCCGGCGAACAGCACGTCGAAGTGGTCGGGGTGCGCGAGCCAGTAGTGCGCCGCGGCGAGGAACACCGCGCGCACGCGTCGCGCCGGGTCGGCCGTGGCCCGCGCGCAGGCCTCCATGGCGTCGGTGGCCGCGTTCATGTCGAACTCGCGGATCGCCACCAGCAGCGCGCGCTGGTCGGGAAAGTACTGGTAGATCGCGCCCGGCGAGTAGCCGGCCCGGGCCGCGATGTGGCGCATCGACATCGCACCCGCGCCCTGCTCGACCAGGATGCGGCGGCCCGCGTCGATGAAGGCCTGGCGCACCCGCTGCCTGTCGACCGCGGAGTACGCCTTGCGCCCGGTCACACGATGTGCCGGCGCAGGCGTTCGACCACGGCGTCGATGTCGAGCGCGTCGGGCAGGTGGGCCTGGTAGCGGCCGCCGGGCGCCATCAGGTAGGCGAAGGCCGTGTGCGGCACCACGTAGCCGCCCGGTGCGCCGGCGTCCGGCACCGGTTCCGCGAACACGCGGAAGGCCTTCTTGGCGGCCTCGACCTGCGCGGGCGTCCCGGTGAGCCCGGTGAAGCCGCCGGGCTGGCGCGCGACATAGGCCTGCATGGTCTTCGGGTCGTCGCGCCGCGGATCGACCGTGACGTAGAGCGGCTGGATGCGATCGGCCAGCGGCCCGAGGCGCTCGAGCGCGGCGCCCAGCTTGCCGAGCTCGCGCGGACAGACCACGGCGCAATGCGTGAAGCCGAAGAAGACCAGCAGATGGCGATCGCCGAAGCTGCGCTCGGTGACGGCGCGGCCATGGTGGTCGACCAGCTCGAAGCGGCCATCGATGGGCGCCGGGCGCGCCGTCGGCGCCTGGACGGGTTCGGCAGCCGTTGCGCCGCCGCAGCAGCAGGCGCGCACCGGCGCCGTGGAGGTCTCGTTCGTCATGGGCGGATATTAATTGCACATGTTCATTTATGAACCGGGTTTTCCCGTGCCCGGGCCTATACTTTTGCTCCACCGCCCCGCGCGGAAGAACCCCAGCCCCAGAGCCAAGCCACCCCATGTCATTCCGCCCGTCCAAACCCGAAGTCCTCAGCCGCGCGCGAACTCCCGAGGACAAGGCCAAGGTCCGGGAGGCCTTCATCGCCGCGGGTCGCAAGCTGTTCGCCGACGAGGAGCCGTCGACCGTCTCGCTGCGGCGCATCGCCGCGGCCGCCGGCTATGCGCCGGGCTCCATCTATCAGTACTTCCACGACCAGCAGGACCTGTTCTTCCACATCCGCGCGCACGACATGCAGGCCTCGACCGAGCAGCTGCGCGAGCTGATCGCGCGCGTGCGCAGTCCGCAGCGGCGCGTGCTCAAGCTCTTCATCGGCACGGCCGACTACTGGCTCGAGCACATGGAGGAATTCCTGGTGATCTTTCCCGCGCCCAGCGTGGACCGGGCGCCGGCGGTCGGCAGCGCCGGCGTGCCCTTCGGCCGGTCGCCCGTGGTGCAGGACAGCCTCAAGCTCTACTACGACACGGTGGACGAGTTCTTCCGCACCCTGGCGCGCCCGCCCATGAACGCGCGCCTGGCCACCGACATCCTGATCGCGGCGGTGCACGGCACGATCGTGTTTCCATGCATGACGCGGACCATGGACTGGTCCGACACGCGCCTGATGGTCAAGCACCTGGTCACGAGCATGGTGGACGACTGGGGCAAGAGCGGCCCTGCCGCCTGATACGCCGCCTGATACGCCGCCTGACGCGCCGCCGCGCGTCATGCAGTTTGATCGGCCCGGTCATGCCGCGCGCCGACCCGGCTTCGTATCCTCGGACCATTGAACGAGAGACAAGGTCCGCGCCGCCGCAGGTGGCGAGGGCCACACGGAGACCGACTTGCCATCGAACGAACCCGTCCTTGACGGCCTGGCGCGATTCGCCGCCGAGGCCCCCGCGCGACCGGCGGCCATCCTGGCCGAGACCGGCGAAACGCTGGACTACCGGCGCCTGCACGAACGCTCGGCGCGGCTCGCGTGCTTCCTCGCGGCCCGCCTCGAGGCCGGCGAAGTGGTGGCGATCCTGCTGGGCAACCGGCTCGAATACTTCGAGCTCACCTTCGCGGCACGCCGCGCCGGCCTCTACTACGTGCCGATCAGCACGCACCTCACGCCCGGCGAGATCGACTACATCCTGCGGGACTCGGGCGCGCGCATCCTGCTGACCGAGACGGCGCTGCGGCCCTGGGCCGAGCGCTCGGCCTGGCCGGCGCCGCTCGAGGAGGTGCTCTGCATCGACGCCGAAGACCCGGTCGAAGGCGCCGCGAGCTACCGCGCGCTCGTCGAGGCCGACGGCCCGGTACCGCCGCTGCCGGACCGGCCCCTGGGCCTGGACTTCGCCTACTCCTCGGGCACCACCGGCCGGCCCAAGGGCATCAAGCACAAGCTCGAGGACCAGCAGCTGCGCAAGGCGCTCGCGGGCGACTGGCTCTCGTTCTTCGCCTTCGATCCCGCGAGCGTCTATCTCTCGCCCGCGCCGCTCTATCACGCGGCGCCGCTGCGCTTCAGCGTGCGTTGCGTGGCCTTCGGCGGCACGGTGGTCCTGATGCGCCGCTTCGATGCCGAAGGCGCGCTCGCGGCGATCGCGCGCTGGCGCGTCACCCATTCGCAATGGGTGCCGACGATGTTCATCCGCCTGCTCGCGCTGCCGGCCGAACGACGCGCGGCCCACGATCTCTCGAGCCACCGGCTGGCGCTGCATGCGGCGGCGCCCTGCCCTCTCGAGGTCAAGCGCCGCATGATCGACTGGTGGGGCCCGATCGTCTGGGAGTACTACACCGGCTCGGAGCGCGCCGGCGCCACCGCGATCTCGGCACCCGAATGGCTCGCGCACCCGGGCTCGGTGGGCCGCGCGAAGCAGGGCGTGCTGCACATCGTCGGCGACGACGGCGGTGAATGCGCGCCGATGGTCGACGGCCTGGTCTGCTTCGAGGGCGGCCCGAGCTTCGCGTACCACAACGATCCGGTGAAGACCGCCGAGACCCACACGCCGCAGGGCTGGGGCACCTTCGGCGACATCGGGCACGTGGATGCGGAGGGCTACCTCTACCTCACGGACCGGCGCGCCAACATGATCATCTCGGGCGGCGTGAACATCTATCCGCAGGAGGCGGAGAACCTGCTGCAGGACCATCCGCTGGTGCACGAGGTGGCCGTCATCGGCGTGCCGCATGCGGAGTTCGGCGAGGAGGTGAAGGCCGTGGTCCAGCTCAAGGATCCCGCGCTCGCCGGTGCCTCGACCGCGCAGCAGCTCATCGACCACTGCCGCGCCCATCTCTCGGCCATCAAGTGCCCGCGCAGCGTGGACTTCGCGACCGACCTGCCGCGCACCGAGACCGGCAAGCTGCTCAAGCGCGTCGTGCGCGACCGCTACCGCGCGCTCGCCGCGCCCGCTTCCCAACCGTGACGGAGACCCGACCATGACGATCGACATCGGACGCAGGCACTGGACGATGGCCCTGCTGGCATCGCTGGCCGGCCTGCCCGAGCTGGCCAGTGCGCAGCAGGACACCCGGCCGCTGACCTTGCTCGTGCCCTATGCCGCCGGCGGCGCGGCCGACCCGGTGGTGCGCCCGCTCGCGCAGCGCCTGCAGGAGGTGCTCGCGCGCACCGTGCTGGTCGACAACAAGGCCGGCGCCAACGGGCTCATCGGCACGCAATACCTGCTGCGCCAGCCGCCCGACGGCCTGACGGTGCTGTTCCACATCACCAGCCTGATCCAGAACATCGCGCTGTCGCGCGGCAAGCCGCCCTACGACTTCGCGAAGGACATCGAGCCGCTGGTGCTGCTGGGCCGGCAGGCGGTGGTGCTGGTGGTGCCCGCGTCGAGCCCCTACCAGAACCTGGCCGACCTCGCGCGCGCGGCCAAGGCCAACCCGGGCAACTTCTCCTTCGGCTCCTATGGCGCGGGCTCGACCTCGCACATCTACGGCGAGCAGCTGCGCGCGGCCTGGAACATCGAGATGCCGCACGTGGCCTTCCGCGGCACCAGCCCGCTGCTGCAGGACATGCTGGGCGGACGGGTGCCGATGGCCTTCGTCTCGGCCGCCACCGCGATCGAGCGCCAGGGCGACAAGGGACTGCGCTCGATCGCGGTGGCGCACAGCAAGCGGCTGACCGCGCTGCCGCAGGTGCCCACACTGCACGAGCTCGGCTACGCGGGCTTCGACTACACCGGCTGGTGGGGGCTGTTCCTGCGCGCGGGCACGCCGGCGCCGGTGGCCGAGCGCCTGCGCAACGCGATCCGCGCCATCCTGCAGGAGCCCGACATGGTCGGCCGGCTGCAGCTGGCCGGCCTGGAGCCCAGCAGCGAGACGCCCGAGCAGATCACGGCCGCGATGCAGAACGAGTACCGCCACTGGGAGGCGCTGAGCCGGCGCTTCAACATCACGGCCGATTGACGCTGTCGCTCGTGCGGGCGGCGCGACAATGCGCAGCGCATGCCCGCGCTTTCCCTGCACCCGCCCGCTTCATGACCGCCGTCCCCGGCCCCTCGCCGAGCGCCACGCCGCCGCCGATCGCCGGCTGGTTCGTGCAGCTGTTCCTCCGCAGCGCGGACCTGCCGCCGGCGCAGGCCCAGGCGGTGCTGCGCCGTTCGGGCATCGATCCGCTGCAACTGGACGCGCGCGGGCTGCGCGTCACCGAGCAGGCCTTCACGCGCTTCCTGGTCCTGCTGGCGCGGCGCGCGCGCGACGAGGCCTGGGGCATCGCCTCGCGGCCGATCCCGCCGGGCACCTTCCACACCCTGTGCCGGCTGATCGTCAATTGCCGCACGCTCGGCGAGGCGCTGGTCGTCATCGGCCGCTTCTATGCACTGGTGGTCGACGACTTCTCGATCAAGATCCGCCGCGAGGGCGGCGAGGCCATCGTCTGGCTCAAGCCGCTGCGCACGCTCTCGCCCGAGCGGCACGTGAGCCTGCATGGCGCGACCGTCTTCCTGCTCTACCAGTTCATGTGCTGGCTGGTCGACCGCCGCATTCCGCTGACCGCGGTCGAGTTCTCGTACCCGCGCCGGCCCACCAGCGCCGAGACGCTGCGCACCTACGACACGCGCGAGATCCGCTTCGAGCAGCCGTTCACCGCGCTGCGGCTCGAGAGCCACCTGGCCTCGCTGCCGATCATCGGCGGCGAGGAGCGCCTGAGCCGCTTCCTCTCGGAAGCGCCGCGCACGCTCATCACGCGCTACTACGACCACAGCCGCGTCAGCGACCGCGTGAAGTCCATCCTGCGCGCGCAGGTGGGCACGCCGATGAGCCTGGATGACGTGGCGGCCCGCCTCCACATGACACCGGTGACCTTGCGGCGGCACCTGGCCGACGAGGGCTGCGGCTTCTCGGAGCTGCGCGACGACGTGCGCCGCCGCGCGGCGCTCGACATGGTGCGCCAGGGCCATGTGAAGCTCGAGACCATCGCGCTGCGGCTGGGGTTCGCCGAGTACAGCACCTTCCACCGGGCCTTCCGGCGCTGGACCGGCACGGGGCCGACCGAGTACCGGGCGAACCCGCCGGCGTCCTGATTCAGGGTCCGGGGTTCGCGCGGCGCGCCCAGTCCGCCAGCCAGTGCGCATCGGCCACCACCGCCGTCGTGGGACGCGGCAGCGAAGGCGAATGACTGAAGCGCGGCGCCGGTGCGGGCTGCAGTTCGCCTTCGAGTTCGACGAAGGCCTGTCGTGCAACGAGGTGCGGGTCGCGCATGCTGGCACCGAGACCGTTGACGGGCGCCACGCAGGCATCGCTGCCTTCGAACAACGCCTCCCAGTGCGCGCGCGGCTCGCGCGCGAACAGCGCCTCGAGCGCGCGCGCCTGTGCGGGCCAGCGGTCGCGATCGTGTTGCGCGAACTCCTGGCCGTCCAGGCCGAGGCGCGCGAGGAACTCGGCATGGAACTGCGGCTCGATCGCGCCCACCGCCAGATGCAGGCCGTCCGCGCAGCGGTAGCTGCGGTAGTACGGCGCCGCGCCATCGAGCACGTTGGCCTGCCGCTCGTCGCGCCAGCGCGATGCGGCGCGCAGGCCATGGATCAGCGACAGCAGTGACACCGTGCCATCGCAGATCGCGGCATCGACCACCTGGCCGCGCCCGCTGCGCGCCGCATCGTGCAGCGCCGCGAGCACGCCCACGGCCAGGTAGAGCGCGCCGCCGCCATAGTCGCCGACGAGGTTGAGCGGCACGCTCGGGCCCTCGGCCGGACCGATGGGATGCAGCGCGCCCGCCACCGCGAGGTAGTCGATGTCATGGCCCGCCTGCTGGCTGCGCGGCCCCTCCTGCCCCCAGCCCGTCATGCGGCCGAACACCAGCGCGGGCCGCAACGCGAACAGCTCGGCAGGGCCGAGCCCCAGCCGCTCCATCACGCCGGGCCGGAAGCCTTCTATCGCCACGTCGGCATGGCGCAGCAGTTCGCGCGCCGTCGCGAGGCCTTCCGCCGAGCGCAGGTCGAGCGCGAGACGTTCGCGCCCGCGCATCGTCGCGCCGCGCTCCATCTGCACCGCGCCGGGCCGCTCGATGCGCACCACCCGCGCGCCCATGTCGGCGAGCAGCATCGCGGTGAAGGAAACCGGCCCCAGGCCCGCGAACTCGACGACCCGCAGGCCGCGCAATGGACCGGCCGGCGATGGCGATGCGTTCTTCGTTTCGTCGTTCATCGCTGCATGGTGCCGTCGGGCTCGCCCCGTCGCGATGACCGTCGCGCTCGTTCCCCATGACCCGCGCACGCCATGCCATGCGGGTTGCGCGCGGCGGTCATGGCGTGGGCCGGGCCGGCCTTTCATCATGGCGCCAACCAAAGGAGCCGAACATGAAAGCATGGGTGAGTCATCGCCCCGGGGGACCGGAGACGCTGGTGTGGCAGGAGCTGCCCGATCCGGTGCCCGCCGACGGCGAGGTGCTCGTGAAGATCGCCGCGGTGGGCGTCAACTATCCCGATGGGTTGCTGATCCGCGACCTCTACCAGGTCAGGCCCGAGCGGCCCTTCGTTCCGGGCAGCGAGTTCTGCGGGGTCGTGGAGCAGGCGGGCCCGGGCGTGTCGGGCCTGCGCGAGGGCGACCTCGTCATCGGCCGCTGCGGCTGGGGCGCCATGGCCGATCGCATCGCGGTGGCCGAACAGCGCTGCGTGCGCGTGCCGGCCGACACGCCGCGCACGCAGGCGGCCGCCTTCATGTTCGCCTATGCCACCGCCTACCACGCGCTGTGCGACGCCGCCCAGTTGCGCGCGCGGCAGACGGTGCTGGTGCTCGGCGCCGCGGGCGGCGTGGGTTCGGCCGCGGTCGAGGTCGCGCATGCGCTGGGCGCGCGCGTGGTGGCCGCCGTGTCCTCGCCTTCCAAGCTGGCCTTCGCGATGGCGCGCGGCGCGTCGGGCGGCCTGGTCTACGACCAGCAGGTCGAAGGCAGGGAGGCGCAGCAGGCGCTCGCGCGGCGCATCAAGGAGGCGGTGGGCGGCGACGGCTGCGACGTGGTGTTCGATCCGGTCGGCGGCGGCTACACCGAACCCGCCTTGCGCAGCCTGCGCCGCGGCGGCCGCCACCTGGTGGTGGGCTTCACCGCCGGCATCCCGAGCGTGCCGCTCAACCTGGCGCTGCTCAAGAGCCGCCACATCGTCGGCGTGGACTGGCGCAGCTTCGTGCAGGAAGACCCGAAGCTCAACGACCGCAACGTGCACTCGCTGCTCGCGATGTGGCGCGAGGGCCTGCTGCAGCCCGAAGTGACCGAGACCTTCGCGCTGGCCGATGCGCCTTCGGCCATCGCGCGGCTCGACGCGCGCGGCGCGCTCGGCAAGATCGTCGTGGTCGCGTGAAGGCGGCGGCCGCCCGGGCCGCCGTTTTCTTCCTCAGTTCAACTCGCCCGACAGGATCTCGCGCGCCATCACGATCTTCATGATCTCGGTCGAGCCTTCCATCTGCTTGCACATGCGCAGCAGGTTGTGGAAGTCGAAGAAGGGATAGTCCTCGATCGCGAGGCCGCGCCCGCCCAGCACCTGCATCGAGCGGTCGATCACGCGCAACCCCGCATCCACGCAGTAGGCCTTCACCATGGCCGCCTGCATCCGCGAAGCCGAGTAGCCGCCGCGCGCGACCATCCAGGCCGCGTAGTAGGTGTTGAGGCGGATCGACTCGATGTCGTACTGGTTGTCGGTCAGCATCCACTGGATCGCCTGGTTGTCGCCGAGCGCCTTGCCGAACACCTTGCGCTCGCGCGCGTATTCGACCGCCAGCTCCTGGCTGCGCTCGGCCATGCCGAGCGCGGTGCCGCCCAGGCGCAGGCGGAAGCGGTTGAACTGGTGCTGCGCGATGGAGAAGCCCTCGCCCTCCGCGCCCAGCAGGTTCTCGGCCGGCACGATCACGTTCTCGAGCCGCACCTCCTGCTCCGTGCCCCATTGCCGCGCGATCACCGGGATGTCGCGCGACTTCGTGAAGCCCGGCGTGTCGTTGTCGACCAGGAACACGCTGATGCCCTTCGGCCCCTTGCTTGGATCGGTAACCGCCGCGACCGCCGTGTACGACGCGAAGTGATGGCCGGTGCGCCACATCTTCGTGCCGTTGAGCACCCAGTGGTCGCTCTTTCGCACCGCCGTCGTGCGGATGCCCGCGAGATCGGAGCCGGCCTCGGGTTCGGTGAAGCACATCGACCAGCCCGTCTTGCCCTCGAGCACCGGATAGAGGTACTTCTCGCGGATCTTCTCGGGTGCCTGGTAGAGCACCGGCCAGGGCGCGAACGGCCCGCCGGGCATGCGGCGCGGCGACTTCGAGAACTCGGCCAGCACGATCACGTCCTCCATCGGCCCCAGGCCCTGGCCGCCGAATTCCTTGGGCACGATCAGCTTGGCCAGGCCGTACTCGGCCAGCTTGCCCTTGAGGTGGGCATTGAGCTCGGGGCTGTAGTCGCAGTTGGCGACCGGCCATTCGCGGTAATGCGGCAGGACGACCGTCTTGATGAAGCTGCGCGCGCGCTGCTGAAGATCGCGTTGCGCGGGGTCGAGTTCGAAATCCATGGTGTGCCTCTTGTGTTCGGACATGCGCCCGATGACATGTCAACGCAATCGATTGGATCGGCGCGGGCGCGTGGCTTCCATGGCACCGTCGTTCAAACTGCATGACATCGCCGCAGTGCCCGGGCGAATCGCACTGTGTCGCGCGCACGGCGCGGATACACGGGCATACGAAGGACGCGCCTTCGCGCTTCGAGACACCGAAGAATCGCGGCGCCCCCACTTCAAGGAAGCCTTCGATGAAAAACATCCGCATGGAAATCGCCGCCGTAGCGCTCGCGCTCGGTGCCTGCGTGTTCGCGGCCGTGTCGATCGCCGCGGACGGCAAGCCCGCCGCCTCGACGTCCACCTCCGCCGCGTCGCCGATCTATGGTGTGACGATCCCCAAGGGCTATCGCGAATGGCAGCTGATCGCGCCCGCGCTGGAGTCCGAGCCGCTCAACGAACTGCGCGTGGTGCTCGGCAACAAGACCGCCGTCGACGCTTACAAGAAGGGAGCGCTCCCCTTCCCCGATGGCACGGTGCTGACCAAGCTCGCGTGGAAGCACGTGCAGTCGCCGGACTTCGAGCCCGCGCTGGTGCCGGGCATGGCGACCACGGTGCAGGTGATGGTGAAAGACTCGAAGAGATACGCCGCCACCGGCGGTTGGGGCTTCGGCCGCTTCGTCGACGGGAAGCCGGTGGACATCGCGCAGCACCAGACCTGCTTTGCCTGCCATGCGGCGCGGGTGAAGGACAGGGACTATGTGTTCACGCGGCTGGCGCCGTGAGCCCCCTGCACCCCTCCCGCTGCCCGTGGTCGCCTTGCAGCCCTAACGCATGACCTTCTCGGGCGTCATCGGCGTGCTGCGTATGCGCTTGCCGGTGGCATGGAAGATCGCGTTGCTCACCGCGGCCGCCACGCCCACGATGCCGATCTCGCCCACGCCCTTGGCACCGAGCTCGCTCACCACCCGGTCATCCTCCTGCACGAAGATCACGTCGATGTCGTGGATGTCCGCGTTCACCGCCACGTGGTATTCGGCGAAGCTGTGGTTCATGAAGCGGCCCAGCCGGTGGTCCGAATGCGTCTCCTCGTGCAGCGCCTGGCTGATGCCCCAGACCACCGCGCCGGTGACCTGGCTGCGCGCGGTCTTGGCGCTCATGATGCGGCCCGCCGCAATGGCGCTCACCACGCGGGTCACGCGCACGGTGCCGAGCTCCTCGTCCACCTTGACCTCGCAGAACACGGCCGAGTGCGTGGCGCGCACGTATTTACGCTGCTTGAGCACGCTGGGCAGCAGCAGGTATTTCTCCTCGACCGCGCGCCCGCCGTTGGCGGCAACCACCGCGGTCAGAGGCAGCGACACGTTCGCCGAGTCGCGCAGCCTGATCGCGCCGTCGGCGAACTCCACCTCGGAGAACCTCGCCTTCGCGAACGGCGAGCCCGAGATGCCGCGCGCCAGCCGGAACAGGCGGCGCTTGAGCTTGTCGCACGCACCCTGCACCGCCGAGCCCACGGTCGACACGTGCGAGGAGCCGCCTTCGATCGGCGCCACCGGCAGCGTCGAATCGCCGAGCTCGAAGCGCACCTGCTCGAGCGGCAGGCCCATCGCCGCCGCGGCGATCATCGACATGACGGTGTAGGTGCCGGTGCCGATGTCGGTGGCGGCACTGCTCACGCGCAGATGGCCGTCGGCACCGAGCACCGCCTTCGCGCGCGCGAACATCTGCAGCGCGTCCCAGGTGCCGGTCGCCATGCCCCAGCCGACCCATTCGTGGCCCTCGCGCGTGGCGCGCGGCATGGGGGCGCGCCGCGACCAGCCGAAGCGCGCCGCGCCCTGCTCGTAGCAGGCGCGCAGCTCCTTCGTGGAGTACGGCATGTCGTCGATCGGGTTGCGCTCGGCATAGTTGCGCAGCCGCAGCGCGAGCGGGTCCATGCGCAGCGCATGCGCCAGTTCGTCCATCGCCACCTCGAGCGCATGCACGCCATGCGCGGCGCCGGGCGCGCGCATGTCGAGCGGGCTGTACTGGTCGAGCGCGACCAGCTTGTAGTCGAGCTTGATGTTGTCGCAGGCATAGAGCTGGCCCGACCAGTTCACGACGACCTCGACATAGTCCTCGAAGCGCGAGGTCTCGGCGATCGCCGTGTGCGCGATCGAGCGCAGGCGGCCGTCGCCGTCGGCCGCGAGCTGCACGCGCTGCACCGTCTCGGGCCGGTGGCCGAAGCTGAACATCTGCTGGCGCGTGAGCACCACGCGCACCGAGCGCTTCAGATGGATCGCGCCCATCATCGCCAGCACCAGCTGGTACTGCGGCCGCAGGCCCGCGCCGAAGGCGCCGCCAACGTAGGGATTGCGCACCGTGACCTTCTTCTTCGGCAGGCCGAACACGTGCGACACGTACCAGCGGCTGTTCTGCGAGCTCTGCGTCTTGTCGTAGACCATGTAGCCGCCGTCCTCCCCGCGGATCACGGTGGTCGCGAACATCTCCATCGGGTTGTGGTGCTCGACGCCGCTGTAGTAGTCGGCACTGATCTTCACCGGCGCGGCATCGAAGGCCGCCTGCGCATCGCCCTTCTCCTTGGGCGGCGGCGAATAGCCCGCCTTCAGCCGGCTCGGTGTCTTCGCGCGGTGCGTGTGCTCGAGCAGGTCGGTCTCGTGCGGCTCGCGCAGGTACGACACCTCCACCAGCCGCGCCGCATGCCGCGCGGCCTCGAAGCTGTCGGCGATCACCAGCGCCACCGGCTGGCCGCTGTAGCGCACCTGCGCATCGTGCAGCGGCTTGAACGGCGAACCGCCCGGCGCCGTCATGTCCTTGTAGAAGATGCCGAGCGAGCGCGAGCTGGGCCGCCGCTCGTGCGTGATCACGTCGAGCACGCCGGGAACGGCCAGCGCGCGCTCGAGGTCCATGCGCGCGATCCGGCCCTTGGCGATGGTGCTGTTGACCACCACGCCGTACGCCAGTCCCTCGGCCGGATGCTCGGCCGCGTAGCGCGCCGCGCCCGTGACCTTCGCGCGGCCGTCGATGCGCGAGACCGGATCGCCGATGCGAACGGGGCCGGTGCCGGGATCGGCCACCGGGACGGCCATGGCGGTTCGGGCGTGGGTCATGCGATGTCCTTGAGATCGGGACGGCCCGGGCCGTCGTTCGGGGCGGTGAGCGCGGTGCCGGCCGCGGCGGTCGCGAGCGCGCGGACGATCGCGCGATGCGCCATCGGAATCTTGAAGTCGTTCCGACCCTGCGATGTGGCGCCGCGCAGCAGCTGGTCGGCCACCAGCGCGAAGTTCTCGTGCGATGGCTGGCGCCCCGTCAGCAGGGCCTCGGCCTCGGTGCTTCGCCACGGCTTGTGGGCCACGCCGCCCAGGGCCACGCGCGCGGCGCGAATGCCGCCGGCCTCGTCGAATGCCAGCGCGGCCGCGACCGACACCAGCGCAAAGGCATAGGAGGCCCGGTCGCGTACCTTGAGGTAGGCGCTGTGCGCGGCGAACTCGCGCGCGGGCGGCAGCTCGATGTGCGTGATCAGTTCGCCCTCCCCGAGCGTCGAGTCGCGCTGCGGCTCGTCGCCGGGCAGGCGGTGGAAGTCGGCGAAGGCGATCGCGCGCGCCCCGCGCGCGGAGCGCACATGCACCACCGCACCGAGCGCCGCCAGTGCCACGCACATGTCCGATGGGTGGGTCGCGATGCAGTGATCGCTCGCGCCCAGCACCGCATGTTGCCGGCTCAGGCCACCGATGGCGGGGCAGCCGCTGCCGGGCGCGCGCTTGTTGCAGGGCACGCCGATGTCGTAGAAGTAGACGCAGCGCGTGCGCTGCAGCATGTTGCCGCCGTTGGTCGCCATGTTGCGCAACTGCGGCGAGGCGCCCGCGAGGATCGCCGCCGCGAGCAGCGGGTAGCCCTCGCGCACCAGCGGATGCCAGGCCGTGTCGGCGTTGTGCGCCAGCGCACCGAGGTGCAAGCCACCACACTCGTCCGCTTCGATGCGGTCGAGGCCGAGCCGGGTGATGTCGATCAGCCGGGCCGGTCGCGCCACGCCTTCCTTCATCAGGTCGAGCACGTTGGTGCCGCCGGCGATCCATTGGCTGCCGGGCGTGAAGTCGCTCAACGCCTGCTCGAGGCTGGCGGATGCGACGAGGGTGAACGGGTTCATCGCTCGCGCGCCTGCAACACGACCTCGGACACCGCGGCGGCGATCTGCGGATAGGCCCCGCAGCGGCACAGGTTGCCGCTCATCAGCTCGCGCACTTCGTCCAGCGTGGTGGCCTGGCCTTCGTTCTGCAGCCCGAGCGCGGAACAGATCTGGCCCGGCGTGCAGTAGCCGCACTGCAGCGCATCGTGCGCCACGAAGGCGCGCTGCAGCGGATGCAGTTCGTCGCCCCGCGCCAGGCCTTCGATGGTGGTGACCTCGGCGTCCTCGCACATCGCGGCCAGGCGCAGGCAGGCATTGATCCGGCGGCCGTCCACCAGCACCGTGCAGGCGCCGCACTGACCATGGTCGCAGCCCTTCTTGGTCCCGGTCAGGCCGAGCCGGTCGCGCAGCAGGTCGAGCAGGCTGACCCAGGCCTCGACCTCGAGCGCATGCGGCGTGCCGTTGATCCGCAAGCACAGCAGATGGCGCGAAGGCGCCCGCCGCGCGCAGGCGGCTTCGTTCATGGAATCGGTCATCGTGGTCCTTGGCTGGAGGTACTCCGGCTCACTTGCACAACTTTGCACAACCGCAGTGGGAGGCTGCCAAGCTATGGAAGCGGGAGGTACCAGCTCGTCGGACATGAGCCCGGCAACACGTGGGCTGTCGATCTGTCCTTGACAGGCCCCGCTCGTTCAGCGCTTCTGCGGCGGCAGGTCGGTGCAGGTCCCGTGCGCCACTTCCGCCGCCATGCCGATGCTCTCGCCCAGCGTCGGGTGCGGATGGATGGTCTTGCCGATGTCGATCTCGTCGGCGCCCATCTCGATGGCCAGCGCGATCTCGCCGATCATGTCGCCCGCATGGGTGCCGACGATGCCGCCACCGAGGATGCGGTGCGTCTCGGCATCGAACAGCAGCTTGGTGAAGCCCTCGTCGCGGCCGTTGGCGATCGCGCGGCCCGAGGCGGTCCACGGGAAATGGCCCTTCTTGACCTTGATGCCCTCGGCCTTGGCCTGGTCCTCGGTCAGGCCCACCCACGCCACCTCGGGGTCGGTGTAGGCCACGCTCGGGATCACGCGGGCATTGAAGGCCGCGCTCGCCAGGTCCTTGTCGCCCTTGAGCTCGCCCGCGATCACCTCGGCCGCCACGTGCGCCTCGTGCACCGCCTTGTGGGCCAGCATCGGCTGGCCGACGATGTCGCCGATGGCGAAGATGTGCGGTACGTTGGTGCGCATCTGGATGTCGACCGGAATGAAGCCGCGCTCGCCAACGGCCACGCCGGCCTTCTCGGCGCCGATCTTCTTGCCGTTGGGGCTGCGGCCCACCGCCTGCAGCACCAGGTCGTAGACCTGCGGTTCCTTGGGCGCGTTCTCGCCCTCGAAGGTGACCTTGATGCCCTCCTTCGTGGCCTCGGCACCGACCGTCCTGGTCTTGAGCATGAGGTTGTCGAAGCGCGGCGCGTTCATCTTCTGCCAGACCTTCACCAGGTCGCGGTCGGCGCCCTGCATCAGGCCGTCGAGCATCTCGACCACGTCGAGGCGCGCGCCCAGCGAGGAATACACCGTGCCCATCTCGAGGCCGATGATGCCGCCGCCCAGGATCAGCATGCGCTTGGGATCGGTGCCGAGCTCGAGCGCGCCGGTGGAGTCGACCACGCGCGGGTCCTTCGGCATGAAGGGCAGGCTCACGGCCTGCGAGCCGGCGGCGATGATGGCGCTGCGGAACTTCACGGTCTGCTTGCTGCCGGTGGTGTCCCAGCCGGTGCCCGAGGTCTCCTCGATCTCGAGGTGATGCGGGTCGACGAAGTTGCCCACGCCGCGCAGCACCGTGACCTTGCGCATCTTGGCCATGGCGGTGAGGCCGCTCGTGAGCTTGCCCACCACCTTGTTCTTGTGGCCCAGCAGCTTGGCGCGGTCAACCGTGGGCGCGGCGAAGCTCACGCCGAGGTCGGCGAAGTGCTTGACCTCGTCCATCACCGAGGCCACGTGCAGCAGCGCCTTCGAGGGGATGCACCCGACGTTGAGGCAGACGCCGCCGAGGGTGGCGTAGCGCTCGATCAGCACGACCTTCAGGCCGAGGTCGGCGGCGCGGAAGGCGGCCGAGTAGCCGCCGGGGCCGGCGCCCAGCACGATGACATCGCATTCGACGTCGACCTTGCCGGCATGGCTGGAGCCGGGCGCCTTGCCCTGTTGTTCGCTCACAGCAGGATCCTCCGGTAGTCGGCCAGCAGCTGCGACAGGTACGCATTGAAGCGCCCTGCCGCCGCCCCGTCGATCACCCGGTGATCCCAGCTCAGACTCATGGGCAGGATCAGGCGCGGCACGAACTGCCTGCCGTCCCACACCGGCTTCATCGCGCTCTTCGAGAGGCCGAGGATGGCCACTTCGGGAGCGTTGATGATCGGCGTGAAGTGCGTGCCGCCGATGCCGCCGAGCGAGCTGATCGAGAAGCAGCCGCCCTGCATGTCGGCCGCGCCAAGCTTGCCGTCGCGCGCCTTCCTGGCGAGCTCGCCCATCTCCTGGCTGATCTGCAGGATGCCCTTCTTGTCGGCATCGCGCAGCACCGGCACCACGAGGCCGTTGGGCGTGTCGGCCGCGAAGCCGATGTGGAAGTACTGCTTGTAGACCAGCACGGCCTGGTCACCCTGGCCGTCGAGGCTGGTGTTGAACTCGGGGAACTTCTTGAGCGCCGAGACCACCGCCTTGATCACGAAGGCCAGCATCGTGACCTTCACGCCCGACTTCTCGTTCTCCTTGTTGGTGGCAACGCGGAAGGCTTCGAGCTCGGTGATGTCGGCATCGTCGTTGTTCGTGACGTGCGGGATCATCACCCAGTTGCGGTGCAGGTTCGCGCCGCTGATCTTCTTGATGCGCGACAGGTCCTTGCGCTCGACCGTGCCGAACTTCGTGAAGTCGACCTTCGGCCAGGGCAAGAGGCCCAGCGCGGCGCCGTCGGCACCGCCACCGCCCGCGGGCTTGGCCGCGGCGGAAGCCTTGGTGGTGGCCTGGCCGCTCATCACGGCCTTGGTGAAGCCCTGGACGTCTTCCTGCGTGATCCGAGCCTTGGGACCGGAACCCTTGACCTCCTCGAGCGGCACGCCGAGCTCGCGCGCGAACTTGCGCACCGAGGGCGAGGCGTGCGGCAGGCCGGCCGACGGGCTCCTGGTGGGATCGTGCGGCGCGGCGACGGCCGACGCGGGAGCGGCCGGAGCCAGTGCGGGCGCGGCGGCCACTGCAGCCGCGGGCGCCGGCGCCGGTGCGGGCGCGGCGCCTGCAGCGGGGGCGGCGCCTTCGATCACCGCGATCAGGTCGCCGATGTTGACGACGTCGCCGACCTTGACCTTGAGTTCCTTGAGCGTGCCGGCGGCCGACGACGGGATCTCCATCGAGGCCTTGTCCGATTCGACCGTGATCAGCGACTGCTCGACCTCGATGGCGTCGCCGGGCTTGACCAGCACCTCTATCACCGCGACATCCTTGAAGTCGCCGATGTCGGGCACCTGGATATCGATCATTTCGGCGCTCATGCGTCCACCTTCGGATGTTGGAGGGTTGTTCCCGCCAAGGAAGCCCTGGCGGCGTGGGCGATGCTCTGCGCGTCGACGCCGAAGAAGCCGCGCAGCGCGGCGCGCGTGTCGCTGCGCCCGAAGCCGTCGGTGCCCAGCGTGAGGTAGCGCCGGCCCGCGGGCAGGAAGGCGCGGATGCTCTCGGGCACGGCGCGCACGTAGTCGGTGGCAGCGACGATCGGCGCCTTGCCCTGGCCGAGCTGGCGCGCGACGAAGGCTTCGCCGGCGTCCTCGCCCGTTTGCTCGCCCGCGATGGCGCGCTGCTCGCAGGCCAGGCCGTCGCGCGCGAGCTCGCTCCAGCTCGTGACGCTGAACACCTCGGCCTCGATGCCCTCGTCGGCCAGCAGCTGCGCGGCCTTCACCACCTCGGTGAGGATCGCGCCCGAACCCATCAGCGTGACCTTCTTCTTCGCCTTGCCCGCGGCCGGCGCGTAGGTGCCGAAGCGATAGCAGCCGCGCAGGATGTCGGCCTCGGCGCCCGCGGGCACGTCGGGCTGCGCGTAGTTCTCGTTCATCAGCGTGACGTAATAGAACACGTCCTGCTGCTCGACCATCATCTCGCGGATGCCCGCGTCGACGATCACCGCCATCTCGCCCGCGTAGGCCGGGTCGTAGGCCTTGCAGTTGGGAATGGTCGCGGCCACGAGGTGGCTGCTGCCGTCCTGGTGCTGCAGCCCCTCGCCGCCGAGCGTGGTGCGCCCCGAGGTGGCGCCGAGCAGGAAGCCGCGCGCGCTGGTCGGCCGCGGCCCAGATCGCGTCGCCCACGCGCTGGAAGCCGAACATCGAGTAGTAGATGTAGAACGGCAGCATCGCCAGGCCGTGCACGCTGTAGCTGGTGGCCGCGGCGGTCCAGCTCGCGATGGCGCCGGCCTCGCTGATGCCTTCCTCGAGGATCTGGCCGTCGGTGGCCTCGCGGTAGCTCAGCACCGAGCCGATGTCCTCGGGCGCGTAGCGCTGGCCCACGCTCGAATAGATGCCGACCTGCTTGAACAGGTTCGCCATGCCGAAGGTGCGCGCCTCGTCGGCCACGATCGGCACGATGCGCGGGCCCAGCGCCTTGTCCTTGAGCAGGTTGCCCAAGAGGCGCACGAAGGCCATGGTGGTGCTCATCTCCTTGCCGGCGGCCGCGACCGCGAACTGCGCGTAGTTCGCGAGCTCGGGCTTGGCCACGGGCTCGCAGGCGGTTTCGCGGCGCGGCATGGCGCCGCCGAGCGCCTCGCGGTGCTGGCGCAGGTAGCGCATCTCGGCGCTGTCCTCGGCCGGGCGGTAGAAGTCCATGGCGGCGGCCTGCGCGTCGCTCAGCGGCAGGTCGAAGCGGTCGCGGAACTCGATCAGGTCGACTTCGCCCATCTTCTTGTGCGAGTGCGTGGTCATCTTGCCCTGGGCCGCGCTGCCCATGCCGTAGCCCTTCTTGGTGTGGGCCAGGATCACGGTGGGCCGGCCCTTGTGGGCGGCGGCCGCGGCATAGGCGGCATGGATCTTCACGAGGTCGTGCCCCGCGCCGCGCTTGAGGCGGTCGGTCGATCTGCTCGTCGGTCATGCCCTCGGCCAGGCGCGCGAGCTCGGGGTTCTGGCCGAAGAAGTTGTCGCGGTTGAAGCGCCCGTCCTTGGCCGCGAAGGTCTGCATCTGGCCGTCGACGGTGGCGGCGAAGGCGCGCGCCAGCGCACCGCTGGTGTCGCGCGCGAACAGGCCGTCCCAGTCGCTGCCCCAGACCAGCTTGATGACGTTCCAGCCGGCGCCCGCGAACAGCTTCTCGAGCTCGTCGATGATGCGGCCGTTGCCGCGCACCGGGCCGTCGAGGCGCTGCAGGTTGCAGTTGACCACCCACACGAGGTTGTCGAGCTTCTCGCGCGCGGCCAGGGTCAGCGCGCTCATCGATTCGGGCTCGTCCATCTCGCCGTCGCCGAACACGCCCCAGACCTTTCGGCCTTCGCAGTTGAGCAGGTTGCGGTGCGAGAGGTAGCGCATGAAGCGCGCGTGGTAGATCGAGCTGATCGGACCGATCCCC
The DNA here is from genome assembly GCA_016806145.1 of Variovorax paradoxus. NCBI lineage: Bacteria > Pseudomonadati > Pseudomonadota > Betaproteobacteria > Burkholderiales > Comamonadaceae > Variovorax > Variovorax paradoxus. The sequence continues at coordinate 434,765 of CP063167.1, forward strand.
ATCGAGCCGGTGGGGAACTGCCAGAAGTCCGGCATCAGGTAGGGATGGGGATAGCTGCACAGGCCGCGCGCGCCGCTGCCGTCGACGAAGGCGGGCGCGGTGAGTTCCTGGCGGTAGTGCGCGAGGTCGCTTTCGCTCAGGCGCCCTTCGAGGTAGGCGCGTGCATAGACGCCCGGCGCGCTGTGCGGCTGGAAGAACACGAGGTCACCGCCATGGGCGGCGCTGCGCGCGTGGAAGAAATGGTTGAAGCCGGTCTCGAACAGGTCGGCCGCGCTCGCGTAGCTCGCGATGTGGCCACCGAGCTCGCCATAGGCCTGGTTGGCCTTGGCCACCATCGCGAGCGCGTTCCAGCGCATCAGCGAGGCCAGCTTCTCCTCGACGGCGAGGTCGCCCGGGAACGGCGGCTGGTCCTCGGCCGCGATGGTGTTGACGTACGGCGTCGACAGCTCCGGCTGCCAGCCGATGCGCTGCTGGCGCGCGAGCCGCGCGAGTTCGTCGAGCATCTGGCGCGCGCGCTGCGGGCCATGGACCTGCGCCAGCGCGAGGAAGGACTCGCGCCATTCGGCGGTCTCGGCGGGATCGGGGTCGTGCGACAGCGCACTCGCATCGGCAAAGGCTGGCTGCGGGATTTCGTGGTCGATGGTTTTCATGAAATGGATGTCTCGATCTGGAAGGTGTCGATTCGCGCTGAATCTCGCGTCGACAACGCGTTCGCTTCGTCTGGCGTCGGGGAGATGCGCGGCGCGAAGGAAGACCCGCGTGGAAGCTCCATCGGCCGAGCCGTTGCGGCCCGACCCCGGGAGTCCTGCTACACGGGCTTGTGCATGAAGAACTGCGCCACGACGGTGGCACCGAGAAAGGTGCCGGCGTTGGCCGCGAACGAGGTCACGACGATGCGCCAGCCGAGGCGGCGCAGGACGGGGACATCCTTGGCGATCGAAAGACCCGCGAACGCCAGGATCGGCGTGGCGAGTGCGAGGAAATTGATCTTGCCGGTCATGTCGGCGACGACCGCGGCTCCCGGAAATGCGGGATACGTCAACGTCATCCCCACGAGCGACACCCATACGACGGCGGGGACCTTGCGCCGGGTCAATCGGTACAGCATGTCGCCGACGATCACCACGGCGATCACGATGCCCATGCCACCCAGCACCGACGGATCGGAGGCTGCGGCGTGATAGGTGATCCAGTTTCCTCCGAGCGCGAAGATCGCAACGGCAATCCAGGTGAACAGGCGGGCGCCGAACGCAGGTGCGGCATGTTCCGAGTGCAGATGACCCGACAGATCCGAACTCTCGACGCTGGCCGAGGTGGTCCGGCCGATCCGGGGCTCGAGCACCTTGTAGAGCCAGGCCGTGAACGGCAAGGAGAGGAACAGCGTGAAGTAGGTGCCGACGGTGGTCGTGATCAGGTTGCTTGCCGCGGCGAAGGTGATGACCTCCTTGGCGACCTCGGGTGTCTGCTGCGCGGCGATCGACGCGGCCGCGGCCGCCATCATGCTGCCGGACCCCACGCCCGCCCCCATCGCCAATGCCAGCGGGTCGAAGATCTTGAGACTCGCCAGCACACCCGCGAGGATGGCCATGAAGATCGCTCCAAAGACCGCGGTGGTGAGGTATTCGGCGAGAACGCCGTGTCCCTCGGGCGATTGCATTCCGTATTTCTCGCTGATGATCGCCAGGCTTGGTTCCCTGCCCACGGAGAAGGTGGCACCCACCGCCTGACGCTTGATGCCTAGCAGCAATGCGATCGGCAGTCCCAGGACCATGGTCCCGAAGAAATGTCCGAACTCCTGGAACACGAGTGCCCATCCCGCGGCCGCGAGTTTCGGGATCGAGCCGCCCACCAGCAATCCGAGCTTCGCGATGAACATCAGCAACGCGGGCTGAAGAATGGTTGCGGCCAGGCCCTGCATGTCGGTGGTGACTCGCAAGGCGGGAGGCATCCGATGCTGGAGCAGCCCCAGCGTCGCTCCCATGAGCAAGGCCCATAGCAGGGGCAACAGCACGATCCGCGCCGGTCCCAACTGCAGGCTGATGTTGCCGATGAACTCCGCCAGGAGCACGAGCACCAGCGCGATGGTGTAGAGGCGAAGGCGGCCATTGCTCGCGCTCGCCAGGGGGACAAAACCAGTCAGATTCTCAGCCATGCAATGTTCCTCATTGATCTTGGATGCGTGCAGCAAGCCCTGGAGATCAAGGCGTTGCCAGGCCGGGAATCGTAGTTTTGATGGCTTTGAATGTGCTTGCGTAATTCCTTCGAACGACAAACGAAAAAGACTGAAAAACGATCTTCTCTCGATGAATGTTTGGAGCGATATGCAGATATCGACGATTCATTGCGCGTCGAGAATGAAAGTTCTTTTTCGATGCTAGACGGGCAGGTACGTGGTCGACAGAACCTGCTTGAGCACCATGAAGGTACGGATCTGCCGAACGCCGGGCAGATACAGCAGCTGCTCCGCGTGGAGGCGGTTGTAGCTTTCGTTGTCGCGCGTTCGCACGAGCATGAAGTAGTCGAACTCGCCGGTCACGACGTGGCATTCCAGACAGCCCGAAACCTTGTGCACCGCCTCTTCGAACGCGGTGAATGAATCCGGCGTCGAACGATCGAGCATCACGCCGATCATCACCAGCGTGCCTACGTCCAATGCCTGGGGATTCAGCAGCGCGACGATCCCCTTGATGAGCCCGAGCTCCTTCAGCCGCTCGACCCTGCGCAGACAGGCAGGGGCACTGAGGCTCACCTTCTCCGCGAGTGCCACGTTCGAAAGGGACGCATCCCTCTGCAACGCTTTCAGGATGGCTCGGTCGGTGCGATCGAGCTTGTCGAGGCTGGGCACCGCTTCGACATTCTGGCGAAGAACTTTTGTTGCGCGTTTTTCAGGCATGGCGAACTTAAATTAGTTGAATATCGATTTTTCAAATTATTGATTTTGCCTTTGCTATTTTATTTGCAATCCTTGTTCAGGGGAATATCTCTAAGATTCTCATCGTCCGCTGTTTGGTATCGAGGTGTGCGCGATGCATGCGTGCTTCGCGAACGAGATGCACGGATCCACTTTCAACCAACCCAAGTCATGGCCATGAATCTGAACAAGTTCCCACGCTATCCACTGACCTTCGGCCCGACGCCGATCCATCCGCTCAAGCGCCTGAGCGCCCACCTCGGCGGCAAGGTCGAGCTCTATGCGAAGCGCGAGGACTGCAACAGCGGCCTCGCCTTCGGCGGCAACAAGACGCGCAAGCTCGAGTACCTGATCCCCGAGGCACTCGAGGGTGGCTACGACACGCTGGTGTCGATCGGCGGCATCCAGTCGAACCAGACCCGCCAGGTGGCCGCGGTGGCCGCGCACCTGGGCCTGAAGTGCGTGCTGGTGCAGGAGAACTGGGTCAACTACTCCGACGCGGTGTACGACCGCGTGGGCAACATCGAGATGTCGCGCATCATGGGCGCCGACGTGCGGCTCGACGCGGCCGGCTTCGACATCGGCATCCGCAAGAGCTGGGAACAGGCGATGGAGGACGTGCGCGCCGCCGGCGGCAAGCCGTTCCCGATCCCCGCGGGCTGTTCCGAGCATCCGCTGGGCGGCCTGGGGTTTGTCAGCTTCGCCGAAGAGGTGCGGCAACAGGAAGCCGAGCTCGGCTTCAAGTTCGACTACATCGTGGTCTGCGCCGTGACCGGCAGCACGCAGGCCGGCATGGTTGTCGGCTTCGCGGCGGACGGCCGGGCCGACCGCGTGATCGGCATCGACGCCTCGGCCAAGCCGCAGCAGACCTTCGAACAGATCCTGCGCATCGCGCGCAACACGGCCGAACTGGTCGAGCTGGGCCGCGACATCACCGAGCAGGACGTGGTGCTCGACCGCCGCTTCGGCGGCCCCGAGTACGGCCTGCCGAACGAGGGCACGCTGGAGGCGATCCGCCTGAGCGCGCGCTTCGAGGGCATGCTGACCGACCCGGTGTACGAGGGCAAGTCGATGCACGGGATGATCGAGAAGGTGCGCCTGGGCGAATTCCCGGCCGGCTCGAAGGTGCTGTATGCGCACCTGGGCGGCGTGCCGGCGCTCAACGCCTACAGCTTCCTGTTCCGCAACGGCTGATCCACAGCACCGAGCACGTGCTGGCCTTCCTCGCAGCGTCACTTCAAGGAGCGTCGAGGTGAAACCACTGGATGCCGCATCGGTAGAGGCCCTCGACCAGTCCATTCAGGAGCTCATCACGTCCTGGAACGACGTGATCGAGCGCCTCCTCTCAACCTGTGGAGCGGATGAGGGCGGCCAGCGCGTGCGGATGCTGCTGAGCCTGCTGCTGAACGACATCAGCCGGCGTCGGATCGAATTGACGGGCGCGGCGCTCCTTCTTCCTGCCAGGCTGGAACTGGACCGGGCAGTCCCCTCCGACGCGCTGACCGCCGCCCAGATCCGCGACTTGATGGCCATCGCGTGCATCTAGCAGCGCTCGAGTCCCGAGCGGCTTGCGCTTTCAAGAGAACAAAGGCTTTTCATCCATGACTTCGGCCATCGAGCAGCACTTTTCACAGACCTACGAAGAAGCACGCGGGAAATTTTTGCTCGCATCCGATGAAGCAGGACTGCCGCTTCAATGTAGAGAGCATCCGAAGCGCGGACGCGACGGAGAGTTGCTCGCGATGGACATCGCGAGGTCCGGCGCTCCGGAGGCGACCCGTCTGCTGATCATCAGCAGTGGATGCCACGGCGTCGAAGGCTTCTGCGGGTCGGGCATCCAGTCGTTCATGCTGCGCGACATGCAGTGGCAGCGCTTCGCCAAGCAGGCAGGCGTTGCCGTGCTCTATGTCCACGCACTCAATCCCCATGGGTTTTCCTGGTGGCGGCGCACCACGCACGAGAACGTCGACCTCAATCGGAACTTCATCGATTTCGGCGCGGCACTTCCGCCCAACGAGGGCTACGACGAGATCGCGGACTGGCTGGTGCCGGACAGCTGGCCCCCGGCGCCTGAGGTTGCGCTGGCGCTCGATCGCTATGTCGAAGCCCACGGCCATGCCGCCTACCAGGCCGCCGCGTCCGGCGGGCAGTATCGGCATCCGGACGGCATCTTCTACGGCGGGAACGCGCCGACCTGGAACAACCTCGTCGTACGCCAGCTTCTTCGCGAGCATGCGTCGAAGGCTTCGAAGCTGGCATGGATCGACATCCACACGGGCCTGGGACCGAGCGGCGTGGGCGAGAAGATCTTCGGCTGCCGGCACGACGATGCAAGCATCGCGAGGGCCAGGTCATGGTGGGGAAAGGACGTGACCCAGCTGGACGATGGCAGCTCCACCTCCGCCCCGCTCCAGGGCCTGCTCTGGCACGCCCCGCATGAAGAATGCCCGCATGCCGAGTACACGGCGCTGGGCCTGGAGTTCGGAACGGTCGCCATCGACGAGATGATCGATGCGCTGCGCGCCGACCAATGGCTCGAGAACCATCCGGATTCCTCGAGCGAGCAACGACGGATCATCAAACATCAGATCCGGGATGCGTTCTACACGGACACCGCCGCATGGAAGGAACAGGTCGTGGAACAGGCCATGAGTGCCGCAACCCAGGCCGTCATCGGCATGACTCGCGACTGAGCGGCACACGCCTCGGCCAGGCGCCGGCCGCGCATCGGTGCGAACGGCTGAGCGCATCGATTCGAATCCTTCTCCCACCTCTGCCATGCAGAGCGATCGAGCGAGAGGATCGGTTCCAAACACTACAAGAAAAAGCGCATCGTCGGGTGCGCTCGGAGACTTCATGGAACAGTTTTTCCAACAGATCATCAACGGTCTGGTTCTCGGCAGCATGTACGCCTTGATAGCCTTGGGCTACACCATGGTGTACGGCATCATCAATCTGATCAATTTCGCGCATGGTGAAGTGCTCATGGTGGGGGCGCTCACGAGCTGGTCCATCATCGGGCTCATGCAGTCGTCGATGCCCGGCACGCCGGGCTGGCTGATATTGATCATCGCGCTGGTCATCGCGTGCGTCGTCGCCGCCACGCTGAACTTCGTGATCGAGAAGGTCGCCTACCGGCCGCTGCGCAACTCGCCCAAGCTCGCACCGCTGATCACCGCCATCGGCATGTCGATCCTGCTGCAGACGCTGGCGATGATCATCTGGAAGCCCACCAACAAGGCCTACCCGACCCTGCTGCCCTCGGACCCCATCCACATCGCCGGCGCCGTCATCTCGCCGACGCAGGTGATGATCCTCGGCGTCACCGCGGTCTCGCTGGCCATCCTCATGTGGCTGGTCAATTACACGAAGCTCGGCCGCGCGATGCGCGCCACCGCCGAGAACCCGCGCGTGGCCGCGCTGATGGGCATCCGCCCCGACATGGTCATCTCGGCCACCTTCATCATCGGTGCCGTGCTCGCGGCCATCGCGGGCGTCATGTACGCCTCCAACTACGGCATCGCGCAGCACGCCATGGGCTTTTTGCCCGGCCTCAAGGCCTTCACCGCGGCCGTGTTCGGCGGCATCGGCAACCTCGCGGGCGCGGTCGTCGGCGGCCTGCTGCTGGGGCTCATCGAAGCCATCGGCTCGGGCTACATCGGCACCCTCACCGGTGGCGTGCTCGGCAGCAACTACAGCGACATCTTCGCGTTCATCGTGCTGATCGTGATGCTCACGCTGCGCCCGGCCGGCCTGCTCGGCGAACGCGTGGCCGATCGCGCCTGAAGGAGCTTGCCATCATGAAGAACAGCAAGAACCTCGCGCTCTACCTGGTCGGCGTCATCGCCGTGCTCGCGCTGCCGCTGCTGCTGCAAAGCCAGGGCAACGCCTGGGTGCGCATCGCCGACATCGCACTGCTCTACGTGCTGCTCGCACTGGGCCTGAACATCGTGGTCGGCTACGCCGGCCTGCTCGACCTGGGCTACGTCGCCTTCTTCGCGGTCGGCGCCTACCTCTACGCCCTCATGGGCTCGGGCCACCTGTCGGAGACCTTCGAGTGGTTCAAGGCCACCTTCCCGAACGGCCTGCACACCTCGCTGCTGATCGTGATACCGCTGGCCTTCGTGTTCGCGGCGCTGCTCGGCGTGCTGCTGGGTGCGCCCACGCTCAAGCTGCGCGGCGACTACCTCGCGATCGTCACGCTGGGCTTCGGTGAAATCATCCGCGTGTTCCTGAACAACCTCGACCAGCCGATCAACATCACGAACGGTCCCAAGGGCATCACCTCGATCGACTCGATCAAGTTCTGGGGCCTGGACCTGGGCAAGGCCTGGAAGTTCGACGGCTTCACCATCTCCTCGGTCACGCTGTACTACTACCTGTTCCTCGCACTGGTGGTGGTCACCATCGTGATCTCGCACCGCCTGCAGGTCTCGCGCATCGGCCGCGCCTGGATGGCGATCCGCGAGGACGAGATCGCCGCCAAGGCGATGGGCATCAACACCCGCAACATGAAGCTGCTGGCCTTCGGCATGGGCGCGAGCTTCGGCGGCGTGTCGGGTTCCATGTTCGCGGCCTTCCAGGGCTTCGTCTCGCCCGAGTCGTTCAGCCTCATGGAGTCGGTGATGATCGTCGCCATGGTCGTGCTCGGCGGCATCGGCCACCTGCCCGGCGTGATCCTGGGTGCCGTGCTGCTGGCGGCCCTGCCCGAGGTGCTGCGCTATGTCGCCGGCCCGCTGCAGGCGCTGACCGACGGGCGCCTCGACGCTTCCATCCTGCGCCAGCTGTTCATCGCGCTGGCCATGATCGTCATCATGCTGGTGCGCCCGCGCGGCCTGTGGCCCTCGCCCGAGCACGGCAAGACGCTCCAGCGCAAGGGCGGCGTGCCGGTCGATCCGGCCCATGCCGCCGTGGCGCCGGGCTCGCTGCAGACCCACGCACCGGGCGTCGACACCCCGGCCGACGAGCTGCCCGGTGCGGCCTCGCGTCCCATGTCGATCAATCCGTGAGCGAGGAGACGCATCCCATGAGCAAGGCAGACACCATCCTCGACGTTCGCGGCATCTCCAAGCGCTTCGGCGGCCTGCAGGCCCTGTCCGACGTCGGCATCACCATCCAGCGCGGCCAGGTCTATGGCCTGATCGGCCCTAACGGCGCCGGCAAGACCACCTTCTTCAACGTCATCACCGGGCTCTACACGCCCGACAGCGGCAGCTTCGAGCTCGCCGGCAAGCCCTACCAGCCCACGGCCGTGCACGAGGTGGCCAAGGCCGGCATCGCGCGCACCTTCCAGAACATCCGCCTGTTCGCCGAGATGACGGCGCTCGAGAACGTGATGGTCGGTCGCCACATCCGCACCCGCTCCGGCGTGGTCGGCGCGATGCTGCGCACCAGTTCCTTCAAGGCCGAAGAGAAAGCCATTGCGCAACGCGCGCAGGAACTGCTCGACTACGTGGGCATCGGCAAGTTCGCCGACTACAAGGCGCGCACCCTGAGCTACGGCGACCAGCGCCGCCTGGAGATCGCGCGCGCCCTGGCCACCGACCCGCAGCTCATCGCGCTGGACGAGCCCGCGGCCGGCATGAACATGACCGAGAAGGTCCAGCTGCGCGAGCTGATCGACCGCATCCGCCGCGACGACCGCACGATCCTGATCATCGAGCACGACGTGAAGCTGATCATGGGCCTGTGCGATCGCGTCACGGTGCTCGACTACGGCAAGCAGATCGCTGAAGGCACGCCGGCGGACGTACAGAAGAACGAAAAGGTGATCGAGGCTTACCTCGGCACCGGAGGACATTGAGATGAGCGCAGCAGTGCAAACCCAAGAGGAAGTCGCGGCGGGCGCTTCGCAACGCAAGGCCGCGGGCAAGGTGTTGCTCAAGGTCAGCGGCCTGAAGGTCGGCTACGGCGGCATCCAGGCCGTCAAGGGCGTGGACTTCGAGGTGCGCGAGGGCGAGCTGGTCTCGCTGATCGGCTCCAACGGCGCGGGCAAGACCACCACCATGAAGGCGATCACCGGCACGCTGCCCGCGGGCGCGGGCGACATCGAGTTCCTGGGCCGCAGCATCAAGGGCCGCGGCGCCTGGGACCTGGTGGGCGAGGGCCTGGTGATGGTGCCCGAGGGCCGCGGCGTGTTCACGCGCATGACGATCACCGAGAACCTGCAGATCGGCGCCTACATCCGCAAGGACAAGGCCGGTATCGCGAGCGACATGGAGCGCGTGTTCGTGACCTTCCCGCGGCTGCGCGAGCGCAAGGACCAGCTGGCCGGCACGATGTCGGGCGGCGAGCAGCAGATGCTGGCCATGGGCCGCGCGCTGATGGCACGCCCCAAGGTGCTGCTGCTGGACGAACCCACCATGGGCCTGTCGCCGATCATGTGCGACAAGATCTTCGAGGTGGTGCAGGCCGTGGCCGCGCAGGGCGTGACCATCCTGCTGGTCGAGCAGAACGCCAACCGCGCGCTGCAGCTGGCCGACCGCGGCTACGTGATGGAGTCCGGTCTGATCACCATGTCGGGCGATGCCAAGGGGCTGCTCAGCGATCCGAAGGTGCGCGCGGCGTACCTTGGGGAGTAGGGCTGCGCGACGGTCCCGGCGGCCGTGCAACGAAGGGGGTGCAGGCATTGCGAACTTCGCATTGCCGCCCGAAACTTCGCAGAGCCTTCGGCCTTCGGCTCGTCCTGCCTTTCCAATGGCCGGACTGCGACTCGCCGGGCTTCCTCGTCTGCTTCTGTCCCTGGTCATCTCTCGAATCCCATCCGGTCGACCGCGGTGACCGCCAGGTGCGCGTTGAACTCACTCGCCGAAGAAAATGACATCCGATATCCGCAAGCCCCCTGCCGCGTACACGTCGGAACGCATTCGCGCCGTTTCCGACCTGCCGGGCCCCAAGGGCATTCCCATCCTTGGCAACGCGTGGCAGATCGATCCCTCCAAGGCTCGCAGGCAGTTCGAGCAATGGGGGGCCCAGCATGGCACGCCCTTCCGTCTGAAGCTGGGCCCGAAACAGGTCGTGGTCTGGGACAGCCACCATGTCGCCCAACAGTTGATGCGCGACCGGCCCGAGCGATTTCGCCGCGGAGGGCGCATTTCGGAGGTCCTGGATCAGATGCGCATCGGCGGTCTGTTCGCCGCCGAGGGCGCGGCCTGGTTGCCTCAACGCAGGATGGTGATGCAGGCCCTGAACGGAACGCACTTTCCGGCGTTCTTTCCTGTCATGCGCACGATCGCGCTGCGCCTGCATCGACGGCTCGCGCGACTGAGCGACGAAGACCAGGTCGTGGATTTGCTGGAAGAACTCACCGGCTTCACCGTGGATACCGTCTGCGCCCTCGCATTCGGCTCGGACCCCGACACCATGGAACAGGGCCCGGACCGCATTCAGCAGCACCTGAAAAAGATCTTCCCGATGTTCATGAAACGGTTGCTCGCGCCGCTGCCGTACTGGAACTGGTTCAAGCTGCCGCAAGATCGCGCGCTGGATGCGGCGCTCGATGAGGTCCATGGCTTCGTCCGCGGCCTCATCGACCACGCGCGCCAAGAGATTCTGGCGAATCCCGCGCACCCCGCCACGAACCTGCTGCAGTCCATGCTGATGGCGCAGTCGCACGCATCCGCGGAGGGCGGCGACGCCCGGTCGCTGTCCGACGATGCCATCGCGGCCAACGTGCTGACGCTGTTGCTGGCGGGCGAAGACACGACCGCCCACTCCCTGGCGTGGTCCATTCCCCGTCTTTGCGCGGACACGGCCTTGCAGGAGGAGCTGGCCGTTCAAGCGAGCACGCTGATGGGCCAGGACGTGGTCTGCGCCGACTATGGGTTGCTGAAGCACTTCGACCTCTTCGAGGCCGTGGTGACCGAGTCTCAGCGCCTGCAGCCCGTGGTGGGCATGCTTTCATTCACGCCGACTTCGACGACGGTGCTCGATGGCGTCGAGCTCACACCGGACTGCATCGCGTACTTCATCACGGGCCCGGCCATGGTCGATGCGTCGAACTTTCACGATCCGCTGCGCTTCGACCCGCGACGCTGGCTCGAACGCAGGGAGGGGATTGCGCACGAGCCCCGAGCCTTTGTGCAGTTTGGTGCCGGGCCACGCGTTTGCCCGGGTCGCCATCTCGCAAGCGTGCAGATGCGGCTGGTACTGACGACCCTGCTGAGGAATTTCCGGATCGAGCTGGCGTGCGCGCCCGACGCGATCGAGGAGATCAACGCCTTCACCGTGATGCCGAGCCAGATGCCCGTGCGGCTGCGTCCCAGACGATGAATGCGCTCACGCGGGCCCGACCAGCCCCCAGCCGCTCCGCGGACCTGCTAGGTCTTGGCGATCGCGTCCCGGAGCTTCACTTCGTCTGATGCGATCGCCGCGAGTTCCAGCAGGACGCGTCGCTGGCTTTTGTCCAGCTTGCGCGGATGAAAATCGATGATGCAGATCGATCCCAGGGCGAAGCCATCGGGATCGTAGACGGGCGCTCCCGCGTAGAACCGGAAGTACGGCGCCTGGGCTACCGCGGGGTTCTGCGAGAAGCTCGAATGCGCAGCCAGATCGTCGACTTCGAAGACACCCGTCTGGAGCACCGTGTGATTGCAAAACGCCCAGCTTCGGGGGGTGTCGACCAGGTCAAGCCCTTGCCGGGACTTGAACCATTGCAGATCGGGCGTGAGAACGGTCATCAGCGCGATCGGGCTCTTGAGTCCCTCCGCCGCGAGCCAGGTCACTCGATCGAATGCCGCTTCGGCCGGCGTTGCCACGAGGCCCGAGCGCTGCACGGCCTGCAGCCGGCTCGCCTCGTTGGGTGCGACCGGGAAATCAGCGGCCGAAACCTTGGCGAGCAGATCGCGAGGATCGTCCACCAGGAGCTTGATCACGCTTGCCAGCGTCTTGCGTGACTCGAGACGCACATTCGAAGGCAGTGGCTCATCGAGCGTCTCGCCTTCGCGAAGGACCGCGAGAAAGTCCGTGTTCTTGAGCCGGCTGTCCATCGCGATGCTCTGCAAGAGCGCCACGCCCTCGCTTCTCCAGCCCTCGAGGTCCACCACGACGATGGCGGGTGGCCGGTTTCCCGCGACCACCGCGGCCGTCCAGGTGCTGGTCACGAACTGAGGCACCACATGGCCGATCTTCGCGAACAGCTGGCGAAAGAGCGGTGCCCGCTCCGCTGTCGTCACGACGAGGACCATTGCCGAGCCGGCATGCCCGGCCGCATGGGACTGGTCCATCAGAAGGTCCACGTCGGACCGGTGAACACGCCTGTGTCCCCCCGGCGTTTTCCAGGACGGGAGCCTGCCGCTTTCGATCAGGAGCTGGGCCGTACGAACGGATATGCCAAGCAGCTTGGCGGTCTCCGTGGTTGTCAGGACGCTGTCTTCCATCTGGCTCGATCACGAAAAGTAGGGGTTGTTCACGGGATCCGCGACACCCGAAGCTTAAGCGAGCGCGCTTTATGTCAATCGAATGTATTGCAAAGACCGTCCCAATTGGTCGTTTATTCGTGCAAATTTGATAGTTTTGATAATTTTGAAAGATACTCACGCCTACCCTTCGCCCGTCGCGAGAGGTGAGTCCAACCCTTCAGCACTACCAACCATGACCTCGACCAACGAACGCCCTCACACCCCTGCCATTCCTCAGACAGCTCCCGACGCCCACTACGATTTCATCGTCTGTGGTGCCGGCACCGCGGGTTCCGTGGTTGCCGGCCGGCTGGCCGAAAACCCGGAGGCGCGCGTCCTGCTCATCGAAGCCGGTGGCGATGACGAGCATCCGAATGTGCTCGAGCCCGGTAACTGGCCACTGAATCTCGGCAGCGATCGCGACTGGAATTTCGCGGGGGCTCCCAACCCGCATGTCAACAACCGGCAGATTCCCTTGAACATGGGTCGCGGCCTCGGCGGCGGCTCCAGCGTCAACGTCATGCTCTGGGCCCGCGGCCACAAGAACGATTGGGAAGACTTCGCGAGCGAGAGCGGTGACCCGGCCTGGGGCTACGAGTCCGTGCTGAAGATCTACCAGCGCGTCGAGGACTACTGGGGCACGCCCGATGCCGCCCGTCGCGGCACCGGGGGCCCGGTTCACGTCGGTCCCGCCCGGGAACCCCAGCCGATCGCCCACGCCATGATCCGCGCCGCCAAGGATCTGGGCATCCCGACCTTCGACAATCCCAACGGAGAAATGATGGAGGGCCGTGGAGGTGCCGCGATCAACGACCTGATCGTCAAGAACGGGAAGCGCAATTCCATCTACCGCGCCTACGTGCATCCACGACGTGGTCAATCCAACCTCACCGTTCTGACCGACACCCTCGTCAGCCGCCTGGTGTTCGACGGCAAACGGGTCATCGGCGTGGAGACCGTGAAGGACGGCCGGACGCAGCGCTTCTGCGCGCACAAGGAGGTGGTGCTCTCGCTCGGCGCGGTGAACACGCCCAAAGTCCTGATGCAATCGGGCATCGGTCCCGAGGAAGAGCTGCGCCGCCACGGCATCCCCATCGTCCAGCACCTGCCGGGCGTCGGCGCCAACCACCAGGACCACGTGTCGTTCGCAGTCATCTTCGAATACGAGACGCCGCAGCCCGTGGGCCATGGCGGCTCCGAGGCAACGCTCTACTGGAGCAGCTCGAGCGGGCTGCGGCTGCCGGACATGTTCCATTGCCAGGTCGAGTTCCCGGTACCCAGCGCGGAGAATGCCTCGCTTGGCGTTCCGTCACATGGCTGGACCATGTTCGCCGGCCTCGCGCACCCCGAGAGCCGCGGCCGCGTCACGCTGTCGGGGCCGCGTGTGAACGACGCTCCGATCGTCCAGCCGAACACCTTGTCGGACCCGGCCGACCTGCGCGGCGCCCTGGAGAACATCCGGTTCGTGCGGGAGCTCGGTGCCCAGGCATCGTTCAAGGGCCTGGTCAAGGGCGAAAGTCTTCCGGGGAAGCTGGATGCGAAATCGCTGGAGAACTATGCGCGCAATGCCGCCGTGACCTACTGGCACCAGTCGTGCACGGCCAAGATGGGCCGTGACGCAATGTCCGTGGTCGACGGAAAGCTCCGGGTGTATGGCGTCGAAGGTCTGCGAATCGCGGACGCATCCATCATGCCCCACGTCACGAGCGGCAACACCATGGCACCTTGCGTCGTCATCGGGGAACGTGCGGTCGAGGAAATCCGCGCGAGCCACGGCATCTGAGTCCCTCCATCCATCCTTCATCCACCTCCTGGAACAAATCAATGACCACCCAGCGAACCTTGAGCATCGTTCTTTCCATCTTCGGATTCATCGGCCTCGCGAAGGCCGAGACCTATGAGGGCGTGACCCACATACGATCGGAGCGGCCTCGCGCTGCCGTTTCGGCCGAAGCGCGCACGGCAGCCAGGTCTCCCGACGCGGGAGAGGCGTCCTACGCTGTCCACTCGGCCGTCCGCGTCCACCAGTCGAGCCGGGCCGACGTCATGCGCTCCACCGCCGAAGCCGCGCGCGCGGGCAATCCATACGGGGACCATGCGGGCGCTGGCGTGCTGAGCTTGCGAGATGGAAAGTGGACCCACGACGCAATGCCCGCTCAGGCAATGACATCGACCCCCCGGGCTGGAGGAAGCAGCAAGCAATGAATGTTGCGGTCGTGAGTCATGTGTCCGCATCCACCGCCTTGACGGCGATCCTCCTGGAAGAAGCGGACATCCATGTGACCCACTTCCAGGCGCCTGCGCCCTTGAAGATCGCCCTGCAGAGAGCGGAATTCGGGGCGGTATTGCTCGAAGACCATGCAGACCATCTCGACGGCTGGCTCGCAAGCCTCCAGGCCGACCGGCTGGTGCAAGTTCCATGCATCGTCGTCGGGCCTCGGGACCCCAGCCGCATGGCCCTGGCGCTGCAGAAGGGCGCGCACGACTATGCCATCGTCGATGTCGATGCGAGATGGCTGATCTGCCGGCTGCGCGCGCGGGTCAAAGCCCAGGCAAGAGGTCGCCCCGAGTCGCTGCGTGTCGGACCCCATGAACTGCATGCCGGCACGCAGACGCTCGTCTCGCCATCCGGCGAGACAGGCCTCACGTCGCGCGAGTTTGCGCTTGCCTGGATGCTCTTCGAGAACTTCGGCAGAGTGGTCGACCTGCGCACCCTGTGCGCCGAGATCTGGGGCCGCTCCGCGGACATCGGCAAGCGCGCGCTCGAGCAGCATGTCTACAAGCTGCGGCGCAAGCTCGGTGCGGGTACTTCGCACGCCTGCCACCGACTCCGGATCCAGACGGTCTACGGGATCGGCTACAGGCTCCAGCTGTAGAGCGCGCGGCCAGCGGCCTAGCTGGCGTCCTCGTGCCAAGCCCGGCCAGGTGGCGTGTCCGTCGGGGCCTCATCGAAATGCTCGCGGTAGTTCCTTGCCAGGGTCGAGCGATGGGCTACTCCCCAACGTTGCGCCACGGCGGCAATGCTTTCGCGGCCCGGCGACTGCTGAAGTTCGGTCCGCAGGCCCGCCATGCGAAGTTGCCGAATGAGTTCGGCCGGGGAGAGCCCGAGATGCGTCCGGAACGCCATCTGCAGCGCGCGTTCGGTGACTTCGATGTGTGCCGCCACACGCCGAATCGTCAAGGTGCTCTCGTCCAGGTGATCGAGCATGAACTGGTAAGCCCGGCGGTAGCGCGTCGGCAAGCGCAGAAAATCCGCGCCCGCTTCGCAGGCGCGCTCCTGACGTTCCAGGAAGCGCGAATACGGCAGCCGGTGCAGCTCGCAACGCAGTCTCGACATGGCCTGGGCTGCGTACTGCCGGAAAGAACGCAATGCCTCCGCATGCTTGCCCTGCATCGCATGCAAGCTCGAGGCACAGTACGCCAACTCCATCGCATGGCGATGATCCCGATGGCGCGCGGCGTCGGTCGCCAGCGGCCCGAGCACATCGATCGCCGCGTGCGCCCGCCCTCGATTGACAAGCACGAGCGCCGCCTCGACGCGGGCGGCCTGTTCCACCCGGCCGATGCGTCGATCGCGCCACCAGTTCAGTTCGTCGGACATACGCGCCACTCCGGCCATCGATTCGATCGCCGGATCCGCCAGCGCGGCGAGGAAGGCGAGCCGGCGCGATATCAGGGGCGTTGCCGACAGTCCAGCCGAAGCCGTGTGCAATCGCCGCGCAGACATCTCCGATCCTGCGGGGCGACACATGTCCATGACGGGCTCTTCGAAGCGGCGCAGCTGGCTGGTCATTTCCAGCTCGAGGCCGGCGACTTCGATCAATTGCCGCCACGCAGGGCCGACATGAACTGCCAGATCCGCGGCAAGCGCAAGTGTTCGCGAGGCGCGGCGCCGTTCTCCGATGCCCTGCACCGCCTCGCCAAGGCCGGACAGTGCCTCGACGCGCAGCATCGCGGGCGCATCCTTGCTGTCGGCGACGACGTTGAAGCACTCCGCGGCCCGGCCGAGCCTGTTGAGAGAAAGAAGCAGGCAGCCGCGGTCCATCGAGGAAAACCAGCGCGCCTGGTCCCGCGGAAGTCTCCGGTAGAGGCGAAGCTGACTCTGGAACAGTTCCTCGGCATGCTCCTCGCGCCCTGCCGCGAGCAAGGCCTGGCCCATGAGCTGGCCCAGTGCCGCCCATCGGTTCGGATCCGGTGCGCCGCCGGCGCGCTCGAGCCGCGCGAGGCCGATGCGCAGCGCGTCATGGATGTCGCCGGCCCGCACCGCACGGGTGACATCGGCATCGCGTTCGTCGCCGCGCAGGCACGCCATTGCAAGCAGCAAGATCAAAGCAATCCTCTTCTTCCGTTCTATCGGGCCGGACGATGCTAGGCGGATCGGGCAGCGGGCGGGCTCACATCCTTGCGATGGAATCCTCGCGAAAACTCAGGAGATGCAAAAGGCTGCATGGCAATCCGCATCGCATGGGTTCGCTTGTTCGCATATCGCTTCGCTGCGCGGGCCGCAGCGCGCTCGCGGATGCCGTCTCATCGGGCATCCCCTTTTGAAAAAGCGATCCAATGAAAATCATCCATGCACAGCCAGTGATCGAGTCGATGCACCAATCAGCATTGCTGCGCTACCGCGTCGGCACGTCGCACGGGAACATCGCCGTCGCCGAGATCGGCAAGGGCGAGACCACGGTGATGTTCATCCACGGCAATTCTTCCTGCGCAAAAGTTTTCGAGCACCAGTTGCTGGGGCCGCTTTCCCGCAGCTGCCGGCTCGTCGCCTTCGACTTGCCGGGTCACGGAGACTCCGACGATGCCATCGACCCCTATCGCACCTACACCCGACCCGGTTTCGCCGCCGCGGCCATCGAACTCAGCCGACTCATCTCGGTGAGCAACCCCATCGTCGTTGGCTGGTCCTTGGGCGGCCATATCGCCATCGAGATGATGGCAACGCTGCAGAACCTGCGTGGCGTCATGGTCTGCGGATCACCGCCGATCGGGCCGGGTCAGGCAGCCAGAGGCTTCACTTCGGCCGCGCATGCGGGCCTTGGCAGAAAGCGGTTTCTTTCGGCTTCGGAGAGGGCGGATTTCGCGCGCGGCATGGCGGGCGAACCGACGCCCTCCTTCCTGCTCGACGCGATAGCGCGTTGCGATGGGAGATCGCGCGAAATTCTGTTCAAGGCCCGGGACGCGGGCGCAGGCATCGATCAGCGCCGCATGGTGGAGAGCAGCGGGATTCCCCTTGCGGTCGTCAATGGCGCCGACGATCCATTCGTCAACATCGATTTTTTCGACGAGGTCGCCTATGCCAACCTTTGGGAAGCGCGGTGCCATCGACTGCGAGGCGTTGGCCATGCGCCGTTCTGGAGTGGGCCCGACCTGTTCGCGCCGTTTCTCGAGCGATTCGTTCGGGACGTCCAAACATCCGCAAGCGTCGTGCGTCCCTGACGCTCATCCATTGGCGTTCTCGCTGTTCAACCACGGATCGCCATCCGACGCGCCGAACATGGCGAGCAGATATTCATGCGTGAGCCACACCGCCGAAGATGCCGCCTTGCTGGAAAGCATGCAGAGCCACACGGTTCGGGCGGGAAGACTCCACTGCGGCAACACCCGCTCGAGCGCGCTTTCGAGCAAGGCATCCTCGATGACGAACGAGGGCAAGCAGCACACGCCCAATCCCGCCAACGCACCCGCATAGGAGAGATGGGTGTTCGAGCTGCTCAGCGCGGCTCTCACCCCAGGATCGAATCGATGCACATGCCCGGCACTGCCATCGGAGTCCGCGGCATCGCGACGGAGACTCAGCGTCTGGCTGCTTCCCGCGGCCGCGGGCCGCAGGAGCAATGCATGGTCGGCCAGTTCGCGAGGATGACTGGGTCGGCCATGCCGATCAAGGTAGTCGGGCGCGGCACACATGACCGTCCTGCTCATGGCCAGACCTCGCACGTCATGGTCGCCCCTGGGCGGATGCCGCCTCAGCGCGATGAGCAAGTCTGCGCCCAACTTCGTCCGTCCAGCATGCACCGACGTGTCGACATCGATTGCAATGCGCGGGAACAAGGCATTGAAGCGTGGAAGATGCTTCGTCAGTTGATGAACGGCGAAGTCGATCGGCGCCCGCAGCCGGACGACACCTTGCGTTTCGCGTCGGGCCTGCCAGGAGGCGCTGTGGGGCAGGGTCGCTTCGCCTACGCGAGCTCGCGCATCGCCCAGATACTGGATTCCCTTGTCCGTCAACTCGATACGGCGTGGCGCGCGATGGACCAGCCTGGCGCCGAGCCGCGCCTCGAGTTCAGACAGTTTGCTCGCCGCGGCGGCAGGAATCCTCTCCATCGATACGTCGTCGCCGGCGAGCCCGCATGCATCGACGATTCGAAGGTACTCCCGCATCGAGTCGAGGGGGTCCCTCAGCGTTGATCTCTCAGTTGTCTTGGCCATTCCGATTTCTCGAGCGTGCGATCCCCAAAGCGATGGATTGCCGTCAGGAACCCCAGCTCCTGACGCAACGGATGCGGCGAGTCACGGCAGCGTCCCGCGCAAATGGCAGTCTAGGAAGGGTGCGCCGTGCACGCCTCTACCAGAAGCAGGGGATGGATGGCAGATGCGCGAAAAACCGGCTGGCGGCCCTCGAGCTCAATGCGATTCGGGCGCGAGAAGGCAGGCCTCGAACAGGCGCAGACCTGCCTCGAGTGCGCCGAGCCCCCCGGCAATGCGGGAGAACGGCGCCATCCGGTCGTTGAACTGCATCTGCAGGTTGGCGAGGATCTTGTCGACGCTTTGCTTGCCGTGGGGAGTCAGACGGATCAGGTAGCCGCGGCGGTCCTTCGGGTCCGGTTCGCGCGCCGCGAGGTCGCGCTTGACGAGTTGATCGAGGCGGTACGTCGCCGTGCCCGAGGTCACGCTGTACATCTTGAGGATGTCGCTGGGACGGAGCACGTAAGGGTCACCGATGCGCCGCAGGGCCATCAGCAGGATGAATTCATGGTGCTTGATGCCGAAGGCGTCGCACTGCTCGATGATGAACTTGTCGATCACCATGCCGATCCGGCGGATGCGCATACCCATCAGGATGCCATCGACACCATCGGGCGGAAGCTCGCCGCGCCATTGTTCGACGAGCACATCCGCGTTGCCCCATATGGGATGGAGGTTCGCCGCGCCTGCCGCGGGTTGCTCTAGCGCATAGGCGTTCATCAACCGGGTGTTCTCCTCCGATTCAGTGGGGACATGCGCGCTTTTCATGGGTGACAGACCAACATAACCTTAAAATTTAAGATACTTGAAAATTCGTTATACCACTGTCTAAAATACTTGCAAGCATCGCGACGCGAGCAGCTGCAGGCGTCAACCCACTCTCGATGGAACATGCAGATGGACCGTTTGCTTCAAAGGCCCGCCGCTGACTCGCTCCATGGACGGCCCCTGTCGGGCTCGCCGTGGTTAAGCGATACAGCGCTGCAGCCGGTGAGCCCGGCCGTAGACAGTCTCGATGCCGCGGAGCCCGCGTCCGCCGCGGCCATCGCGCAGGCAGGAGTCCGTTTCAGTTTCGATCGGTTCCAGGTTCACCCTGAGCAGCGGGCGCTGCTGGAAGAGGGTCGCCCCCTGCGCCTTGGAAGCCGCGCCTTCGATCTGCTGGTTGCGCTGTGCCGGCGCCCCGGCTCGATCGTTTCCACCCAGGAACTGCTGGCCGCCGCCTGGCCGAACCAGATCGTTGACGAAAGCAGCGTGCGGGTCCACATCGCGACGCTGCGAAAGGCGTTGGGAGACGGCCAGGCGGGCAAGCGCTACATCACGAACGTGCCGCTGCGCGGCTACTGTCTCGTGGCGCCGGTCGAAATCGCCGGCGATGCGAACCCGGAAGCGGCAACACCGCCGGTTCCTCGCGAGATCGTCAGGCCGAACGTCGACGCAGGGCTGTGCGCGCCGCCGCATGCCCATGGCTTGATCGGACGCAATCAGGAGAGCGATGAGCTGATGCAGCGCCTGCGGGAATATCGCTGCGTCACCCTCGTCGGCGCGGGAGGCATCGGCAAGACCAGCGTTGCCTTGCCCGTGGCACGGCGTTTCGCGGACGTCGAAGGCGCTGCGGTGGTGATCGTCGAGCTCGGTGCCCTGTCGCATCCGGACCTGGTCCCGATGACCATCGCCTCGTCGCTGGGGCTGATCATTTCGGACGGCCAGCCGCCGCTGCTCGCCATCGCGGCATTCCTGCGCGGCAAGGGCCGCCAGCTGATCGTGCTGGACAACTGCGAGCACGTCATCGATTGCGTCGCGACGGTCGCGGAGCACATCCTGGCGCAAGTGCCGGAAGTCCACTTGCTCGCGACCAGCCGGGAATCGCTTCGGATCCATGGCGAATCGGTGCAGCGCCTCGAATCCTTGTCGCTGCCGCCACCGGCGATGCAGAGCCGGGCGGCCGATGCCCTCCAGTACTCCGCCGTCCAGTTGTTCGTCAAGCGCGCGTCCGCGAACACCAGCACGTTCTCGATGGGCGACGCAGAGGCTCCGCTCGTCTGCGGCATCTGTCGCCGTCTCGACGGCATTCCCCTGGCCATCGAACTCGCGGCGGGTGCCATCGAGGCGGTCGGGTTGCGGGGACTCGTCGAACGACTGGGGGGACGGTTGGGAAATCGCCTCGTGATGACGGGACGCGGGCGCCGCACCGCCTTGCCCCGCCATCAAACGCTGCGCGCCACGCTGGACTGGAGCTTCGGACTCCTGCCGCTCGAAGAGCAGGAGCTCCTGGTTCACCTGTCGATCTTCCGGGGCGTGTTCACCCATGCGGCAGCGTCGGCGGTATTCGACCGCCCGCTCGAATCGATGGACGCCTGCCTCGCCGCACTCGTGAGCAAGTCGCTCGTCGTGAGCGAACAGAGCAACGACATGGTGGTCTACCGTCTGCTCGAAACCACGAGGGAGTACGCGGCGGAGCGCCTGGCCGCGAGCGCCGAGGCCAACGACGCCGCGACGCGCCACGCCAGGTACCTGCTGTCGGCCCTGCGGGCGGATGCGTCGGACTGCGCAAGGCTCACCGCCTCCAGCGAACTCGCAGGCCTCGCTCGTGGCGTCGAGGACTTGCGCGCGGCGATCCATTGGGCTTTCGACGCCGAGGAAACCCGGGACCTCGCTATCTCCCTGGTGGCATGGTCGGGGCCGCTCTGGTTCTCGTTGTCCATGCTGTCGGAATACAGAAAACTGGCCGATCGCGCGCTCGAGGCGCTCGATACGGGCAAGCCAAGCGCTGTGAGCGCCGAAGAGGAGATGCGACTGTGCGAGACGCTGGGACATGCGATCTGGCATACCCACGGCGGCGGCGCGGCAATGCAGAAGACATTCAGCCGAGCGCTGGCCATTGCCGACCGCCTCCAGGCAACCTCCTACCAGTTGCGCTGTCGCTGGGGCCTGTGGCTGGTGTGCAATGCCGAAGCGGACTACACCGGTTCTCGACGGCAGGCCGAGCAATTCGGCGAGATCGCGGTCGCCGGCGCCACCCCGGCGGTGCAATACACCTACGAGCGCATGATGGCGCTCGGTACGCACTTCGAAGGCGATCAAGCCCGGGCGAAGGAATTCGCGACGCGCGTGTTGAAGCAGCCGCTGGTTCTGGAACAGACCCTGCGCGGCACCGGCTTTCACTTCGATCAGCGGGTCGCGGGACTCACCGTGATGGCTCGCATCCTGTGGCTGCAAGGGAACGCAGAACAGGCACTCGACCACGCTCGTGCCGCGGTCCGGGAAGCATTGGCCATCGACCATGCGCTGTCGCTGTGCTACGCAATTGCCATCGGAGCAGCTCCCGTTGTCTTGTGGTGCGGGGATATGGAGCAGGCCCGCGAGTGGGTCGACCTGCTGCATCGAACCGCCCATGGGCGCTCACTGCATTTCTGGAAGTCGTTCGGCGAGGGCTACCAACAATTGCTGGAGATGACGGATCGGACGCAGTCCGGCGCCGATGTGCGCTCCGGGCCCGCCATCCTCAGCACGTCCTTGCACGAGACCTTGTGCACCGTTCAACCGGCGTTCTTCGACGAAGCCTTGCTCGAGCGCGCCACGACCGGACAATCCGGCTGGTGCACCCCGGAGCTTCTTCGCATCCAGGGCGAGCGCCAACGCGAGGGCGGCTCGCCCATCGAAGCGCTCGAAACTTTCCGCAAGAGCCTCGAACTTGCACGTGCCCAGCACTCGCACGCGTGGATCTTGCGCAGCAGCACCAGTCTCGCGCGCCTGCTGGGGGAATGCGGCCGATCGGCGGAGGGCGTTGCTCTGCTCGACAGCACATTGAGCCGATTCGAGGAAGGCTTCGCCACGCCCGACCTGCAGCTCGCCACTCGATGCCTGGAGACTCTGCGCCGCCAGCCCGAGTGAGCCCTTCGATGGCCTCGCGCCCGGACCCGGTCCGCGCGATCGCAGCGGTCAATGCAGGACACGGAAGTCGAGGTTCACCAAACCTCTTTGCGCAGCGACACTGACCGCATGCGTGCGGCTGTTCACGCCGAGCTTGGTCATGATCGCGTTGACATGGGTCTTGACGGTGCCCACGGCAATGCCCAGGCGGCACGCAATCACCTTGTTGCCGTGCCCCGCGGAGAGAAGGTTCAGCACTTGCGCCTCGCGCGCCGTGAGCGCCTCGCGCGTGATGCTGTCGGCCATGCGTCGGGCCAGATCCAAGCCGACGAAGCTCTTTCCTTCGGCCACCGTGCGCACCGCGTCGAGCAGTTCCTCTACGCGCGTACACGTCAGAAGGTAGCCATGGACGCCGCTTTGAAGCGCATGCCGCACCACTTGCTCCCGATCCTGCGTGGTCAGCACCAACAACCGGGTCATCGCCTGCGGCCTTGCAAGCTCGCGGTTGGACTGCGCCAGTCGCAGCCCGGTCGAGTAGTCGCAGATCACCAGGCTTGGCGTGTCCTCGAGGTCATCGCAGATCTCGAACTCAGGGTTGGCTCGAAGCGCTGCGGCCAGCCCCGCGGCGACGACGGCATCCGCGTGCTGCACACGGACACGGGTGCGATGGGCATGGATCGAGGTGAACATCATGGATTCCCAGTGGGTTCTAGCGAGGGCGGCATCGACGGAGCGGTCCGCTGAATCGGTGCCTTCTACGAAACGGATCAAGCAATGTGCGCATAGGCCTGCGACAGGCCGACGAGCCCCCGCTGCGCCGCAACGCTCACCACCTGCGTGCGGCTGCCGGCGCTCATCTTCTTCATGATCGCGTTGACGTGCGCCTTCACCGTGGCGACGGAAATTCCAAGCTGGCGCGCGATGAGCTTGTTGCACCGCCCGCCACTGAGGCCGTCGAGCACGTCCGTCTCGCGAGGCGTCAGGGACGCATAGGAAAGGCTTTCGGCCACGCGGTGAGCCACGGCCGCGCTCAGGTAGCGCTGGCCCGCGGCGACCGACCAGACCGCCTGTTCGACTTCTGTGGTCGAGGGACCTGGCACGACGTACCCATGAACGCCTTGGGAGAGCGCTTGCCGGACATGACGTTCGCTCATGTGTTCGGTGAAGACGAGCACACGAAGCATGGATGCCTTGGGCGCAGACTGCGGGGCAGCCATGACGGCCATGGCCGTATCGAAATCGCAGACCAGAACCTCGCAGCGCTGCTGCAGTTCACCCAGCTCCACGCCGGCCTGGATGGCGAGACCGGGCTGCGCGTCCAGTGTTGCTCTGAGGCCGAGTTCCACGATCGGTTCGTGATGCCAGACGCCAACCCGAAGGGGCACGCTCTTGTGCAAAGCTTCCATCAAGATCTCCAGTTCTTGCCACGGACGGGACTGTCTGTGGATGGACGCTATCGTGATCGCGGCGAAGTCTGTGAGCCAGTAATGCGTTGTTAAACGTTGGGAAGGCCGGGAGTTCACGTCCTGTGAACTCTTCTTGGGCGGTCCGGCAATGACGGCGAGGATGGTGTGCGCCACGCCCGTCGGGTGGCAACGCCAACGCTGCGCCACCCGGCTGTGCGAGACGCTGCGTCGATCGGCGTGGGAGCGGTGTGGCTGGCGGTCGCGCCGCGGCTCGGCGCCTTGGTGCAGGGCCCGCCCTGGCAGGACGCGGGCGCTCGCCGGCCGGGCTGCCGGCAAGCAGCAACAGCTCCGACGCGCGGAGCTGCGAATTCATCGTTCGCATCACGACGCGATGCGACGCGCAAGCCACGCAAGCCGCGACCTGCTCATGGCGGGGGTCGGCCAGCCCTCCGGACTGGCCGCGCAGGCGATTGCTACAGGGTAGAGACGGTGCCACCGTCGATGCGGTACTCCGACCCGGCGGACGATGCCGAGCGCGGCGACGCCAGGAACACGATCAGGTCGGCCACCTCTTCCGGCGTGGCGGGCCTGCCGACTGGGATGCCTCCGAGCGCATCCATGATGATCTTCTTGCCACCGCCGTAGTCGGTGCCCGCGTCGGCGGCCACGCGTTCCGCGAACGCGACGGAGGCCTCCGTCTCGATCCAGCCCGGTGCGACGCTGAGCACCCGCACCCCCTTGGGCGTCACCTCCTTCGACAACGACTTGCTGTAAGTCGTGAGCGCACCCTTGGCCGCGGCGTAGGCGGTGGTGGACGCGGGCAGCGGCAGCAGGCGCTGGATGGAGCTGACATGAACGATGACACCCGAGCCTTGCGCAAGCATCGACGGCAGCAGCGCACGGTCCAGGCGCACGGCCGGCATGAGGTTCAGATTCAGTTCGGCGAACCAATGCTCGTCACTGATGGCCGCGAAGCCGCCGCCCGGCGTGCTCGAGCCGCCAAGCACATTGATCACGATGTCGACACCGCCCCATTCTTCAAGGACGGATTCGGCGAGGCGTTTCACGCCATCGGCGGTCATCAGGTCGGCGAGGACGTACGAAACGCCTTCCACCGGTGCGGCCGGTGCCTTGCGCGCGGAAGTCGCCACCCGGGCGCCGGCATCCACGAGGGCACGCACGACCGCGGCGCCAAGGCCCAGGGTGCCGCCGGTGACGACTGCCCGAAGGCCATCCAGTTTGAGATCGAAGCTCATACGGCAATCTCCAGGTTTGCGATCAGGCCGCGCTCGAGGCGGAAGAAGAATTTGAGGTCGATCGGGCTGCCGCGAAAGTTGCCGGCCACGTGGGCTTGCACCTGGTGGACACCGTCGACCAACTCCGAGGAGAAGGGGTCGGTCGTGCAGGTGTACTTGGCGTCGGCTGCTTCCTTCCACGCCCTGATCGCGTCGCGACCGATGTACGTGTGGCCGTCATCCTTCACGACGGCCTTGGGGGTGAAGCATTGCGCCACGCTGTCGGGCCCTTGCGGGTCCGCCGCAAAGTAGGCGGCGATGGGTTCGGGAAGAGTGGGAGAGGCCATGGTGTGCTGCTTGGTTGGGACAGATCGAAGGATGCGCCCGCGTGTCCCTTTAGAGAATCTCCTAGAATCCGAATGGCTCATGTAGAGAAAAGCACATAATGCGAGGCTCCGACTTTGCCGAACTCAAGGCTTTCATCGCCGTCGTCGAGAGGCAAAGCTTTGCCCGTGCAGCGGAGCACCTGGGTCTGTCGCCGTCGGCGCTGAGCCAGACCATCCGACAGCTCGAGTCGCGCATCGGCGCGCGCCTGTTGAACCGCACCACACGCAGCGTCGCTCCATCGGCCAGCGGCGAACAGCTCTATCGACGCGTAGCCCCGCTGTTCCGCGAGATGGCCGACGCGGTGGCCGAGGCCAGCGACGCCACCGGGCAGATGAGCGGGACCCTGCGCATCAACACCCTCGGGATCGCTGCAAGAGAAATCATCGGGCCGCGACTCGGCCGCTTCCATCGCGCGCATCCGGACGTCGTGCTCGACATCGTCGTGGACGATGCGCTGGCCGATATCGTCACGGGCCGTTTCGATGCCGGGATTCGCGTGGGTGGACAGCTCGAGAAGGACATGGTGGCCGTCCGCCTGACGCCCGATTTGAAGATGGTGGCCGTGGCCTCCCCGGACTACCTGGCGCGCCATGGCACGCCGAAGTCACCTCATGATCTGCACGGCCATCGGTGCATCAACTGGCGACTCCGGATGGACGGGAGGCTCTACCGATGGGAGTTCGAAAAACGCGGCAAGCGACTCGAGGTTGCC
Source organism: Variovorax paradoxus (assembly GCA_016806145.1). NCBI lineage: Bacteria > Pseudomonadati > Pseudomonadota > Betaproteobacteria > Burkholderiales > Comamonadaceae > Variovorax > Variovorax paradoxus. The sequence continues at coordinate 461,155 of CP063167.1, forward strand.
GTGGAAGGTCCCGTCGTCACCAATCACGCCGACATCGGCGTGGCGGCGGCGCTCGACGGACTGGGTATCGCCTATCACTTCGAGCTCGATCAGGTGGGCGATTGGCTGGCGCAGGGACGGCTGGTCCAGGTGCTCGCCGACTGGTCCATCTCGCGCCCGGGGTTGTTTCTCTACTACTCGAACCGGCAGCACCGCCCCGCGCTGCTGGGCTCGTTCATCGACTGCCTGCTGGACCGGGAGCCGTCCGGCGAGATCTAGCGGGGTACGCATGCGGTTGCATGGGCTTGATACAGAAGCGTCAGGCCCACAGGGGCAGAGCGCGGCAATTGCAGAGCGCTCGCCCTGTGGCGATACGCCACTATTTGGTCTGACCGACGGCGTCCAGAATCACCTTCGCGACACGAGCGGGCTGCGATTGTTGCGGTACATGGCTGGCATTCAGGGTCGTGACGCGAGCACCGATCTTCTTCGCGAGGTCGTGCTGCAGCGCCGGTTGAATCATGCGGTCCGCGCTCGCGACGATGTACCACGACGGCTTGGTCTTCCAAGCAGCCACGTTGATCTTCTGCTCGAACGACTTCCCGAGGATCGGCCCCTGGGTCGCGGTCATCACCGAGGTGGTGGCTGCCGGAAGGTCTTGGGCGAAATACTTCGCGATGCCCTCCTTCGTCATCGTCAGGAAGCCGGAAGCGTCGGCCGTGATATGCGCGGTGCCGGGGGGCGTCGGATATCCCTTTCCGAGCTCGGCGGAGGTCTGACCCGCATCGGGTGCGAATGCGGCGACATACACCAGCGACGACACCTTCTCGTTCGCGCCGGCCTCGGTGATGACCGAGCCACCCCAGGAGTGACCGACCAGGACAACCTTGCCGGGCTGCGCGTCGATGGCGCGTTTCGCAGCGGCCACGTCGTCCTCGAGCGAGGTCAGCGGGTTCTGCACCGCGACCACGTTCAGGCCCTTGGCCTGGAGCAGCGGGATCACCTTGGCCCAGTCGGACCCGTCGGCGAACGCACCGTGGACGATGACCACGCTCGGCTTTTCGGTTGCGCTGGCGACCGATGTGAGCGCGAGGCTCGCGACGATGGCGGCGGAGGCGAACTTGATGTTTTGAACGGCTTTCATGACTGTCTTTCGGAATGGAATTTGGGGAGGTGTTCGAGGAGGTTGGGTTCGGCTCACTGTGCCGCGGCGAGATTCTTCAGAGCCAGTCGATGCTCGGCGCGCACAGCAGCGAACCTGGCGGGCATGCGCTGCGCGGGAGTGAGGCCATCTTCGCTGCCCGTGGGTGCGTCCCCTAGGCGTTTTGCCAGTTCGAATTCCTCGGCAACCAGCTGGCGAGTTTTTCCTTGCACCGGCAAGCGTGCGGGATAGCGATGGGGAGCGAGCTCGGCGGCGCTGAGCATGAGCACGCCGTGGTCGACGATGGCACCCGATCGCACCGCCTCCACGAACTCCATCTTGACCTGGCCACGCGATACCCCGGACCATTCGGCTCGGGACCCGCAGCGCTCACGTCGGATCTCGCACTCGGTGAGGCCGATTTCGCCTGCAATGATGATGTCGCCGTTGCGGATCGATTGCGCCGTTTCGGCACGCACATGTTCTCGCTTGAGGCTTTGCGACTGGGCCCACGTGGCGACACCCAGCAGGCATGCGATCGTGGCGGCGCTGCGGAAAGTTCGGTTTGACTTCATGACGTTGACTTCCAAAGAGGGTTGTAGAGAAGAAGGACACAGGTCTGTGTGAGCCTGTGCCTGAAGTTTCACTTTGCGTGTGCTTCTCTACATCGTCCTCGCGCAGGGGACCGCGCTGGGCTGCAGGCATGTAGGCGCCCTCGAACTCGAGGCAAGCCCCGATCTCGGCAAAAAGTTATACGCCGGGGCTGCGCGGTCCGATCCATCGATCACCTCATCTGTCGCCACGATGTTGCGATTGCGTATCCCGGACCGGCACGAAGACGCGGCGGACGGCCCGGTTTCGAAGGTACAGAGAAAGCCACGCGCCGCCCCCCAACAGCAGGCACACCAGTTGGGGCGGCGATCCGATTTCGCCCAGACGCAGATGGGTACAGATCGCTCCACCCAGGAACCCGGTCAGCAGCACCGCGCCAAGCACGCTGGTGACGGGAATCACGAACAAGGCGATGCACACGACGAGAACGCCTCCAATGACCGCGCAAAGAGCCTGGGGGAACCCCGTTCTCTGCATGTTCTCGGCCAGGAGCTCGGGGGCGAAGAGGCATACCCCCGCATCGATCGACAGAATCAGGACGACGAGGGCGCCCACGACGCGCCCGGTCCACGCAGCGGCAGGCGACGGACGGTGAGATTCGCAATGCATGTCGACGGCATCAATAAGCCGGGACGCGTGCCTTGGAAGCCGCCTGATCGACGGCCGGCCTCGCCTGGCCACCGAAGTCCGTCGGGATCCGGCTGTTGAAGAACGCGCCGGCGCGGAGGTTCTGGTTCGCCGCGCGTGCCCGTGTTCGGGCTTCCATCTCCACCTCCGCGCGATCGCGCGGCGAGATCAAGGCTGTTGCCACGCCCGACGACGCACCTTCGGCGTAAGGATTCGAGGCGCGCGTTGCGGCACGCGCCTCGGCCTGCACGACGTGACGACTCTGGTTCGATTCATGACGCAGGACGCCCTGATATTCCTCTGCAGCCGCCTGAGAGGCGGCGCCGGCGAAGAGGGGCATGGCAAGGATGACGATGGCTTTTTTCATGGATGTAGAGGGATCGAAGGTCTGGAAAACGAACTGGCACGGATACGTGCGACATTCGCAATGATTTGATATCGCAATCTTTGTTATCGCGATATGTATTTGAGCATTGCTTGCTTTTTCTTGTCAAGCCATTATTTGCCGCGATAATGAATCGCTGTAAAACTCACGATCAGGCTCGAGGAGCGACCATGGCGGACCCAGCCCCCCTTCCTCTGGACGAACATCTGTGCTTCACGCTGTACGGTGCAGGCATTGCCATCAATCGGACTTACAAGCCGATGCTGGACGAGTTCGGGATCACCTACCCTCAGTACCTGGTCCTGAATGCGCTATGGGAGAGCGGTAGCTTGACCATCGGCGCCCTCGCGGCCCGGCTGGCCCTCGAATCAAGCACCATCACGCCGCTGGTGAAGCGCCTGGAACTCAACGGTTTTGTGGAACGGCAGCGCAGCGTCGCAGACGAGCGGCAGGTGCACGTTTCGGTGACCGAGCAGGGCCGCGATCTCCAGAAGAAAACGAGTTGCTTGACCGAAACCTTGGGCTCTCGGTCCGGAATGACGGCCGAAGAACTGGCGATCCTCAACGCGCAAGTCCGCAGACTTCGCGACGCGTTGCAAGAATCGGCGGCCCGCGCCGGCCTGTGAGTGGTCATCGGCGCGAGCGGATGGAGGGTTGCCCGAGCCGCTAATGCGCAGTGGGCGATCTGGCTCGCCCGGCCCTGAGGTCCTGTGCGCCGCGCAGCGCCGGTCGAGGTGGTTTTCCCGGACTTTTTTCACGCTTTCGCAAGTATCCATGCAACGTGGGTGCATCCGATGCCATGGCGTGCGGCGTACGCCATGTAATGAAAAAGACCGATGTTTTGGCCACCTCCATGGCAATGGCAAGGGATGGACTGGCCCTCAACCCCTCCGACGCGTTCGAATTCATCGCGGAACTCATCGCCAAGGAAAACCCGGCCTGGGATTCCTACGATCGAAAGGTGGAACGCCTGCTCAAGCTGGGCGCCTGCATCTGGAGCCTGCGGCGCGACCTGATCACGCCCTCGCCCGCGCACCAGCCGCCCGCGCGCTGAGGCTCGTCGCGCTCGCGCGAACGGACTATTCGGGAGGCGGGCCGCCCGGGGTCGAAGGAGGCGCGGCGCCCGAGGCCCAGAGGTCCATGAACCGCCGATTCGCCTCGAGCTTGAGTTCGGCCAGTTCGTTGAGCGCGCTCAGCGGGGCGCCGGGGCCGAGCTCGCGCAAGGTGTCGTGGAGGGCGGTCTCGGACGCAGCCCATGCAGCGTAGAGATCCTCGTCGAATGGCGGCATCGTGGTCTCCTTTGCATTCGTGCACGCGACGTGCGAGCGCACGTCGACCGCTTCTCAATGCTAAAGCGCTACATGTCGGATCGACTCCCCGAGCCGGCACTTTCAGCTCCTCCAAAAGGAGGATGCGCCGATGCGCTCAGCAGGGTCTTGTTTGGTATGCGCACGAGGAGCCTGTCCCACGGCGCCTGTTTTGCGCGATGGCGGCTTGCCAGCCTTCGCTCGCGGGCGTTCGCTGGTGGCGGAGGAACGGCCACAGATCGCCAACCTGCAACCAGACCGAGGAGCGCAGCGTAGGTCACTTCAAGCTGCCATCGGCCTGGTGCCCCCCTTGTCTGCGCCCCCGAAGACTCCTAGGGCAATGGCGAGAGAACCTCCGCGCGAGCCCGTGCGTTGCGAAGCCGCTCGCTGACGAATGCCGTGACGACGGCCAGCGCGATGAACCCCGCCGCGGCGGCGCCGAGGTTCGCGAGCCATCCATGACCCACCATGGCGCCCCCCAGGCTCGCGCCCACGGCCTGGCCGATGTAGATCGAGGAGGTGTTCAACGCGATGGACGCGGCGGTCAGCGAGGGCGCCTCGGCGGCCAGCCGCCCCTGCTGCATGGAATTGGTCGAGGCGAAACCCAGGCCCCACACCACCAGTCCGGCCGTCACCGCCAGCTGGGAGCCCATGCCGTCGTGCAGCAGCACCATACCGCTCAGGATGGCGAACAGGCTGAGCACGCAGGTGCGGAACACGCCGAGGCTCGAAACGAGGCGGGTGGCCAGCATGTTCCCGGCGATGCTCATCAGCCCGAACAGCGTGAGCTCCAACGTGATGCGCAGTCCCGACGCACCCGTCAAGGCGGCGAGGAAGGGACGCAGGTAGGTGAAGAGCAGGAACTGGCCGGCCCCCGCGAACACGGTCACCAGCAGGATCGCCAGCAGGACCCGCGACCCGGCGATCGCCTTCCAGCTGGCGAACGACACCCGCGCACCGACCAGCCGCGCCGGCACGCCCCTGGCAAGGACCGCACTAGTGCACAGGCCCAGCGCAGCCAGCGCGAAGTAGGCCTGGCGCCAACCGAGGGACGAGGCCAGGGCCGAGATCAACGGCACGCCGACCGCGAGCGCGAGCGACCAGCCGAGGAATGCCGTCGCGATCGCGGCGGGGCGCGCGCGACCTTCGACAACGAGCGTGATCGTGCCTGCCGCCTGCGGCGTGAAGATGGCGGCGACCGCCATCGTGACCACGCGCACCGCGAGCAGAACCTCCCAGGAGCTGCTCATCGCCGCGACGGCCTGCGCGGCCGACACGAAGACGATCGTGGCCACGAGCAGCGTGCGCCGGTCGATCCCGCTCGTGAGCCAGGTCATCAGCGGTGAACTGATGCACAGCACCACCGCGCCGGCCGACATCAGCAACCCGGCCGCTCCCAGCCCGATCTCGAAATGATGGGCGAGCTCCACCAGCATCCCCGCCGGTGCGAGCACCACCGAACCGGTGATGAAGTTGCCGAGCATGAGCGCGTACACCGTGCGGGCGACGCCCCGGTTCGCGCCGGGCGCGGCGTGTGAATCGCCATCGGCATGGATCGTTTCGCCTTGCGGACGCATGTGAAGCTCCTCGAGAGGTCTCTGGATGAAGGGCGCAGAGTTCTCTCGACGCTGCTCGTAGCGTAGGGACGAGGCGGCACGGGCGGTAGCCGCTATCCTTGCACAATGGCTGATAGAAAACGCACAGAGGTCGACTGGCAGGACGTGCGCGTCTTCCTCGCCCTGGGCCGCTACCGAAGCCTGTCGGCCGCGGCCCGGGCGCTGCAGGTCAATCACGCAACGATCGCGCGGCGCCTCCAGTCGCTCGAGGACAGCATGGGCGAAAAGCTCGTGGAGCGCAGGCCCGACGGATACGTTCTGACGCCCGCGGGCGAAGAGGCCCTGCACGCGGCCACGGACATGGAAGCCGCTGCGCAGCGGCTCACGCGGACCGGTCGCAACGAGGACGAGGACCTGCGCGGGGTGGTGCGCATCAACGCACCGCCGGCACTCGGCCATGCCTTCCTCGCGACACAACTGGCCAGGGTGACGGCGATCCATCCAGGCCTCGACGTCGACTTGGCGACGGACCTGCAGACCGTCAGCCTGGACCGCCGGAAGGCGGACATCGCGGTACGCATCGGCAGGCCCTCGGATGGCGACCTGATCGCCAAGCCCGTCGGCAAGCTGGTGTTCGGCTTCTACGGCGACGAGGCGCAATGCGAACGCGTGGAACGACAGGGGCTGGCCCCCGTCTTCGTCAGCTTCGACGAGCCGCACTCGAACATGCCCGAGGCCCTCTGGCTGGCGCAGCACTTTCCGCGCTCGCGCATCGCCCTGCGCGCGGAGAACCACATCCTGCAGGCCACCGCGGCCAAGGCCGGTGCCGGCCTGGCCCTGCTGCCGCACTACATCGGACGGCAAGTGCCCGAACTGCGGCCCTGCGCGCTGGCGCCGCTGCCGCCGTCGAAGGAGATCTGCCTGCTCATCCGTGGCCAGGATCGGCACGCGGGCCCGGTCCGTGCCGTGATGCGCCACCTGGTCGACGCCTTCAAGGAGAACCGGGCGCTGTTCAGCGCCTGAAGCGCCTTGCGCGAACGCCTTCAGCGCGCCGACTGCGCATGCGCGCGCGGCGACGTCCCCAACACGCGCTTGTAGGCCCGGGCCAGGATCGCGCCCGTGGAGTACCCGACCCGGTCGGCCGCCTCGTCGAGCGACATCCGCTGCTCGCGCAGCAGGCGTGCCGCCGCCTGCACGCGCCAGCGCGCGAGGTAGCCCATGGGCGGAACGCCGGTGTGTTGCTGGAACCGGGTCGCGAAGGTGGTCCTCGCCATGTGGCACAGGCCGGCGAGCGATGCCATGGTCCACGGGTGCTCCGGCCGCGTGTGCATGGCGTGCAGGGCGGGAAGCAGGCGGGCGTCGCGCCGCGCGCCGGCTGGCAGGGGTTCGCCATGGCGCTCATGGCCCTCATGACGCTCATGGCGCAGTTGCTCGAGCACGACGTGCCGGATCAGCGCATTCACGGCCTCCGTCATGCCCACGCCACGGCCGCCCTCGGCGACGTTGGACAGCCAATGCAGCAGGTCGGTCATCGGCACGAGCCAGGGCAAGGCATCGCTGCGCCGCCGCAGATGGACCACCTCGGGCAGCCGCGCGAGCAGCGGCTCCGCCTGCAGGCGTTCGCTCCAGAAGAAGCTGCCGCTGACCACCGTGGCCCGCTCCGGCTCCTCGCGAGCGGTGCCGCCGGTGGCGGCCTCGAGGTCGACGGCGTAGGTCAGGCCCGCGCGCGCCGATCGATGCGCGACGATGGCGGCGAAGGGCAATGGCGTCGCATGGGGCGTGTCGAACAGGCGATGGGCGCCGCCGCGCGGGAGAAACAGCACGTCGCCATGTTCCACCTGGAGCGGCGCGCCACCGTGCATGCGGAACTGGCAGGGCTGGCCCGAGAAGACGTACAGCGGTGCGCGCCGGCGGTCTTCGATGCCGACCGCGAAGCCCGTGCCCAGGCGAACCTGGAAGTGAAGGATCGGATCGAAGCGCCAGGACTCGACACATGCGTGATGGCTCGCGGCGCCCTGCGACCGCGGGCGCGAGAAGGATGGCTGATTCATCGGATGAGGGGATCGTCGTTGCAGTGGAATGCCCGTCGCCGCTTCGGGCACCCCGCACTCTAGGAAAGCGCGCGGCGCCAGGGAATTTCGATTTTTGTGATACCGTTTTTGAATGACCAGGCCCATCAGCGTCCGGCAGCTCCAATGCTTTCTCGCCGTGGCGCAGGAGCGCAGCTTCCGGCGCGCCGCCGAGCGGCTGTCCATCACGCAGCCGCCGTTGTCGCGCCAGATCGCGGAGCTGGAAACGGCACTCGGCGTTCGCCTCTTCGACCGCAACACGCATGGCGTGCGGCTGACGCCGGTGGGCGAGGTGGCGCTGCGCCGCTTCTCGTCGCTCATGGGGGAGTTCGACGCGGCGGTCGCGCATGTGGCGCAGGCCTCCCATCAATTGCCGCGCCTGCGGCTGGGCGTGCTGAACTGGGTGCAGCTGGACGGCCTCGCGGCCATGGAGCACGGCCTGGTCGAAGGCGGCCATGCCAGCGGTGTGGACGCGCGCACCACCACGACCATCGCCGCGATGTCGGCGCTGCGTAAGAACGACCTCGACGCGGCCATCGTGCTCTGGCCGGCCTCGATGCATCGCCTGCGCGGCGACCTGGTCGGCGAGGTGCCCCTGATGGCCTTCGTGCCCGCCACGTCGGCGCTCGCGCGCAAGCGCGCCATCCCCGTGCGCGAACTGGAGGCGCTGCCGCCCTTCTTTCGCTTCGCTCGCGCCGAGAACGCGCGCATGTATGACGAGTTCACGCGGCAATACGCCTCGCATGGCTTCGTCCCCTCGCAGGAGGCGGGAGGCCCCGATGCACTGCACGTGTTCGCGCAGATCGGATCGGGTCGCGGATGCACCTGCCTGCCCGCCCCGTTCTCGCTGCACCGCTATGCCGGCGTGCAGCCCCGGCCGCTGCGCGAGCGGATCATGGTGCCGCTCGTGCTGCTGACCTCCCTGCGCCTCGCCCAGGAATACCACGACGTTTTGGCGGCCATGGCGACCGACATGCTGAGAGCGGCGCGGCCGGCATCTCGGTGATGCCTCAGTTGCCCACCTTGTCGTCGAAGGCCGGCGAGACCTGCATCGCGCCCCACTGGAACCGGAGGCTCATCCCGTCGTTCGACGGTTCCTGCCTGTCGGTCACGCCCGCGGCGGCATCGAGCTTGGGGCCGAGCGCGATATAGGACGCATAGGGGAAGCGCTCGTCGTGCGGCCAGTTCGGGCTGCCGTCGTAGAAGTAGTCCGAGAGCTGGAACCAGATCTGCAGCTCGCTCTGCGTGACCCGGTCCCTGGCCTGCAGGGTCATCTTCGACTTGCCGAAGGTGCCGCCGATGTGAAGGCGCTTCTGCAAAGCGTCGAGGCGGGCATAGACCGCATCCGAGAACGGCGTGAGCGCGTCGTAGTCGACGAAGGGCCGCATCGCGAGCGCGCCCGATCCCGAATGCGCCTGGATGATCTCGTCGCCCTGCACGCACCGGCCGCTCGCCGCCCACTGGCCCTGGGTGTCGTCGGCGGGAACGATCACGAGATTGTTGTTCTTCAGCGGGCCATCGACCTCCTCGCGCCGCGCCTGCATGTCGGCGCGCAGGTGCAGGTCCACATTCACGTCGGCCAGGAAGGTGGCGCCCGCGCAGCTCCTGTCGACCCGCTTGCTCTGGTAGGTGACGCGGCCCTGCCAGGAGCCGAGCTGGCGCGGATTGCTGCGCAGCTCCTTGGCCGTCACCACGACCTCGCCGTGCGTCGCGTTGGCGAGCACCGCCTTGATCTGCGTCGACGACCACGTGGCGTTGACCGGCACCCCGTCCACCGTCACCCGGCCCGGTTCGTCGCCGAAATCGCCATGCACCACCAGCAGGTTGCCGGCCTTCATCTCGAGGTGGGTGATCACCGGCGCCAGCTTGGTGAAGAGATCGCCATCGACGCGGATGAAGGCATCGGGCGTGATGTGGCCGTCGTCGTCCTCCACGCCCGGTGCCGACATCAGGCCGCGCTTCTGCAGATAGGCCATCACGTCCTGGAAGACGAAGGAGCGGTTCGGCACGGCCACGGGCTCGTACTGGTTGACGCCGGCCATGCGGTCGACGAGCAGGCCGATGGCGGGGTAGCCGTTGGGGTTGGAGCTGCCGTCCCAGCCGACGATCGAACCCGCGCCGCTCGCCTTCAATGCGCTGCGGAAGTTCGCCGACTCGGCATTGCCGCTGTTGCACGAAAAGGTGATGACCAGCGCGTTCGGTGCGAACTTCAGATAGCGGCGCACGAACTTGTCGGTGAACGAGAGCTTCGGCGGATTGCCCTTGCCCAGCGCCTGCCAGATGGTCCGCTCGCGGTGGTAGATGAGGTTGCCTTCCTCGAGGTCCTTGCGGTGCACCGCGTCGTTGAGCACGGTGGCGAAGTCGTCGAGCATCACGGCGAACTCCTTCTGCACACCGGGCCCGTACATGGCCGAATGCGAGTTGAAGTACAGGAAGCCGACATCGCCCACGGCCTTGACGTTCGCCACCGTCATCGCCTGGCGCGTCACGCTGTAGCCGCGCTCGGTCAGCGCCTTCTTCATCGAACGCACCAGCGGCTCGCCGAAGCGGAACTCGTTCGGATGGGGCGCGGGCGCGCCGGAATGGACGAGCAGCACGGCCTTCGTGCTACCCGGGATGGCACGCACGACCGACGACACCGGGGTCGCGCCGGCGGAACGCAGGCCGGCGCGCTGCTCTTCTTCTTCGTCGGGCGCGGGCTTCGGCTCGGGCTGGTTCTTCGGCACGCGCCAGTTGTCGGAGAACAGGTAGTAGCGCCCGTCCTTGAAGCGGGCCCAGAGGCTGGCATCGCCGACGCCGGCATCGTCGAATTCGGCCTGCGCGACGGTCCATGCGCGCAGCGCTTCCCACTGCTCGGGCGTGGCGTTCTTGCGCCCGCCGGTGATGGTTTCGAACTGGTCCGCGAGGCGATCCATCGCATTCAGGCGGGCCACGCTGGCGGCCTCGCCTTCGATCGGCGGCGGCGCGTCACCGCCCCCCGAGGGATCGCCGCCCGATGGAATTCCGCCGGGAAAGAAACCGTTGCCGCCGCTGCCGCCGCCACCGCAAGCGCCCAACGTCACGGCAAGGCACAGGAACGCGGCGAAGAGGAAACGCCGCACGCAAAAAGATCGTTGCATAGACTCAATCGAGGGGGAAAGAACGCTCCGCCCCGGCGCGCTCGCGGGGCAAGAAAGAAGGAGGAGATTCTTCGCGAGCCCCCGAGGATCGACCACAGCCAACACGCGTGAAAACACAGCCCGACGTTCGCAAGGAACGCCACGGGCGCCTTGATTTACCTGTTTTCGGGGATTGGTTCGCCGGCCGGTGCTCCCTAGCATCGCTCGTTTTCCTGACCCTGCCCCGGGCTCGCCACGTCGTGCCGCCGGGCCCATCGATTCATGCAGCGGCACACGCCCGTCCCCGTTTCGCCAACCCGTGGCACCGATTCGTTCCGGGCGGACGGCTGCGTACCTTCTCGATCGACGCGTCGACGGTGGCCTTGAAGCAGACCGCGTTGACCCTGGCCATGGAGGGCTTCGAAGCCGCATTGGCCTCCCTGGCCATCGACGGAAGGGGACGCATGCTCAGCCTGGTCGACACGACCAACGACGTGCAGCAGACGCGCGCGATCACCGATACGACCACCGGCACACTGGGGACCCCGTTTGCGATCCGGGGCCTGCGCGGCCCCATCGCCACGGCCTTCGATTCTTCGCGCGAGGGCGTGAACCATCTCGTGGATTCTTCCAATCTCTACCGCCGCACCATCGACCCCGTCGCAGCCAGCTACACCAACACATCGACCGTCACCCTCGCGCCGACGATCAAGGCCATGGTGCTGCTCAATCGCTGAGGGTCTGGCGCAGTGATGCCGCGGGCGAGTCCCCGGCGCTCGACGTCAGGAAGTCGAGGAACGCCCGCAGCGCCGCGCTCTTGTGGTCGCGGTGCGCGTAGGTCGCATAGAGCCAGATCGTCGGCGGCATCGCATCTTTCAGCACGGGCACCAAGGCACCCGAACCCAGGTGCGCGCGCGCCAGCACCTCGGGCACGCAGGTGACGCCGAGCCCCTTCACCGCCAGCGCGATCAGTGGCGCGGCATCGTCCGCATCGAGGCGGCTGCGCACGGGCACGTAGTGGGTCTTGCCGTCGACCAGGAAGGGCAGCCGGGATGAAGCGTCCCACAGCGAGTAGGTCAGCACGTCGTGCCGGGCCAGGTCCTCGGGCTTCGACGGCATGCCCCTGCGCGCCCAGTAGCGCGGCGACGCGCACAGCACCAGCGGCACCGGCCGCAGCTTGCGCACCACGACGTCCCGGGCCTCGATGGGCCCGATGCGCAGAGCGACATCGATGCCGCCCATCACCAGGTCGTCGTCGCGATTGCTCAGGTGGATGCTCACGTGCACGTCGGGGTGGTCGGCGATGAAGTCCTCGATCTGCCAGCCCAGCTGGCTCAGCGACAGGCCGTGCGGCGCCGCGACCCGCAGCCGCCCGCGCGGATGCGCCGCGAAGTCCGACAACTCCGTGCTCAGCTCCCGCAGCAGGCCGAACAGCGGCACCAGCCGCCGCGCGAGCGTCTCGCCGGCGTCGGTCGGCGTGACCGAACGCGTCGAGCGGTTGAGCAGCCGCACACCCACGCCCTTCTCGAGCTGGGCCACGATCTTGGTGACGCTGGCCTTCGAGATGCCCAATGCGACGGCCGCGCGCGTGAAGCTCTTGCGGGCGACGACTTCGCCGTAGACCTTGAGCTGCTGCAGGTCCTCCATGGCCTAGGGCGAAGCCTTCGCGAGCCGGTCCTGTCCTTCGCCTTCCCAGCCGCCGCCGAGCGCCATGAACACGGCGAACTGGCCGTCCGCGAGCCGGGCCTCCGATGCCGCCAGCGCGGCCTCGCTGGCCGCCAGCGTGCGCATGGCGTCGAGTGCGTCGAGCTGCGCGGTCTTGCCGTTGACGTAGAGCGCGCGTGCCTGCGCCGCGACGACGGCGCTCTGGTCGCGCGCGGCCGCCAGCGCCGCATGCCGGTCCAGTTCGCGGGCGTAGGACTCGAGAGCGCTCTCGACCTCGCGCAGCGCCGTGAGCACGGTGGCATCGAAGCGGGCGGTGGCCTGCCGCGTGGCGGCCTCGGCCTGCGCGATGCGCGCGCGGGCCACACCGTTGGTGGGCAGCGTCCAGCTGATCAGCGGGCCCAGGCTGTAGCTGAACGACTCGCGGTTGCCGAACCGGTCCATGAAGCCGGCCGAACCGGCCGACAGACCCAGCACGACCTTGGGGTAGAGCTCGGCGGTCGCCACGCCGATGCGGGCGGTGGCGGCCGCCAGGTTGCGCTCGGCCTGGCGCACGTCGGGCCGGCGACGCAGCAGGCTTGCACCATCGCCCACGGGCAGCGGGCCCGTCACGCGCGGCGGGCTGTCGCACGCGGCCACCGGGGCCAGGAAGTCGCGCGGGGCCTCGCCCGTGAGCGTGGCCAGGCGGTACAGCGCGTTCTGGCGCTGCGCCTGCAGCGGCGGCAGCGCGGCGCGCAGCAGTTCGAGCTGGCCGCGTGCGCGCGCGGTGTCGATGGGCCCCACCCTGCCGGCCTGCTGCAGCCGCTGCGCGAGCCGTACGGCCTCCTCCTGCAGCCGCACCGACTCGTGGGCGCTGCGCAAACGCAAGCCGGTGGCGCAGGCCTCGGCGTAGGCCCGGGCGGTGCCGCCGGCGACGTTCACGCGCACCAGGTCGACGGCGGCCTGTGCCGCGCCGCTGCCGGCCTCGGCCGCTTCGATGGCGCGGCGCAGCTGGCCGAACAGGTCGAGCTGGTAGGACAGGTTCGCACCCATGCCATAGGTGAAGCGGCTCGGCGGTTCGTAGTCCTTCTGCACGAGCGTCAGCCCCGAGACATGGCCGAAGCCGGGGCCGCCGCTCAGGGCCAGCGTCGGACGCTCCGGCGCGCGCACCTCGGCCTCGAGCGCCTGGTCGCGCTCGAAGCTGGCGACGGCCTGACGCAGGTCGGCGTTGTGCGCGAAGGCCCGCGCGACCAGCGCATCGAGCTGCGGGTCCTGGTAGAGCTGCCACCAGTTCGGCGGCAGGGCCGCGTCCGCCGCGTTGCCATTGGCCGACAGGAACGGTCCCGCGGAGGCCGCCTGCGCGGGCGAGAGCGCGGCCGGCGCGACGTAGTCGGGGCCGACGGGCGAGTGCGCGCAACCGGCGAGGCACGCGGCCGCCGCGACGGCGATCAGGCACCGATGAAGGCGGCTCATCCCGGAAGCTCCGAGCGGCGCGCCGCGGCCGCAGCCTCCGGCGCCGCCGATGTACCGAGCACCTGCACCGTGACCGTCTGGCCCGTGACCAGCCGCGTGCCCGCCGGTATCGCGTCGAGCTTCACGCGCACGGGCACGCGCTGCGCGAGCCGCACCCAGTTGAAGGTCGGGTTCACGCTGGGAAGCAGGTTGGCGCCGGTGCTGCGATCGCGATCGGCGATGCCGGCCGCGATGCTCTCCACGGTGCCTTCGAGCGCGTCGGCGTCCATCGGCGTCACGCGCACGCGGTCGCCCAGGTGGATGCGCGGCAGCTTGTTCTCCTCGAAATAGCCTTCGACGTAGACCGACCCCGCATCCACCAGCGCCATCACCGGATGGCCGGCGCTCGCATAGGCGCCTTGCCGCAGGTCGAGGTTGGTCACGAGGCCGTCGGCGGGGGCATGCACCTGCGTGCGGCGCAGATTGAGCCGTGCGGTGTCTAGCGCGACCTGCGCCTGCCGCAGCGCCACCTCGGCCGCGCGCAGCGTGCCGTTCGCCTGGTCCAGCCGCGCGCGCGACTGCTCGCGAAGCTCCTGCGAGACCAGCTCGCCCAGGCCCGCGTTGCGGTTGTTCTCGCGCTGTGCCTGCGCGATGAGGATGCGCTGGTTGTCGAGCGCGACGGCCTGCGCGGCAACGGCCGCCTCGGCCTGCTGCACGGCCAGTTCGAAACGGGCCTTGTCCAGCGAGAACAGTGGCGCGCCGGCGGCGACGAACTGGTTGTCGCGCACCGCGACATCGGTCACCAGGCCGGACACGTCGGGCGCGACCTGCACGACCTCGGCGCGCACGCGTCCGTTGCGGGTCCAGGGGGCCAGCTCGTAGTGGTCCCACAGTTGCCAGGCGGCCCAGCAGGCCGCCGCGACGGACGCCAGGGTGACGAGCAGCCGGATGCCGCGGCGGGCCCAGGCGGGAAAGGGAATGGCGTCAGGTTTCATGGAGAAGGAAGGGAGTGCGAAGCGCGGAGATCAGGTGGCGAAGACGCCGGTGAAACGGGCCAGGGCGAAGAGCAGCAGCACGTACACCGCCAGGTCGAACAGGGCCGGGTGCCATACCCAGCGGTAGACGCCGGCCCGCGACAGCAGGCGGCGCAGCGCCCAGGAACACGCCAGCGCGCCGCCGGCCAGCAGCATCAGCCCCGGCAGATACACACCGTGGAAACTCGTTTCGATCATGGGTGGAGCGCGCACTGGGCCGCTGGAAAGAGGTTGCGTCGAAGGCCCACGAGCGCGGCGATGGCGGCATCGGCAGGCCGCGCGGCATCGCCATGCAGCGCGCCGAGCAGCAGGCGGTCGATCTGCGGCAGCAGCGGTTCATCGCGCCGTGGCGCCCCCGTGGCCTGGGCGCGGAAGACCCGGGCCGCGTCCGCGAGCAGGCGGCCGACGGCTTCGGCGGGAAGGCAGCGGCGCCACTGCTGCAGGCTCGCGATGTCGGCACCCATGCGCAGGTCGCGCAGCGCGAGCCGCGCGTCGGCCCGGGCCGCCTCGCCCGCGCCCGGTGCCGTGCGCGGTGCGAGCAGCGCGATGCGGTCCAGCATCCGGCCCGCATAGGCGTCGCGCGCGGACGCGTCCTGGGGACGGGCAGCAAGGTCGGCCAGATCGAGCGAGGTGGCGCGCCGTAGGCGCCGGGCACTCCAGTCGCTGCCCACGCTGCGCACCAGTGCCGTGATGCGCGCCGCGGCCACCGCGCCCAGGATCAGCGCGAGGTTCGAATTGAGCAGGCTCGGCAGGTCCGCGCTGGCGGTGTCCTGCAAGGCGAGCGTGCCGGCCACGCCGAAGAACATGCCCAGTGCCGCGAGCGAACTGGCGGGCCGCGCGATGTAGCAGCCCACCAGCAGGAAGAACGGCGCGATGCACAGCGCCAGCATGCCGAAGTCGCGCGCCAGCGGCATCACCACCAGCACGCAGAACACCGACACCGGCAACGACCACAGCAAGGCGACGACGAACTTGTGCATGGCGGGCACCGGATCGTCCATCGTCGCGAAGAAGCTGCAGAAGACGGCGGCCGACATCGCCGCGGCCGAGCCCGAGGGCCATGCCGTGGCGATCCAGACCGCGCAGCAGGCGCAGGTGGTCAACACGGCCGTCGCGGCCGAGCGCAGTGCCAGGCCCCGGTCGCGATGCAGCACTCTTCCGCCGAGTGCCGCGGTGCGCCGCAACGGCAGCGCGCTGCCGGTGAGGCCGGTGTCGATGTCGGCGCGCAGCGCGATGCAGGCCTGCCAATCGCGCACCAGTTCCTCGAGGCGCACGGCGAGGTCGATGCGCAATGCGCGAATCCACGGTGACGACGCCGGCCCATCGGCCAGCGCGCGAAACGTGGCGCAGGCTTCGTCGATGGCCGCGGGCGGCAGGCTCGCTCCTTGCGGCGCCATCCGTCCTGCGTGCCGCCCGAGCGCCGAGGCGATGTCCGCCGGCACCTTGCCCTCGGCGGCCCTCAGCGCCTCGAGCCGGTCCTCGATCGCCGACAGCGTGGGCGTGAGCGCCGAGAGGCGGTCCTGCATGGCGCGGATTGCGCCCGCGGTCCAGCGCAGGTTGCCGGTGTCGAAGGGCACATGGGTCGACAGCAGGCGCAGCTGCGTGATGTCCAGCGCCAGCCGCTGGCGGTCCGCAGCCATGCGCGCGCCATCCGCGTGGGCAAGGCCGTCACCGAGCAGGTCGCTCATCCAACGGCGCGCGTCGCCGAGTGCGCGATCGAGCAGGGCCAGCAGCGATGGCGCGAGGCTCGCCGGCAGAACGAGGCTGTGGACCAGACTGGCGCCCAGGATGCCCAGCCCGATCTCCTGCACGCGCGCCACGGCGGTGTCCAACATGGCCGCGGGCGCTTCGACCAACGGGAAGCCGATGAGCGCGGCCGAGTAGCCCGCCAGCAGAAAGACATAGGAGCGCGCGCTGCGGTCCAGCAGCGAGAGGTAGAGGCACTGTCCGGTCCACAGCGCGAGCGCCAGCGTCAGCAGTTCGGGCGCGTCGGACAGCGACGGGATCAACACCACCGTGGCCGCGCAGCCGAGCAGGGTGCCCGCGAAGCGATAGAGCGCCTTGGAGCGCACGTTGCCCGCGAGCGGATGCGCCACGATGTAGGCGGTCATGAAGGCCCAGAAGGGCCGTGGCAGGCCGGCGCGGCAGGCCAGGTACAGCGCGAGCATGGCGCCCGCGAAGCTCTTGAGGGAGAAGAGCATCTCGGGGCGAGAGAAGCGAATCCTTTGCATGCATCGATGCTAGGCAGCGGTGCCCGTGTCGGACATTGCATTCCTGGCCGAACGATTTCTCTTTTCGGCCACGGCGCAACGTGCGCCCCTTTCATTCAGAGCCGCCAATTCGACGCAGCGAGAATGGCCGGCTCGCAGCAACGATCATGGAGACCATGCCCCGCCCCGAGGTCGTCCCCGAAGGCCTGGATTACCAACTCACCGTGCCGGTCATGGCCCTGCGCGTGGACGTCGAGGCGCGTGCGCGCGAGATCCCGATCCACCAGCACCAGATGGGGCAGCTCGTCATCGCGCTGCGCGGCGCCGTGTCGTGCGAAGTGCCGGGCGCGTTGTGGATGGTGCCGCCGCAGGCGGGCGTGTGGATTCCGGGCGGCACGCCGCACAGCAACCACGGCACGGCGAACGCGCTGATCTTCTATCTGTTCGTCGCGCCGGGCACGGGCGCCTTGCCGACGAAGTGCTGCACCCTGGCCATCAGCACCATGCTGAGCGAAATGATCCAGCACCTCGCCGGACTGCCGCCAAGCTACGAGCCCGGCAGCGCGACCGACCGGCTCGCGCATGTGCTGCTCGATCAGCTCGGCACGATGCCGAACGAGGACTTCTCGTTGCCGATGCCGCAGGACGCGCGGCTTCGAAAGATTTCGCGCGCCATCACGCTCGACCCCTCGGACCGCCGGACCCTGCAGGACTGGGCCGCCGAGACCGGCACCAGCGAGCGCACCCTGACCCGGCTGTGCACGGCGCAGACCGGCCTGAGCTTCGGACGCTGGCGGCGCCAGCTGCACATGATCGTCGCGCTTCGCGAACTCTCGGGCGGCGCGACCGTGCAGCAGGTGGCCTATGGCCTGGGCTACGAGTCGCCGTCCGCCTTCATCACGATGTTCAAGAAGGCCTTCGGCAAGCCGCCGGCCACCTACATCGCCGAGCGCTTCAAGGTGGGCGCCTGACCGCGCGCGGGCGACGAGCGGCCGATGGTGGTTGGCCGTCGGCGATGAACCAGCGCCACCCCCGCGGCTAGAGGGTCGCCCCCTGGAAGGCGTCGACCAGGAAGTCGACCATCACCCGCACCTTCGCGCTGAGATGGCGGCGACTGGCGTAGATCGCGAGGATGTCGATGGGAGGCATGTGATAGCCCGGCATGACCTCGACGAGTCGGCCGGCCCGCACGTCCTCGCCGAGGACGAAGCTCGGCTGCCAGATGACGCCGGCGCCGGCGAGGGCCGCGGCGCGCGCGGTCTGGCCGTTGTTGGCGCGCAGGGCCCAGCGCACGCGGACCGATTCCAGCGTTCCGCCGGGACCGGCGAACTGCCACTCGTCAGAGGTCGCGCCGTAGGTGTAGCCCAGGCACGGGTGCCGTGACAGGTCCGCGGGCACCTCGGGCATGCCGTGCTTCGCGAGGTAGTCGGGCGAGGCGCACACGAGGTTCTGCGAGCGGCCCAGGTGGCGCGCGATGTGATTGCCCGACGTGGTCCGCGAGATGCGGATGGCCAGGTCGTAGCCCTCCTCGACGATGTCGACCACGCGATCGATGAGGGCGATGTCGAGCTCGACGTCGGGGTACTTCGCCATGAACTTCGGCCACAGCGGCGCCAGCACGAGGCTGCCGAAGCTCAGCGGCGCATTGAGGCGCAGGCGCCCGCGCGGCTGCAGCGACGCGGTGGTCGCGAGTGCCTCGGTCTCGGCCACCTCCTCGAGGATCGACTTCGCCCGGTCGAACAGGGCCTCGCCGCCTTCGGTGAGCGACAGCCGGCGCGAAGTGCGGTTGATCAGCCGCGTGCGCAGGTGCGCTTCGAGCTCGTTGACGTAGCGCGTCACGTTGGCCGGGGAGGTGTCGAGCGCATCGGCCGCCTTGACGAAGCTGCCGCGCGCGACCACGGTCACGAACACCTCGTACGCACGCAATCGGTCCATGGCCCTGGGCTCCAATCATTCATGAAAGCTGAATGAGTAAACCACTTTTGGGGCCTTTCTGGAAGTGAAGCTGAATCATAAATTCGCTTCACCCCCAAACACAGACCGAAAGGCCCAGACATGAACACCCCCCATCCCGCCCCCACCCGCCGCGCGCTGATCGCCGGCGCCGCCGCCTTCGGCGCCACACTGAGCTTCGGCTCGTTGGCGCACGCCGCGCCCGCCGCACCCACCATTGATGCGGTGCCGGGCTTTCGCGCCGGCAGCGCCGAGGTGAACGGCACCCGCATCAACTACCGCATCGGCGGCACCGGGCCGGCCATCGTGCTGCTGCACGGCTACGCGGAGACCGGCCACATGTGGAACCCGCTGATGCCGCTGCTGGCGAAGACGCACACCGTGGTCGTGCCCGATCTGCGCGGCGCGGGCAATTCGTCGAAGCCCGAGAGCGGCTACGGCAAGAAGAACATGGCGGTCGACATCCACGAGCTCGTCAAGTCGCTCGGCATCCGCAACGTGAGCATCGTCGGCCACGACATCGGCCTGATGGTGGCCTACGCCTATGCCGCGCAGTTCCCCTCGGAGACCGACAAGGTGGTGCTCATGGACGCCTTCCTGCCCGGCATCGGCCAATGGCAGAACGTCTGGCTGCTGCGCGACCTCTGGCACTTCCATTTCCACGGCGCGACGCCGCTGGCGCTGGTGCACGGACGCGAGCGCATCTACTTCGAGCATTTCTGGAACGACTTCGCGGCGGACCCCAAGCGCTCGGTGCCCGAGGCCGATCGCCGCTTCTATGCCAAGGCCTATGCGCAGCCCGGCGGCATGCGCGCCGGCTTCGAATACTTCAAGGCCTTCGAGCAGGACGCGGCCGAGTTCGCCGAACTGGGCAAGACGCCGCTGCCCATGCCGATGCTGGTTCTCTCCGGGGAAAAGGCCGGTGGCACCTTCCTGATCGAACAGGGCAAGATGGTCGCGACCAACGTGCAGGGCGTGATCGTCAAGGGGTCCGGTCACTGGCTGATGGAAGAGGCGCCCGACCAGGTCATTCCCGCGCTGGTCAATTTCCTGGGCTGACACCCGTCTCGTCATCGACACAAGGAGCATCGACATGGATCTTCAACTGAAGGGCAAGCTGGCCCTGGTCAGCGGCAGCACCGCCGGCATCGGCTATGCGATCGCGCACACGCTGGCCCGCGAGGGCGCCAGCGTCATCGTCAACGGCCGGTCGCAGGCGTCGGTCGACGAGGCGGTGGAGTGCATCCGCTCGCAGACGCAGGGCACGGTGGTCGGCTACGCCGGCGACCTCAGCCGCGCCGACGCCGCCGAGGAACTCGTGCGCCGCCATCCCGGCATCGGCATCCTCGTCAACAACCTCGGCATCTTCGAGGCCAAGGCCTTCGAGGACATCCCCGACGAGGATTGGCTGCGCTTCTTCGACGTCAACGTGCTGAGCGGCGTGCGGCTCGCGCGCCTGGTGCTGCCGGAGATGAAGCGGGCGAACTGGGGCAGGATCATCTTCATCTCGAGCGAAAGCGCGGTGCAGATATCGACCGAGATGATCCACTACGGCATGACGA
The DNA here is from genome assembly GCA_016806145.1 of Variovorax paradoxus. Classification (NCBI taxonomy): domain Bacteria; kingdom Pseudomonadati; phylum Pseudomonadota; class Betaproteobacteria; order Burkholderiales; family Comamonadaceae; genus Variovorax; species Variovorax paradoxus. Next base: position 481,781 of record CP063167.1, read on the forward strand.
AGACCGCGCAGCTCGCGGTGTCGCGCGGGCTCGCGGAATCGGTGGCCGGCACGAACATCACGGTGAACAGCGTGCTTCCGGGCCCGACGAAATCGCGCGGCGTCGGCGACTTCGTCGAGGGCATGGCGCGCTCGAGCAGCAAGAGCTTCGAGCAGGTCGAGGCGGAGTTCTTCGAGCAGATCCGCCCGACCTCGCTGATCAAGCGCTTCGCCACGCCGCAGGAGGTGGCTTCGCTCGTGGCCTATGTGGCGAGCCCGCTGGCGTCGGCGACCACGGGTGCGGCGCTGCGCGTGGATGGCGGCGTGGTCAAGAGCGCCTTCTGACGAAGACGAGGTGAACGGCCGGTAGCAGCCCGCGCGGAAACACTACCGGCCTCGCGGTTTATGGGCATATACCCATAATTGCGCATGACCTCCGCCCATCACCACCACGGCATGTGCTGCAGCACCGCGCTGCGCAAGGCCACGCGCCGCGTCACGCAGCTCTATGACGAAGCGCTGGCACCGGTGGGGCTGCGCTCCACGCAGTACTCGATCCTGATGGAGCTGAGCCGTCGCGCCAGCGAAGCGCCGAGCCTCCAGGTGCTGGCCGATGCGCTGGTGATGGACCGCTCCGCGCTCGGCCACACCCTGCGTCCGCTGGAACGCGATGGCCTGCTGGCACTGCAGCCTGGCGAGTCGGACCGCCGCCAACGCCAGGTGGTGCTGACGCGCAAGGGCCAGGCGCTCGTCGCGCGCGCGCAGCCGCTGTGGCAGCGCGCGCAGGACCGCTTCTGCGAGGCGTTCGGCGAAGCGGAGGCGGCGCTGTTGCGCATCACCTTGCTGGACATTGCCGCGGATGAGCGGCTGAGCTTGCGGGCGTCCTGATTTCCGGATTTTCATTCACCGCTTCTTTCGTTGGCCTGAATATGGGCATATGCCCCTAAATCCATGAGCACCCTTCCTCCATCCTCTGCCGTCGCGCAGGATCCGCGTCGACAGCGAGCCGTCCTGCTGGTGGCCTCCATGGTGTGCTCGCTGGTGATGCTCGACACCAACGTGGTGGCGGTCGCCCTGCCCACCATCGCGCATACGCTCCATGCCGAGTTCGCGGACATGCAATGGGTGATCACCGCATACATGCTGCCCTTCGCGGCCCTGCTCATGGCCGCGGGCTCGCTGTGCGACCGGTACGGCCGGCGACGCATCATGGTGATCGGGCAGCTGCTCTTCGTCGGCGCTTCGCTGTTCTGCGGCACGGCGCCGGCAGCCTGGGTGCTGAATGTGTCGCGGGCATTCCAGGGCGTCGGCGCAGCCCTGCTGTTGACGGCGGCGCTGGCGGTGATCAACCACGGCTTCCAGGGAGCGGCGCGCGCACGGGCCTACGCGTTCTGGGGCGCCTGCCTCGGCATCGCGATCACCTGCGGGCCCATTCTCGGCGGCGTGATCTCCAGCACCATCGGCTGGCACTGGGTGTTCCTCATCAACCTGCCGATCGGCGTGGTGCTGATCGCGGCCACACTGCGGGTGGTGGAGGAATCGCGCGACAAGGAAGCCGTGCGGCTGGACTATGGCGGTGTCGCCACCTTCAGCGGTGCGCTGTTCCTGCTGACCTGGGCGGCCATCGACGGCAACGCGCTGGGCTGGACCTCGGCCGCGGTACTGGGGCGCCTGATCGGTGGCGTGGTGCTGCTCGAGGCCTTCGTGGTGATCGAGGGCCTGCAGTCGAGGCCCATGGTCGACTTCAGGCTGCTGCGCTCACCGGCCTTCGTGGGCAGCGCTTTCGCCATGGTGGGCTACGCGGCGGGGGCGCAGGTCATGCTGTTCTATCTGCCGCTGTATCTGCAGAACGCCTTCGGCCTGTCGCCCGCCAGCGCCGGCATCTCGATGCTGCCGTTCGCGCTGCCCATGTTCCTGGTGCCGCGCATCGCGGCGCACTACACGGCCGGGTGGACGTCGCGCGCGTTGCTGTGTCTGGGCCTCGGACTGAGCGGCACGGCGAACGCGGCCATGGCGTTGTTGGCCACCGGCGGCGCGGGCTACCTTGCCTTCGCCTGTGCGATGACGCTCGCGGGCACCGGCGCCGGCCTGCTCAACGGCGAGACGGCCAAGGCCATGCAGGGCGCGATCCCGCCGCAGCGCGCGGGCATGGCCTCGGGGCTGGCCGGCACCACGCGCTTCAGCGGCCTGCTGGCGGGCGTGGCCGGATTGGGCGCGGTGCTGGTGGCGGTGGCCAGCGCGGACTTCGAGCGCACGGCCCGGCAGCGGTCGTTGGCGCCCGCACTGGCGCGGGACGTGGCCAAGCGCTTCAGCGCGGGCGATGTGGCAGGGGCACTCCATGCACTGCAAGCACTTCCCGCCGATGCGTCCGCGGCCGCCGCAACCGCGATGCGATATGCATTCGGCACCGGATTCGCGGCCGCGGCGTGGTCCGCTGCCGGCGTGGCCGTGGTCGCGCTGGTGCTGACACGGCTGCTGATGCCCGGCCGCGAAGCCCACGCGGCGAACGGGATGCAGGAGGCGCACATGGTGGCGCCCGGTGAGTGATCGTCCATCCACGAAGGAGAAATCCCATGCGCTATCGTCTTCTCGGCCGCAAGTCCGGCCTCCGTGTCTCTGAACTCGCTCTCGGTGTCGCCCTGTTCGGCACGGGCTGGGGCTACGGCTCCGAACATGCCGAGGCGCGCCAGGTGTTCGACCGCTACCTCGAGGCCGGCGGCAACTTCTTCGACACTGCCGACGGCTACCAGTTCGGCCAGTCCGAATCCATGCTGAGCGAGCTCATCGCGCCGATCCGCGACGACATCGTGGTGGCGACCAAGTACAGCGGCGGCGCGGCGAAGGAGCCGACCTTGGCGAAGACCGGCAACAGCCGCAAGAACCTCGTCTACTCCGTCGAGCAGAGCCTGCAACGGCTCAAGACGGATCGCGTCGACCTGCTGTGGGTCCATCACTCCGACAACGTCACGCCCACCGAGGAAATTCTCCGGGGGCTCGATGACCTCGTGCGCGCCGGCAAGATCCTCTACGCCGGCTTCTCGAACTTTCCGGCCTGGCGTATCGCGCGCGCGGATCTGCTGGCGGAGCTGCGTGGCTGGTCGCCGCTGGTGGGCGTGCAGTTCGAATACAGCCTGATCGAACGCAGCGCCGACCGGGAGCTGCTGCCGATGGCCGAAGCGCTGGGCCTGGCGGCCGCTGTGTGGTCGCCGCTCGGAGGCGGCCTGCTCACGGGCAAGTACCGCAACGGGGAGCAGGGCCGGCTGCAGGGCATGGGCCGGGTCATCCGCACCGAGAAGACCGAGCGCGACGCGGCCGTCGTGGATGCCGTGATCGATGCGGGCGCGCAGCTCGGGCGTTCGCCGGCCGAAGTGGCGCTGGCATGGCTCGGCAGCAAGGCAAGGACTTCCACCACGTCGATCATTCCGATCATCGGGCCGCGCACGGTGGAGCAACTCGACAACAACCTTCTGGCGCTCGACCTGACGCTGCCGCAGGACTTGGTGGACCGGCTCGATCTAGTCAGCCAGATCGCGCATGGGGTTCCGTTCGAAGTCAATGCGGAGACGCTTCCGCGGATGCTGGGCGGACGTCCACACCTGGTGGATTTGCCCGCCTTCAAAGTTGCCTGATTAGCTTCTCGCGTATCGGCAATTGAATTGCCAATAAAAAAGCGCCCTGTCGGGGACGGGGCGCTTTTTGTTTTGCTTTTTGCTTGCGCCAATAAAAAAGCCCCAACCGTTTGGTTGGGGCTTTTTTGGCTGTAAGAGCCTGACGATGACCTACTTTCACACGGGAACCCGCACTATCATCGGCGCTGAGTCGTTTCACTGTCCTGTTCGGGATGGGAAGGAGTGGGACCAACTCGCTATGGTCATCAGGCATAAAGGGTTGCTTGGCTGATCACATGATCAACCAAACGAATTCATAGAGTTTTGAATCAGCACGCGCTTAGGCGTTATTTGAATGTGTTTTTGAATGCGTCAACTTGGCATAACACCTTGATCTGACTGATCAAAGTTATAGGGTCAAGCCGCACGAGCAATTAGTATCAGTTAGCTTAACGCATTACTGCGCTTCCACACCTGACCTATCAACGTCCTGGTCTTGAACGACTCTTCAGGGGGCTCGAGGCCCCGGCAGATCTCATCTTGAAACGAGTTTCCCGCTTAGATGCTTTCAGCGGTTATCTCTTCCACACTTAGCTACTCGGCAATGCCACTGGCGTGACAACCGATACACCAGAGGTGTGTCCACTCCGGTCCTCTCGTACTAGGAGCAGGCTTCCTCAAATCTGCAGCGCCCACGGAAGATAGGGACCAAACTGTCTCACGACGTTTTAAACCCAGCTCACGTACCTCTTTAAATGGCGAACAGCCATACCCTTGGGACCGGCTACAGCCCCAGGATGAGATGAGCCGACATCGAGGTGCCAAACACCGCCGTCGATATGAACTCTTGGGCGGTATCAGCCTGTTATCCCCAGAGTACCTTTTATCCGTTGAGCGATGGCCCTTCCATACAGAACCACCGGATCACTATGTCCTGCTTTCGCATCTGCTCGACTTGTCAGTCTCGCAGTTAAGCACGCTTATGCCATTGCACTATCGTCACGATGTCCGACCGTAACTAGCGTACCTTCGAACTCCTCCGTTACGCTTTGGGAGGAGACCGCCCCAGTCAAACTGCCTACCATGCACTGTCCCCGATCCAGATAATGGACCTAGGTTAGAACCTCAAACACACCAGGGTGGTATTTCAACGTTGGCTCCACAAGATCTAGCGACCCTGCTTCAAAGCCTCCCACCTATCCTACACAGATCTGTTCAAAGTCCAATACAAAGCTACAGTAAAGGTTCATGGGGTCTTTCCGTCTTTCCGCGGGGAGATTGCATCATCACAAACATTTCAACTTCGCTGAGTCTCAGGAGGAGACAGTGTGGCCATCGTTACGCCATTCGTGCAGGTCGGAACTTACCCGACAAGGAATTTCGCTACCTTAGGACCGTTATAGTTACGGCCGCCGTTTACTGGGACTTCAATCAAGAGCTTGCACCCCATCATTTAATCTTCCAGCACCGGGCAGGCGTCACACCCTATACGTCCACTTTCGTGTTTGCAGAGTGCTGTGTTTTTAATAAACAGTCGCAGCCACCGATTTTTTGCAACCCATTCATGCTCCGTTGTTCACTTCACACTAATAGGGCACACCTTCTTCCGAAGTTACGGTGTCAATTTGCCGAGTTCCTTCTCCTGAGTTCTCTCAAGCGCCTTAGAATACTCATCTCGCGCACCAGTGTCGGTTTGCGGTACGGTCGTATACAGCTGAAGCTTAGTGGCTTTTCCTGGAACCTCGTTCAGTCACTTCGCGAGCAAGCTCGCTCGATCGTTGGCCTCGGTATATGTGCACCGGATTTGCCTAATGCACGCCTACATCCAACTAAACCGGGATATCCAACACCCGGATGACCTATTAAGATCCGTCCCCACATCGCACTGTATAACGGTACAGGAATATTGACCTGTTTCCCATCAGCTACGCATCTCTGCCTCGCCTTAGGGGCCGACTCACTCTACGCCGATGAACGTTGCGTAGAAAACCTTGCGCTTACGGCGAGGGGGCTTTTCACCCCCTTTAACGCTACTCATGTCAGCATTCGCACTTCTGATACCTCCAGCACGCTTTACAACGCACCTTCACAGGCTTACAGAACGCTCTCCTACCACTTGCAATAAATTGCAAAT
>CP063167.1:2292500-2479635 GCA_016806145.1 Variovorax paradoxus
GGGCGCCAACGTGCTGGCCGAGAGCTGCCCGCAGTACCTGTTCCTGACGGCCGACGACATGGACCGTCCGGGCCTGGAGGGCGCGATGTTCTGCTGCTCGCCGCCCGCGCGCGATGCCGATGCGCAGGAGGCCATCTGGCGCGGCCTGATCGACGGCACCCTGGCCACCTATTCGTCGGACCATGCGCCCTACCGCTTCGACGAGACCGGCAAGCTGCCCAAGGGCGACGCCACCACCTTCAAGGAGATGGCCAACGGCGTGCCCGGCATCGAGCTGCGCCTGCCGCTGCTGTTCAGCGAAGGCTTCCTCAAGGGGCGCATCGACATCCACCAGTTCGTGGCCCTCACCGCCACCAACCACGCCCGGCTCTACGGTCTGGCACCGCGCAAGGGCGCGATCGCGCTGGGCGCAGACGCCGACATCGCGGTGTGGAACGCCGAGCGCGAGACCACCATCAGCGCCGCCATGCTGCACGACAACGCCGGCTACACGCCCTACGAGGGCCGGACCATCCAGGGCTGGCCCGAGGTGGTCGTGAGCCGCGGCCGCGTGGTGATCGAGAACGACACGCTGCATGCCGAGCGCGGCAGCGGCCAGTACCTGCGCCGCGGCGCGCCCGACCTCAGGCGCCGCGCACCGGTGGCGCCCGCGCAGCGCCCGCATGGCCATGTGCTGAAGGCGCTGATCGGCCTGGGCGAGGAGAAGGCATGAACACCACCGCCACCCCGCCGCGCGTGCGCGTGCTGAACCCGAACAGCAGCGTCTCGGTGACCGAGGCCGTGGCACGCGCCTTCCGCGCCACCGTGCCGCCCGCGCAATGCGACTTCGACTGCGTCACCGCGCACGCCGGCCCGCCGGGCATCGTCACGCAGGACGACTTCGAGCGGGGCGCGCGCCTCGCGGCCGACGACGTGGCCGCGCATGCCGCCGAGGCCGATGCCTTCGTGCTGGCCTGCTTCAGCGACCCCGGCATCGCCGCCGCGCGCACGCGCAGCGAGCGCCCGGTCGTCGGCCTGGGCGAGGCCGGCATGCATGCCGCCATGGCGCGCGGCGAACGCGTGGGCGTGATCGCCATCGCCAGTGCCGCCATCCCGCGCCACCTGCGCTACTGGGAAGCGCTCGGCGTGCGCGACCACGTCGTGGCCGAACGCCCGCTCGACCTGCCGGTGCACCTGTCGGGCGATGCCGCCCATGCGCTCGCACCGATGATCGCGGCGGCGCGCCTGCTGGTCGACGAGGACGGCGCCGACGTCGTGCTGCTCGGCTGCGCCGGCATGGCCGAACTGCGCGCTCCGCTCGAAGCCGCGGTGGGCGTGCCTGTGATCGATCCCTGCGAGGCGGCGGCCGAACGCTCGGCCCGGCTCGCGCGGGCCTGGCGCGACGGAGCCGCCACGTGATCGACGCCGCACCGCGGCGGCTGGGCGTGCTCGGGGGCATGGGCCCGCTGGCCGGCGCCGCCTTCGCGCTGCGCATGGTGCAGCTCACGCCGGCCGACAACGACCAGCAGCACATCCCGGTGCTGCTGTGCAACGACCCCGCCATTCCCGACCGCTCCTCGGCCTATCTCGGCCACGGGCCGAGCCCGCTGCCCGGCATGCTGCGCGGCATCGACACCCTGGTGGCCGGTGGCGCCGACTGCATCGCCATTCCCTGCAACACCGCCCACCTGTGGTTCGACGAACTGCAGGCCGCCAGTCCGACGCGCCTGCTGCACATCGTCGAGGCCGTGGTGGCGGACCTGCGCCGCCAGGGCGTGACCGGGGGCAAGGTCGGCATCCTCGGCACACCCGCGACCATCGCGATGGGGCTCTACCAGCGCCACCTGCGTGCCGCCGGCTACGAGACCATCGAGCCGTCGTCCGAGGAGGTGCAGCGCCTGTGCGTGCCCGCGATCGCGGCCGTGAAGGCGAACCGCATCGACGAGGCTTTCGCGCCCGCGGCCGAAGGCATTCGCGCGCTTGCGCGGCAAGGCGCGCGTGCGGTGGTGCTCGGCTGCACCGAGCTGCCGCTGGCCGTGCCGGCGGCGCGGCGCGGCGAGTTCGATGTGGTGCTGACCGATTCGATCGATGCGCTGGCGCGCGAGGCCATCGGGCTGATGCGGCCCGCCGATGCGACGGCTCGCGCGTTCATGTCGCGCAGGTAGGCGGTTTCTTCGGGACTTCGCGGGCGGGTGCGTGCACAGGACAGCGGGCACTTCCCTCCGCGAATGTTCCACGACATAGGGGTCGAACGGCGCCGAGGCGCCGCCGTCGATCTCGGTGTCGGTGACGATCGCTCATCCGGTGCCAAGCGAAGGCACGATGCCGGCCTCGCTACAGGCCGGCCGGGATGCCCGCTAGTCGGATGCCAGCGCGCGCGATGCCTCGTGCGGCAAGGGCTCGGCATCGAAACGGTCGGCCCCGCTGTAGCAGAGGAAATGGCGATTCGCCGCGCGCCCGAACAGGGTCATGCCGAGCTGCTCGGCCAACGTGTGGCCCATGGCGGTGACGCCGTTGCGCGAAACGATGATCGGCACGCCCATGTGGGCGGACTTCATCACCATCTCGCTGGTCAGGCGGCCGGTGGTGTAGAAGACCTTGTCGCCGCCGCCGATGCCATGCACCGCCATCCAGCCCGCGATGGTGTCGATCGCGTTGTGCCGGCCGACGTCTTCCACGAACACCAGCATCTCGGTGCCGTGGAACAGCGCGCAGCCATGCACCGAGCCCGCCTGGCGATGCACGCTGTCGCGCGATCGCATGAGTTCGAGGATGCGCAACAAGGTGGCCTGGCCGATGCGCGCGGTCTCGGCCGTCGGCAGCCGGATGGCACCGATCTGCGTCATGGTGTCGCCGAAGACCGTGCCCTGGCCGCAGCCGGTGGTGACCACGCGCCGCGCGGTCCTGGCGTCGAGGTCGTCGACGCCCGCATGCGTCCGGATCGCGGCCGCTTCCACGGCCCAGTCGACGTCGATGCTCTCGACCTCGCCCGCGCCGCGGATCAGGTCCTGGTTGAGCAGGTAGCCCAGCACCAGCAGCTCGGGCGAGGCACCGAGCGTCATCAGGGTCACGAGCTCGCGCTTGTCGAGGAACACCGTCAGCGGCCGTTCGGCCGGGATGTCGAGGCCGCGGCGTTCGCCGTGCTGGTCGAGGATCTCGATGCGTTTCAGCAGCACGCCCCGCGCGTGGCTCAGCCGGGGCGCATCGGCACGCCGCGGCAGCGGCGCTGCCGAGAATGCGAGCGACTCGTCGTCGGAAGGAAGCATGCGGAATCCTAAGCGATCGCCGGTTCCGCCTCCGTGCTGTCCCGGCCATACCCGGTCACGGGCGGCGGCGTGCCCCCGGCCGTGATGGCCACGGCGCAGTACTTGAACTCGGGGATCTTGCCGAACGGGTCGAGCGCCGCATTGGTCAGCAGGTTGGCGGCGGCCTCGTAGTAGGCGAAGGGAATGAACACGGCGCCGGTCGGCGTGCCGTCGTCGCGCCGCACGTTCAGCGCCACCTCGCCGCGGCGCGACCTCACGGTGATGACATCGCCGGCCTCGACGCCGAGCCGGCGCAGGTCGCCGGCATTCATCGACGCGGTGGCGATCGGCTCGATCGCATCGAGCACGCTGGCGCGCCGCGTCATGCTGCCGGTGTGCCAGTGCTCGAGCTGGCGCCCGGTGATCAGCACGAAGGGATAGGCCGCGTCGGGACGCTCGTTGGCCGGAATGATGTCCGCCGGCACCAGCTTCACGCGGCCGTCCTTGGTCGCGAAGTTGTCGATGAACACGGTGGGCTGGCCTGGATCGTCCTCGGACAGGCAGGGATAGGTCACGCTCTGCTCGCGCTCGACGCGCTCCCAGGTCACGCCCTCGATCACCGCATGCATCGCCTGGCGCATCTCCTCGTAGACCGCGGCCACGCCGCACTCCGGACCTTCGTAGTTCCAGCGCAGGCCCATGCGCTGCGCGATCTGCTGGATGATCCAGAGGTCGGGCTTCGCGTCGCCCGGCGGATTCAGCGCGCGGCGCCCCATCTGGATCATGCGGTCGGTGTTCGTCACGGTCCCGGTCTTCTCGGGCCAGGCGCTCGCCGGCAGCACGACGTCGGCGTACCACGCGGTCTCGGTCATGAAGATGTCCTGCACCACCAGGTGCTCGAGCGAGGTCAGCGCGTGGCGCGCATGGTTCAGGTCCGGGTCGCTCATGGCGGGGTTCTCGCCCATGATGTACATGCCGCGGATCTTGTGCGGATCGCTGTCGGGCGCGAGCGCCTTGTGCATGATCTCGACGACGGTGTAGCCGGGCTTGTCGTCCAGCGGCGCGCCCCAGAAATTCTCGAACCAGGCGTTCACGCCCGGGTCGTCCACGCGCTGGTAGTTGGGCAGCATCATGGGGATCAGGCCCGCGTCGCTGGCGCCCTGCACGTTGTTCTGACCGCGCAGCGGATGCAGGCCGCTGCCGGGCTTGCCGATCTGGCCCGTGACGCTCACGAGCGCGATCAGGCAGCGTGCGTTGTCGGTACCGTGCACGTGCTGGCTGACGCCCATGCCCCACAGGATCATCGAGCCCTTGCTGGTCGCGAACTCCCTGGCGACCTCGCGGATGGTCTCGGCCGGGATGCCGCAGATCGGTGCCATGGCCTCGGCGGAGTAGCCCTGCACGTTGGCCTTGAGCGCCTCGTAGTTGCTCGCGCGGCGCGTGAGGAAGTCGGCGTCGGCCAGGCCCTCGTCGATCACGGTGTGGATCAGCGCATTGAGCAGCGCCACGTCGGTGTCGGGCCGGAACTGCAGGGTGCGCCAGGCATGCCGGCCGATGTCCGTGATGCGCGGGTCGGCCAGCACGATCTTCGTGCCGCGCTTCGCCGCGTTCTTCATCCAGGTGGCGGCGACCGGGTGGTTGGCCGTGGGGTTCGAGCCGATCACGAGGATCAGCCCCGCGTTCTCGACGTCGCCGACCTGGTTGCTGACCGCGCCCGAGCCCACCCCCTCGAGCAGCGCCGCGACGCTGGAGGCATGGCACAGGCGCGTGCAGTGGTCGACGTTGTTGCTGCCGAAGCCGGTGCGGATCAGCTTCTGGAACAGGTAGGCCTCCTCGTTGCTCCCCTTGGCCGAGCCGAAGCCGGCCAGGGCCTTGAGGCCATGCGTGTCGCGCAGGGACTTGAGCTTGCCGCCGGCGAGCTCGAGCGCCTCCTCCCAGGTCGCTTCGCGGAACACCTGGCTCCAGTCGGCGGGGTCGCCGATCGCCTCGGGATCCTTCGGCACGCCGGCCTTGCGGATCAGCGGCTTGGTGAGCCGCTGCGGATGGTGCGCGTAGTCGAAGCCGAAGCGGCCCTTGACGCACAGGCGGCTGTGGTTCGCCGGGCCATCGCGGCCGTCGACGCTGACGATGACCTCGTCCTTCACGTTGTAGGTCAGCAGGCAGCCGACGCCGCAGAACGGGCACACCGAGTCGACCTTGCGGTCGACCTCCTGGGGCCCGATGTGGCTCTTGGGCATCAGCGCGCCGGTCGGGCAGGCCTGCACGCATTCGCCGCAGGCCACGCAGGTGCTCTCCCCCATGCCGTCCTGCAGGTCGAACACGATCGCGCTGTCGTGGCCGCGGAAGGCGTAGCCGATCACGTCGTTGACCTGCTCCTCGCGGCAGGCGCGCACGCAGCGGTTGCACTGGATGCAGGCATCGAGGTTCACGGCCATGGCCGGATGCGAGAGGTCCGGCGCGGGCTGGGCGCGGCCGATGGCGGCCAGGGCCGGACGGACCTCGACCTCCATGCGCGCGGCCCACTGGCTCAGTTCGCCGTGCTGCAGCGTGCTGTCGTTGCCGACCCACTTGTGGCCCTGCTCGGGCATGTCCGACAACAGCATCTCGAGCACCATCTTCTGGCTCTTGAGGGCGCGCTCGCTCTTCGCCTGCACCTTCATGCCGGCGACGGGGGCGCGGCAGCAGCTCGGCGCCAGCGTGCGCTCGCCGTCGATCTCGACCACGCAGGAGCGGCAGTTGCCGTCCGCGCGATAGCCCGGCGTGTAGCAAAGGCGCGGAATCTCCACGCCGTGCCTGTCGGCCACCTGCAGGATCGTTTCGCCCTCGTAGCCGCGCACCGGCTTGCCGTCGAGCTCGAACTCGACGGTGGCGGGCGCCAGGAGCGTTCCTTCGCGTGCATTCATTCAGGACACCTCGTGGGGAAAGTACTTCTGGACGCAGCGCACCGGATTCGGCGCCGCCTGGCCGAGGCCGCAGATCGACGCGTCGACCATCACCTGGTTCAGGTCCTCGAGCGTGTCGTGGTCCCACCGCGCCGACGTCATCAGCTGGGCCGCCTTGCCGGTGCCGACACGGCACGGCGTGCACTGGCCGCAGCTCTCGTGCTCGAAGAAACGCATCATGTTCAGCGCGGCGTCGCGGGCCCGGTCCTGCTGGCTCAGCACGATGACGGCCGCCGATCCGATGAAGCAGCCGTGCGGCTGCAAGGTGTCGAAGTCGAGCGGGATGTCGCTCATGCGGGCGGGCAGGATCCCGCCCGAGGCGCCGCCGGGCAGGTAGGCATAGAGGTCGTGCCCGGGCAGCATGCCGCCGCAGAACTCGTCCACCAGCTCGCGCAGGGTGATGCCGGCGGGCGCCAGCTTGACGCCGGGTTCGCGCACCCGGCCGCTCACGCTGAACGATCGCAGCCCGTGGCGACCGTTGCGGCCGAAACCGCTGAACCACGACGCACCCCGCTCGACGATGTCGCGCACCCAGTAGAGGGTCTCGAAGTTGTGCTCGAGGGTCGGCCGGCCGAACAGCCCGATCTGGGCGATGTAGGGCGGGCGCATGCGCGGTTCGCCCCGCTTGCCTTCGATGCTCTCGATCATCGCGGACTCCTCGCCGCAGATGTAGGCGCCCGCGCCGCGCCGCAGCTCGATGCGCGGCAGCTCGTAGGGCGGATTCGCCTGCAGCAACGCGAGCTCGCGCTCGAGGATGGCGCGGCAACCGTGGTATTCGTCGCGCAGGTAGACGTAGCAGGCGTCGATGCCGACCACCGTCGCGGCGATCAGCAGCCCCTCGAGGAAGCGATGCGGATCGCGCTCGAGGTAGGTCCGGTCCTTGAACGTGCCGGGCTCGCCCTCGTCGATGTTGACGGCCATCAGGCGCGGCGCCATCTGCTGGCGCACGATGCCCCACTTGCGCCCCGCGGGAAAACCCGCGCCCCCGAGGCCGCGCAGGCCGGAGTCGGTCATCGCCTTCAGGATGTCGTCGGCCGGCCTGGCACCCGAGGCGACCGCGGCCGCGAGGGCGTAGCCGCCGCGCGCCTGGTAGGCGCGGTAGCCGACATAGGCCGGCGCGGTGTCGTCGGGAGAGGACGTGATGGCGCCGGGTCCGGCCGCCGCGGCGTCGAAGACGCCATCGTCGGCGGGCAGCGGATGCTTCTTCGCATCCCTGCCCACGGCGGCCGCGACATCTTCGGCCCGGGTCATCACCACGGGCGCCTGGCCGACCACCGCCACCGGGGCCTGTTCGCAGCGCCCGACGCACGGCGCCGCCACCACGCGCACCTCGGCGCCGAGCAAGGCGGGCAGCCGCTGCAACAGGTCGCGCGCGCCGGCCAGTTCGCAGGACAGTCCGTCGCACACGCGCACCGTGAGCGCCGCGGGCTGGTCATCGCCGCGAAGCACCTCGAAGTGATGGTAGAAGGTCGCGACCTCGAAGACCTCGGCCATCGGCAGGTTCATCTCGCGCGCCAGCGCCACCAGGTGCCGGTCGTGCAGGCACTGCCATTCGTCGTTGAGGCGATGGAGGTGCTCGATCAGCAGGTCGCGCCGGTGGGGCGCGGGACCGATCAGGGCCCGGACCTCCTCGAGCGCGACGTGGTCGGGCTGGCGGCCCTTCAGCTTGCTCTTGCGGCGTATGCGGCCGCGAAGTTCGTCCAATGTGGCTAGTCGCACCGGTTCAAGCGGGCGCATGGCTGTGGTCATAGCTTCGGCGAAACGGTCAGGCTTCGCTGCGGTGAGGGGAACGGAAAAGGGCCGGGACCCGCATGGCGCCGACGGCGGCACGATCCGCGCGTCGGGAAAGGTTGGGGCCTGCCGCGCCACCGGGTCGAGTGGCGATGCTGACGAATGCCGGAGGCAAGGTCATTGATCGTGGTCAACTTGTTGCGACATGGCGATCGGGTGGCTCCCGATGCGACCGTGCCGCCGAGCGGCCCGAGGGGTTCCGGGCAACTCGTCATCTCTCTTGTATGGGTCTGCGCGGCATGCTACCCGATGTCCCCATGCCCGCCGCCCGAAGAGACGGGGCGGCGATCGGCTATCGTTCGCTCGATGCCTACCCCCGAAACTCCCGCGGCCGCGCCCACCGGCCGCCCGACGCTCGACGTCGCGGTGCTCATGCGCCGCGAGCGGCTGCATGGTCCGTCCGCCCACTGGCAACCGTGGCGCTGGACGCTCGACAGCGTGCTGCCCGACGAACCCGGCTTCGGCACCGAGCCGCGCCTGCTGCAGGACCAGGACGGCGAGCAGCGCTGGCTGCATCCGGGCTTCAAGGTCGAACTGTTCCGCGACGAAGCCGAGGGCTACCACCTCAACGCGATCACGCCGACGCCGTGCTGGTTCGTGCTCTGGCGCATGGACGAGGAAGCAACGCTGGCGCCGGAACCGATCCCGCGGCCGGTGGTGGTGACGCTCAGCTACTACGAGGCCGGACGCTGGCTCGACGCGCAGGAAACCGTCGAGCAGGTGCCGGCGCCCGCGGAGGTGGTCGAGTGGGTGCGCGCCTTCGTCGACGAGCACTACGTGATCGAGCCCAAGCGGCGGCGCCGGCCCGAGAGCTTCCGGTCGCTGGTCGACCGCTTCGGCAATGCCGCGAGCGTGACGACCGAGAAGAAGCGCGGGCGGGGAGCCGGCGATGTCTGAGGGTTTTCTCGGACGCTGGTCGCGGCGCAAGCAGGAGGTGCGGGAGACCGAGGCCGCCGTCGAAGCGAAGGCCGCGCCGGAACTCGCGCCCTCCCCGGCGCCGGCCGCCGAGCCGGTCCCGGCTCCACGCACCGATGCCGCCGATCCCGCCCCGGTTGCGCAAGGCGATGTGGAGACGGCGCCACCGCTGACGCTCGCGGACGTGGAAGGGCTCGGCATCGAGTCCGACTACAAGCCGTTCGTGGCCAAGGGCGTGGCGCCCGAAGTCAAGAACGCGGCCTTCCGCAAGCTCTTCTCCGATCCGCACTTCAACGTGATGGACGGCCTCGACACCTACGTCGACGACTACTCCAAGCCCATGCCGATCCCCGACGGCATGCTGCGCCAGATGGCGAGTGCCAAGTTCCTCAAGCTCTTCGACGAGGAGCCCGAGGAAATGCCCCCGGAAACCCCCGAAGCCGTGGGGACGGAGGACGTGGCACAGTCCGAGAACCCCGGGGAACTCCCCAGCCCGCCAGTTGCCGCCGTGCAACCAGCCAGCCAAGAGACCGATGACCACCACGCTGATCTGCGACTGCAACCAGACGATGCCGCTCGAGCCGAAGACGATCGGCACGGCACTGGCTGAAACCCTCCCCCTGCATTCGGCGCTGTGCCGCCGCGAAGCGCCCGCCTTCCAGCGCGCGATCCAGTCCGGCGACGACGTGGTGGTCGCCTGCACGCAGGAGAAGCGGCTGTTCGGCGAGCTCGCCACGCAGACGCCCGGCGCGAGTTCGCCGATCCGCTTCGTCAACATCCGCGAGACGGGCGGCTGGAGCCGCGATGCGAAGAACGCGATGCCGAAGATCGCCGCGCTGCTTGCGGCCGCGAGCCTGCCCGAGCCCGATCCGGTCTCGACCGTGAGCTACAACAGCCAGGGCCGGCTGCTGATCGTCGGGCCGCTCGACGAGGCCGAGCGCGCCGCGGCGCTGGTCGGCGACGCGCTCGACGTGACGCTGTGGGCGCAGGGCCCGGGCGTGGCCGGCGGCGCGCAGGAGCGGCGCTGGCCGGTGATCGCGGGGCGCATCGATTCGCTCGCGGGCTGGCTCGGTGCCTTCACCTTGCGCTGGACGCGCGACAACCCCATCGACCTCGACCTGTGCACGCGCTGCGATGCCTGCGTGGTGGCCTGCCCCGAACAGGCGATCGGCCTGGACTACCAGATCGACAGCGCGCGCTGCACCTTGCACCGCGATTGCGAGCGCGCCTGCAAGGTGGCCGGGGCGATCGACTTCTCGCGCGCGCCCCAGGCCTTCGACGCGGCCTTCGACCTCGTGCTGGACCTGGGCGCCGCGCCGCTGATCGACTGGCACGCGCCGCCGCAGGGCTATTTCCACCTGCCGGGCGGCGTCGCGCATGCCGAGGGCCTGCAGACCTTGCTGCGGCTGCGCGAGCTGGTCGGCGAGTTCGAGAAGCCCAAGTTCTTCGACTACCGGCAGAACCTCTGCGCGCACAGCCGCAACGAGGTGGTCGGCTGCAACGCCTGCGTCGAGGTGTGCTCGGCGCACGCCATTGCCAGCGACAAGGAGCGGCAGCGCATCGTCGTCAACCCGAACCTGTGCGTCGGCTGCGGCGCCTGCACCACCGTGTGCCCGTCGGGCGCGCTGGGCTACACCTACCCGCGCGCGCCCGACCAGGGGCTCAAGCTGCGCAAGCTGCTCGGCGCCTACACGGCCGCGGGCGGCCGCGACGCTGCGCTGCTGCTGCACAGCCAGGAGTCCGGCCAGGCGCTGATCGAGCGGCTCGGCCGCCAGGCGCAGCTCGGCACGGCCCAGGGCGTGCCCGCGCGCGTGATCCCGGTGGGGCTCTTTCATGCCGCGAGCACGGGCATCGACCTGTGGCTCGGCGCGATCGCCTTCGGCGCCTCGCAGGTGGCGGTGCTCTGTACCGGCGAGGAGGCGCCGCAGTACCTCGCGGCGCTGCGCAAGCAGATGGAGATCGCGCAGGCGCTGCTGCGCGGCCTGGGCTACACGGGCACGCACTTCCGCCTGATCGAGGCGGACTCGACGGCCGTGCTGGATGCCGCGCTGGCCGAGCTGCGCACCACCACGCAGCGCCTGCCCGCGACCCCGGCCCGTTTCGCGGTCGGCGCGGACAAGCGCGGCCGGCTCGAGATGGCGCTCGACCACCTGACGGGCGCGGCCCCCGCCGTGCAGGCGGAGGCACCGCTGGTCGTCGAGCTGCCCGCGGGCTCCCCGCTCGGCGCCATCGCGGTCGACAAGGACAAGTGCACCCTGTGCCTGGCCTGCGTGGGCGCCTGCCCGTCGGGCGCGCTGCTCGACAGCCAGACGGCGCCGCAGCTGCGCTTCATCGAGAAGAACTGCGTGCAATGCGGCCTGTGCGAGACCACCTGCCCCGAGGACGCGGTCTCGCTGGTGCCGCGGCTGCTGGTCGCGCCCGAGCGCAAGCAGCCCGTGGTCCTCAACGAAGCCAAGCCCTGGGCCTGCATCCGCTGCAGCAAGCCCTTCGGCACGCAGAAGGCGATCGAGGCCATGCTCGGCAAGCTCGCCGGCCATGCGATGTTCCAGGGCGAGGCGCTGGAGCGCCTCAAGATGTGCAGCGACTGCCGGGTCATCGACCTCTACAGCGCTACCAACGAAGTGAAGATCGCGCCGCTATGAACGAAGCCTTTCCGGTGTCATCGGCACTCGACGAGGAGGTGGCGCGCGCCGAACTCTACGGCCTGCTGGCGCGCCTGTGGTACGCCGCCCCCGATGCCGAGCTGCTGCAGGCCTTCCAGGTCGCGCCGACCGAGGCGCCGGCCGCGGGCTCGTTCCTGGAGGAGCCGTGGCGCCAGCTGGTCGGCGTGGCGCGCGACACCAGCACGGCCGCGGCGCGCGAGGAGTACGACGCGCTCTTCGGCGGCCTCGGCAAGCCCGAGGTGCTGCTGTTCGGTTCGCACTACCTGAGCGGCTTCCTCAACGACAAGCCGCTGGTGCAGCTGCGCAACGACCTCGACCGCCTGGGCCTCGCGCGCGCGGAAAGCACCTACGAGACCGAGGACCACATCGCCTGCCTGTTCGAGGTCATGCGCTACCTGATCGCGGGCGACGATGTGGAAGTCGCCAACCTTACACAACAACAGGCTATTTTCTCGAAGCACATCCAGCCCTTCCTGGGCGATTTGTGCGATGCAGTATCTCGGCATCCCCAGGCGCGCTTCTATGCGGCGCTGGCCATCTTCACCCGCGCGTTCGGCGAGGTCGAGGCCCAGGCCTTCGACATGCTGGCATGAGGGAGGGGAATCCGGGTTGCCCGTCGATGCCCGCTCGTCTAGTATCGAGCGGCACCGACGGATGCCATCGCGTCGAGCCTAGCCACTCCTGGAGCCATCATGCAGGATAGCCAAGACACCGGCCTCAAGCCGGCATCCCGCCGAGGATTCTTCCTCGGTGCCGCCACCGCCGGCGCCGCCGTGGCGGCCGTCACCGCGCTGCCGAAGGTCGTCGAGACACCCGTCGACACCGCCGACGCCCCCTCCTCCCTGCCGCCCCCGCCCGAAAAAGGCGGCGGCTATTCGTTGAGCGAGCACGTCCAGCGTTATTACAAGACCGCTTCGGCCTGAGGAGTCCATGGTGCTTCTGACCAAGAAATCCCCCCACGCCACGCGCGCACACGCCGCCGATCCCGCCACGGCATCGTCGCCCTTCGTCCACAGCCTGCGGCGCGGCCTCGCGAACGCCTTGCCGACCATGGACCGGCGCGCCTTCCTGCGCCGCTCGGGCCTGGGCGTCGGCGTGGGCCTCGCCGCGAGCCAGCTCACGCTGATCCAGAAGTCGCGCGCCGCCGACGGCCGCCCCGTGGCCATCGGCGCCGGCAAGATCGAGGTCAAGCGCACGGTCTGCTCGCACTGCTCGGTCGGCTGCGCCTCGGACGCGGTGGTCGAGAACGGTGTCTGGGTGCGGCAGGAGCCGGTGTTCGACTCGCCGATCAACCTCGGCGCCCATTGCGCCAAGGGCGCCGCGCTGCGCGAGCACGGCCACGGCGAGTTCCGCCTGCGCTACCCGATGAAGCTCGTGAACGGCAAGTACGAGCGCATCAGCTGGGACACCGCGCTCGACGAGATCACCGCCAAGCTCAAGGAACTCACCAAGGCCAGCGGCCCCGACGCCATCTACTGGATCGGCTCGAGCAAGCACAGCAACGAGCAGGCCTACCTGCTGCGCAAGTTCGTGAGCTTCTTCGGCAGCAACAACTGCGACCACCAGGCGCGCATCTGCCACTCGACCACGGTCGCTGGCGTGGCCAACACCTGGGGCTACGGCGCCATGACCAATTCGTACAACGACATGCGCAATGCGAAGGTCGCGATGTACATCGGCTCGAACGCGGCCGAAGCCCACCCGGTGAGCATGCTGCACATGCTGCATGCCAAGGAGAACGGCTGCAAGATGATCGTGGTCGACCCGCGCTTCACGCGCACGGCGGCCAAGGCCCACGAGTACGTGCGCATCCGCTCGGGCTCGGACATCGCCTTCCTGTTCGGCCTGCTGCACCACATCTTCAAGAACGGCTGGGAAGACAAGCGCTACATCAACGACCGCGTCTACGGCATGGACGAAGTGCGCGCGGAAGTGATGAGCAAGTGGACGCCCGACAAGGTCGAGGAGGCCTGCGGCGTCAGCGAGGCGCAGGTGCTCAAGGTCGCCACGATGCTCAACGAGAACCGGCCCGGCACCATCGTCTGGTGCATGGGCCAGACCCAGCACACGATCGGCAACGCCATCGTGCGCGCCTCGTGCATCCTGCAGCTCGCGCTCGGCAACGTGGGCAAGTCGGGCGGCGGCACCAACATCTTCCGCGGCCACGACAACGTGCAGGGCGCGACCGACGTCGGCCCGAACCCCGATTCGCTGCCCGGCTACTACGGCCTGGTCGAAGGCTCGTGGCGGCATTTCGCCGCGACCTGGGGCGTGGACTACGACTGGATCAAGGGCCGCTTCGCCTCGCCCGCGATGATGACCAAGCCCGGCATCACGGTGTCGCGCTGGATCGACGGCGTGCTCGAGAAGAACGAGCTGATCGACCAGGACTCGAACCTGCGCGGCGTCTTCTACTGGGGCCATGCGCCCAACTCGCAGACCCGCGGTCTCGAGATGAAGCGCGCCATGGACAAGCTGGACCTGCTGGTCGTGGTCGATCCCTATCCTTCCGCAACCGCGGCGATGGCCGCGATGCCGGGGCGGCCCGAGGACGCGAACGCGAACCGCGCGGTCTACCTGCTGCCGGCCTGCACGCAGTTCGAGACCAGCGGCTCGGTCACGGCGTCGAACCGGTCGATCCAGTGGCGCGAGAAGGTCATCGAGCCGCTGTGGGAGAGCCGCACCGACCACATGATCATGCAGCAGTTCGCCGACCGCCTGGGCTTCGGCAAGGAACTCAGCAAGAACTTCAAGATGCAGAAGGTCAAGGGCATGGACGAGCCCGTGCCCGACGACATCCTGCGCGAGATCAACAAGTGCTGCTGGGCCGTGGGCTACTCGGGCCAGAGTCCCGAGCGGCTGCAGGCGCACATGCGCAACATGGCCGCCTTCGACGTGCGCACGCTCAAGGCCAAGGGCGCGGTCAAGGACAAGGTCAACGGCTACGACATCTCGGGCGACTACTACGGCCTGCCCTGGCCCTGCTACGGCACGCCCGAGCTCAAGCACCCGGGCTCGCCGAACCTCTACGACCCGTCCAAGCACGTGATGGACGGCGGCGGCAACTTCCGCGCGAACTTCGGCGTGGAGCGCAACGGCAAGAACCTGCTGGCCGAGGACGGCTCGTACTCGCTGGGCGCCGACATCACGACCGGCTATCCCGAGCTCGACCACATGCTGCTCAAGAAGCTCGGCTGGTGGGACGAACTGACCGACGCCGAGAAGCCGAAGGCCGAGGGCAAGAACTGGAAGACCGACAGCTCGGGCGGCATGATCCGCGTGTTCATGAAGAACCACGGCTGCCATCCCTTCGGCAATGCCAAGGCGCGGGCCGTGGTGTGGAACTTCCCCGACGGCATTCCGCAGCACCGCGAGCCGCTCTACGGCACCCGGCCCGACCTGGCCGTGAAGTACCCGACGCATGACGACAAGATGGCGTTCTGGCGCCTGCCCACGCTCTACAAGACGGTGCAGCAGAAGAACCTGGCCGACAAGGTGGCCGAGAAGTTCCCGTACATCATGACCTCGGGCCGGCTCGTGGAATACGAGGGCGGCGGCGAGGAAACCCGCTCCAACCCCTGGCTGGCCGAGCTGCAGCAGGAGATGTTCATCGAGATCAATCCGAAGGTGGCGGCCGAGAAGAACATCCGCAACGGCGAGCGGGCCTGGGTGCACACGCCCACCGGCGCCAAGCTCAACGTGCAGGCCATGGTGACCGAGCGCGTGGGACCCGACACGGTCTTCATGCCCTTCCACTTCTCGGGCCACTGGCAGGGCGCGGACCTGCTCGCCTACTACCCCAAGGGCGCGGCGCCGATCGTGCGCGGCGAGGCGATCAACACCAGCACCACCTACGGCTACGACAGCGTCACCATGATGCAAGAGACCAAGACCACGGTCTGCAACATCGAGAAAGCATAAGGAATCACCATGGCAAGAATGAAGTTCGTCTGCGATTCCGAACGCTGCATCGAATGCAACGGCTGCGTCACGGCCTGCAAGAACGAGAACGAGGTGCCTTGGGGCGTGAACCGCCGCCGCGTGGTCACGCTCAACGACGGCCTGCCGGGCGAGAAGTCGATTTCGGTGGCCTGCATGCACTGCTCCGACGCGCCCTGCATGGCCGTGTGCCCCGTGCAATGCTTCTACCGCACCGAGGAGGGCGTGGTGCTGCACGACAAGGACGTCTGCATCGGCTGCGGCTACTGCTCGTACGCCTGCCCGTTCGGCGCGCCGCAGTTCCCGTCGCAGGGCACCTTCGGCGCGCGCGGCAAGATGGACAAGTGCACCTTCTGCGCCGGCGGCCCCGAGGCCAACGGCTCCGAGGCCGAGTTCGAGAAGTACGGCCGCAACCGCCTGGCCGAGGGCAAGCTGCCGGCCTGCGCCGAGATGTGCTCGACCAAGGCACTGCTGGCCGGCGACGGCGACGTGGTGGCCGACATCTTCCGCACCCGCGTGCTGCATCGCGGCACGGGCGCCGAAGTCTGGGGCTGGGGCACGGCCTACGGTTCGCAGCAGGCCGGCACGCCGACCACCGGAGAGAAGAAGTGAAGCGCGCGGCGCTGGTCTTCGTGGCACTTGCTTCGGGCGCGGTGCTGCTTGCTGCCTGCGGCGAGAAGCCGCAGACGAATGCCGAGGGCGTCAAGCACGACGCCGTGCCCTGGAGCGGGACCGGCACGCAGACCAACACCGGCACGGTCTTCACCGCACCGGGCTGGAAGGTCGGCGACAAGACGGCATGGGAGCAGCAGATCAAGCTCCGCTCGAACGGCCAGAACGAATACACCCGAGAGAACTGAGCCGGAGGCCGCATGAGCGTCACCATCAGCATCAGGCCAGCGTTCAAGGCGCTGTTGACGACCGCGCTGCTGGGCTGCGCGGCGGTGGCGCTGGCACAGGGCGCCACGCCGGCCGCGGGCGGCGCCGTCACCGAGCCGGCCCCCGCGGTCGCCCCCGCGACGGCGCCTGCGCCGCAGGCCGGCGCGGGCATCCGCAGCCAGAACATCTTCGACGTCAAGCCCGAGGCCAGCGCCGACCCGAACTACCTGAACCAGACCAACGGCGAGCGCAACAAGGTCCAGCCCGGCAACAACGCGCCGATGTGGCGCCAGGTGAGCGGCGGCGTCACGGGCTACAGCAGCCTGCCGGCGAGCGAGGCGCCCGAGGCCGGCAACCTGATCCAGCGCTTCGTGCAGTACCCGGGCTCGCGCTTCACCAACGCCGGCGAGGCCTGGCGCCAGGTGCGCAACAACTGGATCATTCCCTACGGCGCCGCCCTGCTCTTCGTCACGCTGCTGGCGCTCGCGATCTTCTACTTCACGCGCGGAACCATCCGGCTGCACGAGCCCGAGACCGGCCGCAAGATCGAGCGCTTCACGCCCTTCGAGCGCGCCACGCACTGGTCGAACGCCATCGCCTTCGTCACGCTCGCCATCTCGGGCATCGTGATGGCCTTCGGCAAGTTCTTCCTGCTGCCGATACTCGGCAGCTCGCTGTTCGGCTACCTCGCCTACGTGCTGAAGACCGTGCACAACTTCGTCGGGCCGCTGTTCGTCGTGACCACGCTGTTCATGATCTTCACCTTCATCCGCAGCAACTGGCCGCGCAAGGAGGACTTCACCTGGCTCAGGCACGGCGGCGGCCTGTTCGGCGGCAAGGAGCCCGCGTCGCACCGCTTCAACGCGGGCGAGAAGGCGGTGTTCTGGGGCGGCGTGCTGTTCCTCGGCAGCATCGTGATCGGCTCGGGCCTGTTCCTCGACAAGCTGCTGCCGGGCTTCGTCTACACGCGCGGCGAGATGCAGGTCGCGCACATGGTGCATGCGGTGGCCACGCTGCTGATGATGGCGATGATCATGGGCCACATCTACATCGGCACGCTCGGCATGACCGGTGCCTACAAGGCGATGCGCGAAGGCTATGTCGACGAGACCTGGGCGCGCGAGCACCACAAGCTCTGGTACGACGACATCGCGGCCGGCAAGATTCCGGCGCAGCGCTCGACCCCGTCCGACGCATCGGCCCCCGCGCGGCCGGTGACCGTGCAAGGAACCTCCGCATGAAGCAAACGCTGATCCTCCAGGGCGCGCTCACGCTGGCGCTGGCTTCGTCCTCGGCCTTCGCGAAGCTGCCGCCGCTCGGTCCCGAAGCCCAGGCCAAGGCCGCCGATACCGCGGCCCGCACCGCGTGGAGCGGCAAGGTCGACGCCTACCTGCTGTGCAAGGCGCAGGACCAGGTCGCGGCCAAGTATCGCGCGAGCGCCCAGGCCGCCGGCAAGACGGTGCCGGCTGCGCCCGCGACGCCGGCCTGCGCCGATCCCGGTCCTTACGTCGCCGCGGCGGCACCGACCGAGGCCAAGCCGATCGAAGCTTCTGGCGCGCACTCGCCGGCTCCCACGGCGGCATCGCCGCCGAGCGCGAACCAGCCCTCGTCCGAGGTCCATCCCGCTCCCAAGAAGTGAGCTGGCCGCGCGGCGCGCAAGCGTCGGCGCGGGCCGACCGGTGATGGTCCCCGGCGAGCAAGGCTGGCGGCATCCAACTCCTATACTGGCCTCGATGCTCCCACCCGAACGATCCGTCTCGCCCGATGTACGCATGCGCGGCTTCACGCAGCGCGCCGAAGTTCCCACCGCCCTCGCCTGGATCGATGCCCACACGCCGCTGCTGCCGGGCGAATCGGTCGCGGTCGACGATGCCACGGGGCGCGTGCTGCTGAACGACCTGATCGCGCCGATCGCGGTGCCCGAGTTCGATCGTGCCGCCATGGACGGCTATGCGCTGCGCGGCGGCGAGACCACCGGCTCCGGCGAATACAACCCGCTGATGTTCCCGGTCGTCGGCCACGCCTGGCCGGGCCGGCCCTTCGATGGCGCCGTGCCCGCGGGCGCGGCCGTCCGCATCATGACCGGCGCGCCCGTGCCGGCCGACCTCGATGCCGTGGTGCCCGCCGAGTACGCGAGCGAGCAGGACGGGCGCCTGAGCATCACGCGCGCCGTCGCGCCCGGCCAGCACGTGGGCCATGTCGGCGAGGACATCGCGCGCGGCAGCGCCGCCCTGGCCGCGGGCCGCCGGTTGCGCCCGCAGGACGCGGGCCTGGCTGCTTCGCTGGGTCTGGCGCAGCTGGATGTCGTTCGTCGGCCACGCGTGCGCCTGCTCGTGACCGGCAACGAGGTGCGGGCGCCCGGCACGGCCAAGGGCCCCTACGAAATCTACGACGCCAACTCGA
This sequence comes from Variovorax paradoxus, assembly GCA_016806145.1. NCBI lineage: Bacteria > Pseudomonadati > Pseudomonadota > Betaproteobacteria > Burkholderiales > Comamonadaceae > Variovorax > Variovorax paradoxus. The sequence goes on from CP063167.1 coordinate 2,311,257, forward strand.
TGACGCTGCGCGGCCTGGTCGCGCGCGATGGCGGCGTGCTCGAGTCGCACCAGCGGCTCGGCGACGACCCGCGGGTCATCGCGCAGGCGCTGGCCGCCGCGGGCGCCGACGTGGTGCTGGTGTCGGGAGGCTCCAGCGTGGGCGCCGAGGACCATGCGCCGCGCCTGCTGGCCGAGCTCGGCGAGCTCGCGATCCACGGCATCGCGATGCGGCCCTCGAGCCCGGCGGGCATGGGGCGCATTGGCGATGCGCTGGTCTTCCTGCTGCCGGGCAACCCGGTGTCCTGCCTGTGCGCCTACGACTTCTTCGCGGGCCGCGCGATCCGCCGCATCGGCGGCCGACCCGCCGACTGGCCCTATCGCCAGGCGCGCGCCACCGTGGCGCGCAAGATCGTCTCGCAGGTGGGGCGCGTCGACTATGTGCGCGTGAAGATCGGCGAGGCCGGCGTGGAGCCGCTCGCGCTCTCGGGCGCCTCCGTGCTGAGCTCGACCACGCGGGCCGACGGCTTCGTGGTCGCCCCCGCCGAAAGCGAAGGCTTCGGTCCCGGGACCGAAGTGACCGTCCATTTCTACGACTGACCGTGAAACCCCAATCGCAATTCCTCGATGTCGTCACGCGCGACGAGGCCGAACGCCGCTTCCGCGAGCACCTCAAACTCTCTCCGCTGGGCAGCGAGACGATTCCGCTGCACGAGGCGCTGGGCCGTGTGCTGGCCGACGACGTGGTGGCCGCCATCGACGTGCCGGGCTTCGACCGCTCCAACGTCGACGGCTTCGCCGTGCGGGCCGCCGACACCTGGGGCGCGATGGAGGAGCAGGCGCGCTCCCTGGCGCTCGCCGACGAGACGCTGGCGCCCGGCATCGTGCCGCGGCGCGAAGTGACGAGCGGCCGCGCGACCTCGATCGCCACCGGCGGCATGCTGCCGCGCGGCGCCGATGCGGTGGTGATGGTGGAGCACACCGATGCCGAGGACGGCCAGGTGCAGATCCGCCGCGCGGTGACCGAGAGCGAGAACGTCAGCTATGCCGGCACCGACATCGCGCGCGGCGAGACGGTGCTGCGCGGCGGACAGCGATTGAGTTCGCGCGAGATCGGCGTGCTCGCGGCGCTCGGCCTGGCCGAGGTCGATGTGCACCGCAAGCCGCGCGTGGCGATCTTCTCCACCGGCAACGAGATCGTCGCGCCCGGCGCGCCGCTGCCCACGGGCGCGGTGTACGACTCCAACGCCGCGATCATCAGCGCGGCCGTCGAGGAGCTCGGCGGGCTGCCGGTGCGCCTGGGTGTGATCCCGGACGACGAGGCGGCCCTGTCGGCCGCGCTCGCGCGCGGACTGGCATGCGATGCCGTGGTGTTCTCGGGCGGCACCTCCAAGGGCGAAGGCGACCTCTCCTACCGCGTGGTCGCCGCGCTCGGCGATCCGGGCGTGGTGGCGCACGGCGTGGCGCTCAAGCCCGGCAAGCCGGTGTGCCTGGCCGTCACGGGTGGCAAGCCGGTCGTGATCCTGCCGGGCTTCCCGACCTCGGCGGTGTTCACCTTCCATGAATTCCTGGCGCCCGTGATCCGCGCCTTCGCGGGCCTGCCGCCGGAGCGGCGCGAACATGTCGCGGCCACGCTGCCGATGCGCATCAATTCCGAGCGCGGCCGCACCGAATACCTGCTGGTGGGCCTGGTGCCCACGGACGAGGGTCTGGCCGCCTACCCCATGGGCAAGGGCTCGGGCTCGGTCACCACCTTCAGCAGCGCCGATGGCTTCATCACCATCGGCCAGCACACCGAGATCGTCGACGCCGGCGCGCCGGTGCAGGTGCAGTTGCTGGGCCAGGGGCTCGACCCCGCGGACCTGATCCTCATCGGCAGCCATTGCGTGGGCCTCGACTGGCTGGCCGGCGAGCTGATGCGCCAGGGCGTGCGCATCAAGGCCATGAACGTGGGCAGCACGGGCGGGCTGATGGCGGCCCGGCGCGGCGAGTGCGACCTGGCCGGCATCCACCTGATGGACCCGGCCACCGGCGTCTACAACCGGCCGCTGCTCACGCCGGAGCTCGAACTGATCGCCGGCTATGGCCGCATGCAGGGCGTCGTCTACCGCCCCGGCGATGCGCGCTTCGAGGGCCGCGACGCCGCCGCGGCAATCGCCGGCGCCATCGCGGAACCCGGCTGCACCATGGTCAACCGCAATGCCGGCAGCGGCACGCGCATCCTCATCGACCGCCTGCTCGGCAGCGCCAAGCCGCCCGGCTACGGCGTGCAGACCAAGTCGCACAACGCGGTCGCCGTCGCCGTGGCCCAGCAGCGCGCCGACTGGGGCCTGGCCATCGACACGGTCGCGCGGCAGTACGGCCTGGGCTTCATCCCGGTGCAGGAAGAACGCTACGACTTCGTGGTGCCCAAGGCCCGGCTGGCGCGCGCGCCGGTGCAGGCCTTCGTGGCCCTGCTGCAATCGGCCGCGGCGCGCGAGGCGCTCGGCCGGCTGGGCTTTCGCGTCGATCCGCCCCATTGAAAGGAACGTCATTCATGAACGCGCGCAAACGCTCCACCCTTCTCGCCCTCGCCGGCGTTCTTGCCGGCGCCCTGCTCGCGCCCCTCGCCCAGGCGCAGGACAAGTTCATCGTGCTGGCCTCGACCACCTCCACGGAGCAGTCGGGCCTCTTCAAGCACCTGCTGCCGCAGTTCACGCAGGCCTCGGGCATCGCGGTGCGCGTGGTGGCCGTGGGCACGGGCCAGGCGCTCGACATGGCGCGCCGCGGCGATGCCGACGCGCTGTTCGTGCACGACCAGCCGGCCGAGGAGAAGTTCGTCGCCGAGGGCTTCGGGCTGCCCCGCCGGCCTGTCATGTACAACGACTTTGTGCTGATCGGCCCGAAGTCCGACCCGGCCGGCGCGCGCGGCAAGGACATCGCGGCCGCGCTCAAGCGGCTCGGCGCCACGGGCGCCGCCTTCATCTCGCGCGGCGACAAGAGCGGCACCCACTCGGCCGAGCTGCGCCAGTGGAAGCAGGCCGGCATCGACCTCGCGAGCGCCAAGCCCGCCGGCTACAAGGAGTGCGGCTGCGGCATGGGCCAGGCGCTCAACATCGCGGCCTCGACCAATGCCTACGTGCTCTCCGACCGCGGCACCTGGCTGAGCTTCAAGAACCGCGGCGACCTGGGCATCGTGGTCGAGGGCGACAAGGAACTCTTCAACCAATACGGCGTGATCGTCGTGAACCCGGCGAAGCATCCGCACGTCAAGAAGGACCTGGCCCAGGCCTTCTCCGACTGGGTCGTGTCGCCGGCCGGCCAGGCGGTGGTCGCCTCGTACAAGATCGACGGCGAGCAGCTGTTCTTCCCGAACGCGAACCAGTGAGCGGCGCCGGCTTCCTCGGCACGAGACCGCCAACGCCTTCTCGCGGCTGAGCCGGGGGCGCTGCTTCGATGAACACCATGAACGAAGGCTGGGCACTGGCCTGGCGGCTCATCGTCGGCGCCGACCCCGAGCTGGTGCACATCACCGCGCTGTCGCTGCAGGTCAGCGCGACCGCGTGCGCGATCGGCGCGCTGGTCGGCCTGCTGCTGGGCGCCTGGCTCGCGGTGGCGCGCTTCCCGGGCCATGCGCTGGCCGTGTGGCTGGTCAACACGCTGCTGGCGCTGCCTGCCGTGGTGGTGGGCCTGCTGGTGTACCTGCTGCTCTCGCGCTCGGGCCCGCTCGGCGAACTCGGCATCCTGTTCACGCCCGCGGCGATGGTGGTGGCGCAGAGCGTGCTCGTCACGCCGCTGATCGCCGCCCTCTCGCGCCGGCTCGTGCTGGCGGCGCTGGCCGAGGGCGGGGACCAGTTGCGCTCGCTCGGCGCGCGGCCGCTCGTGGCCGCCCTGCTGATGCTGGTGCACGACCGCATGGGCGTGGCCACGGTGCTGCTCACGGCCTTCGCGCGCGCCATCGCCGAGGTCGGCGCGGTGATGATCGTCGGCGGCAACATCGCCGGCGTCACGCGCGTGATGACCACCACCATCGCGCTCGAGACCAGCAAGGGCGATCTCGCGCTCGCGCTGGCGCTGGGCCTGGTGCTGCTGGCCGTGGTCGGCGCGATCAATGGCGCGATCGGGCTGCTGCAGTGGATCGCGAACCGGCCGCTGCGCGCCGATGCGCGACCGAGCCCGGAGTCCGCCGCGCCATCGCCCCTTCCTCATCCGCCGATCGCCGTCGATGCCGCACCGCTGATCGTGGCCGAGCATGCCGAGGTGCGCTTCGGCGCGCTGGTGGCGCTCCGGGATGCCTCGCTGACCGTCTCGCGCGGCGACCGGCTGGTTCTCGTCGGCGCGAACGGCTCGGGCAAGACCACGCTGCTGCGCGTGCTGCACGGCTTGCTGCCCTGCGACGGCCGCTGCGCGCACCTGCCGCTGCGGCCCGAGGGGCGCATGCCGCGCACCGCCATGCTGTTCCAGCGCCCCTTCCTGCTGAGCCTCTCGGTGGCGCGCAATGTCCGCCTCGGCCTTTGGCTGTCGGGCGTGCCCGCCGCCGAGCGCGCCGGACGCTGCCGCGAGGCCCTGGCGCGCGTGGGCCTGCTCGAGCACGCGGCCCGGCCCGCCCGCGCGCTGTCGGGGGGCCAGCAGCAGCGCCTGGGACTGGCGCGCGCCTGGGCGTTGCAGCCCGACATCCTGTTCCTCGACGAACCGACCGCGAGCCTGGACCCCGGTGCCAAGAACGAGATCGAGGCGCTCATCGAGGAGGTGGCCGCCAGCGGCGTGACGCTGGTGATGAGCACGCACAACCTCGGCCAGGCCAAGCGCCTGGCGACGCGGGTGGCCTACCTGCAGGCGGGCCGCATCGTGGTCGAGCGGCCCGTGGGGCCCTTCTTCGACGGCGCGGACCTGCCGCCCGAGGCGGCGCAGTTCCTGCAGGGCGAACTCGGCTGGTCGCGGCCGCCCTCCTGATCCGATTCAGGCTTGCGCCAGTTGCGGCTGCGCCGCTCCCTGGTGGCTCGCGAGCTTCGCGTACACGCCCTGCCGCCGCAGCAGCTCGTCGTGCGTGCCCGCCTCCGCCAGCGTGCCGTTCTCCATCACCAGGATCAGGTCGGCATCGCGGATGGTCGACAGCCGGTGCGCGATCACGAGCGTGGTCCGGTGCCGCATCAGCGCATCGAGCGCGCCGCGCACCTGCAGCTCCGACAGCGTGTCCAGGTGCGAGGTGGCCTCGTCGAGGATCAGCACCGGCGCATTCTTGAGGAAGGCGCGCGCGATCGAGATGCGCTGGCGCTGACCGCCCGACAGCTGCATGCCGCGTTCGCCGACGCGGGTGGCCAGGCCCTCGGGCAGGGTGCGCACGAAGTCCGTCAGCGCGGCGCGGTCGAGCGCGAGCGCGAGTTCCTCGCCGCTGGCATCGGGGCGCGCCAGGCGGATGTTGGCTTCGAGCGTGTCGTTGAACAGGTAGGTGTCCTGCGACACCAGCGCGACGCGTTCGCGCAGGCCGTCGAGCCGCAGCTCGCGCACGTCCACGCCGTCGAGCTTCACGCTGCCCTGGCGCGGATCCCAGAAGCGCAGCAGCAGGCTGGCCACGGTGCTCTTGCCGGCACCCGAGGCGCCGACCACGGCCACGGTGGCACCGGCCGGCACCGCGAAGCTGAGTTGATGCAGGGTGTCCTGCGCCTTGCCCGGATAGGCGAAGCAGACGCGCTCGAAGGCCAGCGACAGACCGTGGGTGGCCGTCGGTGGCGGCAGCGGGCCGTCGACCACGGGCTCGGGTTCGCTCTCGACCACGTGCAGGCGGCGCGTGGCGGCGATGGTGTCGGCCAGTTGGCGGCTGACCTGCGAGATCTCCGACACCGGCAGGAAGGTGGCGAGCGCGATCAGCACCAGCAGCGGAATCATGCCGGCCGGCAAGGCACCGCTCGCGACCTGCAGCGCGCCGACCACTGCCACGGCCAGGCCGCCGAGGCCCATCGCAATCTCGAACCAGGCGGTCTGGCGCGACAGGTCGTTCAGGATGTCGAGGCGCCGCGCGCGGCTGCGGTCCGCGACTTCGAGGAACTGCGCGCGGCGCCGGCCCGTGGCCTGGAAGGCGGTCAGGTCGGCCAGGCCCTGGATGGTCTCGGCGGTATGGGCGCTCATCTCGCCCAGCGCATGGCGGGCGCGGTCGCCGAGCGCGTCGACCTGGCGGCGGCCGCGGATCGGCGACACCAGCGCATAGGCGAGGAACGGCAGCAGCGCCAGCGCCACGGGCCAGCTGTAGAGCGCGAGGAAGCCCAGCACCGACAGCGGCACCAGCACCGAGACGATGGCCGGCGCGATGGTGTGGGCGTAGAAGTACTCGACCATCTCCACGTCGTGCGTGGCCAGCGCGACCAGGTCGCCCGAGCGGCGCTGCAGCAGGTAGGCCGGTGCCAGCCGCTCGAGCTTGTCGTAGAGCTTGACGCGCATGTCGGCCAGCAGCTGGTAGGCCATGGCGTGCGCCAGCCACGATTCGAGCCAGTGGAACAGCGCGGCCAGCGGCGCGGCGACCAGCAGGCCGACGATCAGCGCCGAGGTGTCTCGGTCGTCGCGGATCGCGGCCACCACCAGCGCGCTGAGCACGCCGACGCCGATGAAGGCCGCGACGCGCGCCACGCCCAGCGCGATGGTGGCGATCAGCGTGCCGCGCCAGGGCCGCACCACCGACAGCAAGGTGGCGAGCGTGGCTTTCCAGCCGACCTTCTCGGCGTCGGCATCGAGCGGGCGCAGCGCGGGGCCGCGATCGCCCTCCTCTTCCGTGGCCACGCGTCGCGCCGATGCGGCCTGCGCGTCGACCGGAGCGGGCGTCGCGCCGGCCAGCCCCACGGCCTGCTCGTGCATCAGGCGGTGGTAGAGGCCCTGCTGCTGCATCAGCGCCGCATGCCGGCCTTCCTCGACCACGCGTCCCTGATCGAGCACCAGGCAGCGGTCGGCACCGATGATGCTGGCCAGCCGGTGCGCGAGGATCAGCGTGGTGCGCCCGACCATCAGGCGGTCCAGCGCCTGCTGGATCAGCGCCTCGTTCTCGGTGTCGACCGAGGACAGCGCCTCGTCGAGGATCAGGATCGGCGCATCGCGCAGCAGGGCGCGCGCGATCGCCACGCGCTGGCGCTGGCCGCCCGAGAGCTGCAGGCCGCGTTCGCCGACCTGGGTGGCGTAGCCCTGCGGCAGCGCCATGATGAAGTCGTCGATGTTGGCGGCCCGCGCCGCGGCGCGCACCTGCTCGTGGGTGGCATCGGGCCGCCCCAGGCGCAGGTTGTCGTCGAGCGTGCCGTGGAACAGCGTGATGTCCTGGCTCACCAGCGCCATGTGGCCCAGCAGGGTCTGTGTGGCCAGGCCGTTGACGTCATGGCCGCCCACGCGCACCGTGCCCGACTGCGGCACGAACTCGCGCAGCAGCAGCCGCACGATGGTGGACTTGCCGACCCCGCTCGGGCCCACGATGCCCACGCGCTCGCCGGCCGCGATGCGGAACGACAAGCCCTGGTGGGCCGCGCGCTGCGGCGAGTAGGAGAAGGCCACGGCGTCGAATTCGATGGTGGGCGCGAGATGCGCGGGCCCGGCGGCGTTCGGCGCCGTGTCGGGCGAAGCGGTCGGCGCTTGCGCATCCATCAGCGCGTGGATGCTGGCCGCGGCCGATTGGCCCAGCATGCCCCGGTGCAGCACGGAGCGCAGCTCGCGCAGCGGACGGAAGATCTCGGTGCCGGCCATCAGCACGATCAGCAGGGCCTCCACGCTCATGTCGCCGGCCGTCACGCGCCAGGCACCCAGGGTCAGCGCCAGCGCGGCGCCGAGTGCCACGCCGAGGTCGCTGATGCCGCGCGTCAGCAGGCTCACCGACAGCACCCAGAAGGTGTTGTCCGAGAGCTTGCGCGCGCGGGCCGCGAGGCGCTCGCCCCAGGTCTTGCCCTGGCCGTAGGCCTTCAGCGTGGGCAGGCCCTGCACGGCATCGAGGAACTCCTCGCCGAACGCATTGAGCGAGCGCGTGCGCGCCAGGCTCGCGCGGCTGTCGAGCATGTGGACGGCCATCGGCCCGAACAGCGCGAACAGCGCCGCGACCAGGAAGACGAGCGCGGTCGGCAGGTCCCAGAAGGCGATGACCGCGAAGATGGCGAACGGCGCCGCGGCCGCGATCACGACCTGCGGCAGGTACTGGCCGAAGAAGGTCTGCAGCTGTTCCACGCCATCGACCACCGTCAACATCACGCCGCCGGTGCGCTGGTTGGCGAACCAGGCCGGGCCCAGCGCCACGATGCGGTCGTACAGCCGCGCGCGCAGCGCCTGCTGCACCTCGGCCGAGGCGCGGTTGGCCTGCACCGTGCGCAGATGGTCGAACAGTGCGCGCAGCAGCACCATCGCGCCCGCGCAGGCCGCCGGCGCGATCCAGTCGCCGTGGGGCGCGCCGTCGAACACGCGCGCCAGCAGCTGGCCGAGGAACACATAGCGCGCGATGCCGGCCGCCAGCGCCAGCAGGCCGAGCACGATGCCCCCCGCCATGCGCAGGCGCAGGCCCGCCGTCAATTGCCAAAGTCGAATATCGAAATACATGGTGGTGCGATCGGTTCTTCCTGTAAGGCCGTCATCGTCATGCATCGCGCCACGCGGCGAAAGCGATGGTTTTTCAATCCTGGGTTGAGATAGATTGCACCCTTTGCCGCTCCACCCTGCCCCATGCCACCACTGGCTGCCTTGCGCGCCTTCGAAGCCGTTGCCCGCCTGGGCAGCCTGAGCCGCGCCGCGTCCGAACTCCATGTCACGAAGAGCGCCATCAGCCACCAGCTGCGCGCGCTCGAGGAAGACCTCGGCGTGACCCTGCTGCATCGCGGCGGCACGGTGCGCCGCGCGCGCACCACCGAGGCCGGCGCCGCGCTGCTGGTGTCGGTGCAACAGGCCTTGACCCTGCTCGAGACCGCCTGCCGCGACACGCGCGCCGGTGCCCATGGCCGGCGGCGCAACAGCCTCAACATCTCGGCCAACCCGTCGCTCGCGGCGCTGTGGCTGGCGCCGCGGATCGGGCGCTTCATCGAGCTGCATCCCGACATCGACATCCAGCTGTTCCTGCACGCCAGCCAGGACCCCGCATGGGACGCGCAGGACATCGACCTCGCATTCCTGCACGTGCGCGCGCTGGGCCCGCACCTCGCGGCACCGGGCGACATCCCGCTGATGACCGAGACCGTGGTGCCGGTGTGCAGCCCTTCGCTGGTCGCGCCCGCCGAGCGCGACGACCCGCGCGTGTTCGCGCGCCACCGCTGGCTCGAGGAGAAGCACATCGACAGCCCCGAGACCGACTGGCGCACCTGGCGCCCCCGGCTGGGCCTGCCCGACGGCGCGGGCCAGGAACCGCTGCTGCTCAGCGGCCTGAGCACCGTGGTGGCGGCCGCCGCCGCGGGCGTGGGCATCGCGCTGGGCCGCGCGCCGCTGGTCGACGAGGAACTGGCGCGCGGCCGGCTGGTGGCGCTGACGCCGGGCCTGCGCATGGCCGGCTCATGGGGCTACGTGATGCGGGTGCGCGCCAACCGGCCCATGGACAGCTCGCTGCCGACGCTGGTGGAGTTCCTGGCCGAAGAGGGTCGCCGCGCGCCGGCGTGGTGAAGCGCGACGCCGCTTCTCCTCAGGCGTGCCGATGCGGCGCCGGCTGCGGGATCAGCGGATCGTCGCAGTTCTCGATGTTGAGGCTGACCCAGCCGTGGACGGCGATCGGCGAGTCCGCGGGCACCGGCATGATCCTCTGCCGCAGCAGCGCCGGGCGGCCCGCGTACAGGACGACGGCGAAGCGCTGCTCGGCGCGCGCCCGCACGCCGGCATCGAGGCGGCAGTCGCTGTCGGCTTCCGCGGTGATGGCGCTGCCGGGTCCCATCTCGACGACGTAGCCGATGCGCCAGCCCGCGCCGTAGAGGTGCCAGTCGTCGGGGACGCCGGGCACGGCGGCGCAGCCGCCCCCCAGGGCCAGCAGCACGGCCAGACTCAGCAAGCCGAGGTATCGCGTCATGGCGTGTTCACCGCGACGTCGTCGCGGTTCCACCAGCCGCCGCCCAGCGCCTGGAACAGCGCGACGGTGTCGGTCAGCCGGCTGGCCTGGGCCTGCACGCGCGCGAGCGCCGCCTGCGCATGGGCCTGCTCGGCGCCGAGCACGGCGAGCGAGCCGGCGGCGCCCGCGGCCTGCTGCTTGCGCGCGATCTCCAGGCTGCGGCGCGCGGCGCGTTCGGCCAGGGTCAACGCGTCCAGCGCGCGGGCGTCCGACTGGATGGCGCCCAGGCTGTCGGCGACGTTCTGGAAGGCGCCCAGCACGGTGCTGCGGTAGCTCGCGCCGGCCTGTTCATAGGCGGCCTGCGCCGCGCGTTGCCGGTGCAGCAGCGTGCCGCCGTCGAACACCGGTTGCAGCAGGTTCGCGCCCACGCTCCAGAAGGCGGTGCCGGGCCCGATCAGCTCCGAGAAGCGCAAGGCGGAACTGCCCACGGACGCCGTCAGGCCGATGCTCGGCAGCCGGTTGGCCACCGCCACGCCGACCTGGGCGCTGGCCGCGTGCAGCTGCTCCTCGGCGATGCGGATGTCGGGCCGCTGCTCGACCAGGCGCGAGGGCAGGCTCAGCGGTATCTCGGGCGGCAGCCGCAGCGCGTCGAGCTCGAAGGCGATGGCCGGCGCCTCGCTCGGCAGGCGGCCCAGCAGGATCGCCAGCTGGTTGCGCTGCTGCGCGAGCTGCTTCTCCAGCGGCGGCAGGCCGGCCTGCGCCTGCGCGATCGCCGCCTCCTGCGCCGCGACATCGGCCGCGCCGATCTGGCCCAGCGCCTGCTGCCGGCGGAACAGCGCGAGCTGGCGCGTCGACAGGTCGATCAGCTCGTGCGTCGTGCGGACCTGTGTCTGCAGCGAGGCCAACTGGATGACCGCCACGGCGACGTTGCTGGCCAGGCTCAGGTGAGCCGCCTCGAGCTGGAAGCGCTGGGCATCGGCCTGCGCCTGCAGCGATTCGACCTGCCGCCGGTTGCCGCCGAACACGTCGGGTGCGTAGCCGATGCTCAGCTGCGCCGTGTGCAGCGCGTAGAGGTTGCTGCCCGAGGCCAGCGGGCTCGAGAGCGCCGGCGCCACCGATTGCCGGGTCGGGTTGAGCTGCAGCTCGGCGCTCGGGAAGAAGGCGCCCTTCTGCGCCAGCACGTTCTCGCGCGCGCCGCGCAATGCCGCCTCGGCGCCGCGCAGGTCCGGGTTGGCCGCGAGCGCCTCGACGATCAGCGCGTCGAGCGCATCGCTGCGAAAGAGCGTCCACCAGTCGGCCGGGATGTCGCGCGACTCGACCAGGCGCTGGTCCGCGCCAGGGGCCGTCGGCGGCAGCGGATCGGCCGTGTAGCGCGCCGTCGCGGGCGCGGGCGGACGCTGGTGGTCCGGGCCCACGGCGCAGCCGCCGAGCACCCAGGCGGCCGCGGCCATGCACAGAAGCGGTGTCTTCCTCATGCGTTCTGCTCCTTCGCCGGCATCGCGGCAGGGGTCGACTCGTGGCGATGGGCCCGGCCTTCGAGCCAGCGCTCGACCAGGTAGTACAGGGCCGGCAGCCACACCAGCGTCAGGCCGGTGGCGGTGACCAGCCCGCCGACCACCACGGTCGCGAGCGGGCGCTGCACGTCGCTGCCCAGGCCATGGGCCAGCGCGGCCGGCAGCAGCCCCAGCGCGGCGACGGTGGCCGTCATCAGCACCGGGCGGAAGCGCTCGCGCGCGCCGCGGATCACGGCCTCCTTCAGCGGCAGGCCCTCCTCGCTGCGCAGCCGGTTCAGGTTGGAGACCATGATGATCCCGTTCATCACGGCCACCCCGAACAGCGCGATGAAGCCGACGGCGCTCGACACGTTGAGCGTCATGTCGCGCAGGTGCAGCGCGACCAGGCCGCCGAGGGCGCCGAGCGGCACCGACAGCAGGATCATGGTGGGCTGCCAGAGGTTGCGGAACTGCGCGAACAGCAGCACGAACATCAGCACCAGCACCATCGGCATGATCAGCATCAGCCGGGCCTGCGCGCGCTGCTGGTTCTCGAACTGGCCGCCCCAGGCGAGCTGGAAGCGCGTGTGGTCGTAGCGCACGCCGGATTCGATCCGGGCCTTGGCCTCCTCGAGGAACGAGGCCAGGTCGCGCCCGCGCAGGTCGAGCCGCACTGTGAGATGGCGCTTGCCCATCTCGCGCGTGATCGTGCTCTCGCCGGTGTCCAGGCGGATCGAGGCCACCTGCGCCAGCGGGATGCGCGCGCCGCCCGGCGCGCTCAGCACCAGCCGGCCGATGGCCTCGGGGTCTCCGCGCGCGCCGGCCGCGAAGCGCACGGCGATGTCGTAGCGGCGCTCCTCCACGAACATCTGCGCCACCGGCGCGCCGCCGATGCCGGTGCCGATCAGGTCGGCGATGTCGGCGACGTTGATGCCGTAGCGCGCGGCCGCGGCGCGGTCGACCTCGATGCGCACCTGCGGCAGCGGCGGCTCCTGGTCGATGATCACGTCGGCCGCGCCGGGCACGCTCTCCAGCGTGCGCTCGACCTCGCCGGCGATGCGCCGCGTCTCCGCGAAGTCGTTGCCGTAGATCTTCACCACCAGGTCGCTGTGCGCGCCGGCCAGCTTGTCGAGCACGCCGTCGATCATCGGCTGGGTGAAGCCCACGTGCGTGCCCGGCAGCTGCGCATAGCGCGCGGCCATCTTCTCGATCAGCTCGTGCTTGCTCAGGCCCGACTTCCAGCTCGCCTCGGGATGCAGGCCCACGCTGACCTCGATGTGCGACGGCGTCCACGGGTCGGTGCCGTCGTCGTTGCGGCCCAGCTGGGTGACCACGTACGAAACCTCGTCGAACTCGCGCGTCGCGCGCCGCAGCTCGTTCGACATCTGCGTCGCCTTGTCGAAGGAGATGCCCGGCGGCAGCGTCACCTGCAGCCAGATCGAGCCCTCGTCGAGGTAGGGCAGGAAATCGCGGCCGATGGTGGAGCCGAAGCCGAAGACGCAGGCCAGCGCGAAGGCGAAGGCCGCGAGCGTCAGCAGGCGCCGGCCCACCACGCGCTCGAGCAGCCGCTCGTACAGCGCGCCGAGCCACTCGAGCACCGGGTTGCGGAACAGCCGGCGCGGCTTGCGGTAGGCCAGGTAGGCCAGGCCGGGAATCAGCAGCAGCCCGACCGTCAGCGCGCCGAGCAGCGCGAACCCGATGGCGTAGGCCATGGGCGAGAACAGCTTGTATTCGATGCGCTGGAACGCGAACAGCGGCGTGTAGGCGGTGATGATGACCACCATGCCGAAGAAGATCGGCCGCGTCACCTGCAGCGTGGCGCGCAGCACCTCGCGCGGCGTCAGCGGGCGGCCCTCGAGCGCCTCGCGCCGCCGCAGGATGTTCTCCATCACGACGATCGCGGCGTCGACCACGATGCCGAAATCGATCGCGCCCAGCGACAGCAGGTTGGCCGGCACCTGCAGGTGGTGCATGAAGATGAAGGCGCTCAGCAGCGACAGCGGAATGGTGATCGCCACGATCAGCGCCGCGCGCGGGCTGCCCAGGAACAGCAGCAGCACCAGCGTGACCAGCGCCATGCCCTCGACCAGCGTCCTGCCGACGGTGTGCACGGTGGCGCTCACGAGGTTGGAGCGGTCCAGGTAGGGCACCACCTTCACGTCCTTGGGCAGGATGTTCTCGTTGAAATCGCGCACCGCCTCGTGCACGCCCTCGAGCACGCGCGAGGGGTTCTCGTGCTTGAGCAGCAGCGTGATGCCCGAGATCGTGTCGGGGTTGTCGTCCTTGCCGAGGATGCCGTGGCGCTCCTTGTGGCCGAGCCTGACCTCGCACAGGTCCTTCAGCAGCACCGGCACGCCGCCCTTCTGCGTGACGACGATGTTGCCGAGGTCGTCCAGGCCGCCGATCAGCCCCACGCCGCGCACCACGAAACCCTGCTGGCCGCGGTCGAGCACGCTGCCGCCCGCGCTCGCGTTGTTGGCGTTGATGGCCTGCGTGATCTGGCCCAGCGTGACGTTGTACTTGCTGAGCCGCACGGGATCGAGCTCGAGCTGGAACTGGGTCGTGAGGCCGCCGAAGTTGGCGACGTCGGCCACGCCGGCCACCTGCTTGAGGCGCGGGATCACCTGCCACGACTGCAGCTCCGACAGCTCGCGCAGGTCGCGCGTCTTCGACTCCAGCGTGTAGCGGTAGATCTCGCCGATCGGCGAGGTCAGCGCGTCCAGCCCCGGCTGCGCGCCGTAGGGCAGCGCGACGCCCGCGATGCGCTCCTGCAGCCGCTGGCGCGACCAGTAGTCCTCGGCGCCGTCCTGGAACACCACGGTGATCAGCGACAGGCCGAAGGTGCTCTTCGAGCGCATCACGTACATGCCCGGCGTGCCCATGATCTCGCGCTCGAGCGGGATGGTGATCTGCTTCTCCACCTCCTCGGCCGCGAGGCCCGGCACCTGCGTGACCACCTGCGAGGTGGTGTCGGCGATGTCGGGATAGGCCTCCAGCGGCAGCTGCTTCCAGCAGTAGACGCCGTAGAGCGCGGCCAGCGCGAACACCAGCCAGACGATCCCGCGCCGCTGCAGGCAGACGGTGACGATCTTCTCAATCATCGAGCAGCACTCCATCGCGCTGGACCACGCGCTCGCCGGCCTTCAGCCCCGACACCACCTCGACCTGCTCGCCCTGCCGGACGCCGAGCCGCACCACGCGCGGCTCGAAGCGCCAGGGCGCCGACTCGACGAAGACCCGGTCGTCGAAACCGGCATGCACGACCGCGGCCGCGGGCAGCAGCAGGCCGCCATGGGGCCGGGCGAGGAAGGTCGCCCTGGCGAACATGCCGGGCCGCAGCCGGCCGTCGCGGTTGTCGAACAGCAGGCGCACCTTGAGCTTGCGGGTGTCGGGATCGAGCAGCTCGCCGACGTAGCGCACCCGCGCCTTCATCGGCGCGCCCGGATAGGCGTCGAACAGCACCGTGGCCTCCTGGCCGACGAAGACCGCGCCCAGGTCTTTCTCGTCCACGCTGGCGCTCACGTAGACCGAGCTCAGGTCCGCGACCGTCATCAGCGAGGCGTTGGTGTCGTTCCAGTAGGCGCCGCGCGCCGCGTTGAGCTCGACCACCCGGCCGGCGATCGGTGAGCGCAGGCTCAGCACCGTGCCCTGGGCCGCGCTGGACGTGGCGGCACCGAACTGGGACAGCCTGGCCTCGGCGCGTGCCAGCTCGCTGGCGGCCTGCGTGGCGTCGTTCTCGGCCTGTTCCACGTCGCGCCGGGAGGCGATCTCCGAGCCCGCGAGTTCGCGCTGGCGCGCGAGCGCCTGGCGCGCCAGCACCAGCGCGGAGCGCGCCTTCTGCGCGTCGCTGCGCGCCTGCATCAGGTCGGGCGCGTCCACGCCGGCGAGCGCGTCGCCGCGCTTCACGGCGTCGCCCAGCACCTTGTCCAGGCTCTGGATGCGGCCCGCCACCGGCGACAGGATCTTGACCAGCCGGGACGGGTCGGCCTCGACCACGGCCGGCAGCGAGAACGCGGCGCGCACCTGCTGCTCGGCCACGGGCTCGACCCGCAGCGTGCGCCGCAGCGGCGAGCCCTCGGGCACCACCACCTGGCCTTGCACGCGTTGCAGCACGGCAACCGCCGCGGGTGCCGCCGCGGCGGCATTCCTCGGCCACAGCCACCACGCGCCGCCGGCCAGTGCCGCGGCGCCCAGCAGTGAGACCGCCAGGCGCCAGCGCCCGATGCTTTTTTCGATGTTCATGGCTTCCTCCCGCCTGTCGGTGAAGCGCGCAGCGTAGGCAGGAGCGCCTGAAAAAAGTCCCAAGAAAGCCTGAAGACTTCTTCAGGTGCGCGGCGGGGCCCTTCGAGGAAAATCGCGGGCATGAGGATTCTGCTGATCGAGGACGACCGCAAGGCCGCGCGCCTGCTGGCCCGCGCCTTCGGGGAAGAGGGTTTCCAGGTGGACGTCGCTCATTCGGCCGAGGAAGGCGACGAGCTAGCCTTCGTCACCGGCTACGACCTGATCGTGCTCGACTGGTTTCTGCCTGGCAAGGACGGCCTCTCGGTCTGCCGCGAGCTGCGCGCGCGCGGCATGCAGGTGCCGATCCTGATGCTCACCGCGCGCGACGCGCTCGCCGACCGCGTGATGGGCCTCGACACCGGCGCCGACGACTACCTCACCAAGCCCTTCGCCTTCGAGGAGCTGCTGGCCCGCTCGCGCGCCCTGCTGCGCCGCTCCGAGCTGACGCGCCCCGCGGTGCTGGCCGTGGCCGACCTGCGGCTCGAGCCGGGCAGCCAGCGCGTCACGCGCGGCGAGCAGGTGCTGGAGCTCACGCGCAAAGAGTACGCGATCCTGCACATCCTGCTGCGGCATGCCGGCGCGCTGGTGAGCCGCGCGCGCCTGGCCGAGCAGGTGTGGAAGGACGACCTGATCGCGATCGACAACCTGATCGACGTGCACATGGGCAACCTGCGCCGCAAGGTCGATGCGCCGGGCCAGCCGCCGCTGATCCAGACCGTGCGCGGCCGCGGCTTCCGGCTGGCGCCCCCCGAAAGCGGCGATGCTTAGCCTGCGCGCGCGGCTGGCGCTGGCCTACATGGGCGCCATCGTGCTGGTGGTGGCGCTGGCCGCCGCCGGTGCCCACTGGAGCCTGGCGCGCGCGGTGCACGGCCAGCTCGATGCGGCGCTGCTCGCGCTGGCCGAGACCGAGCTCGCCATGCTGCCGGCCGCTGCGGGACCTTCGGTGGCCGTGCACGACTACTCGCGCGAATCGACGGCCCCGCCCTCGCTGGTGCGCCTCGACCGGCTGGTGCAGATCATCGACGCCGACGGCCACGCGATGGCGCGCAGCGCGAACCTGGGCGAGGCCACGCTGCCGGCGGCGGCCGCGCTGCGGGAGCGCCTCGCGGCCGGCGAGACCGTCTTCCAGACCCTCGACAGCTTCGGCGAGGAGCCGGTGCGCATGGTGTCGGTGCCGGTGCAGGGCCATGGCCCCGTGCTCGCGGTGCAGGTCGCCGGCTCGCTGGACGACGTCAACCATGTCGTCGACTCCGCGAGCCTGCTGTTCGTCGTCATGGGCTTCGCGCTGCTGCTGACCATCGGCGCCGCGGGCGCGTGGCTGACGCGCGGCGCGTTCCGGGCCATCGACGAGGTGGTGCGACAGGCCCACCAGATCGGCGGTACCCGCCTGAGCGAGCGGCTGCCGCATCCGGGCACGCGCGACGAGATCGGCCGCCTCGTGGACACGCTCAACGAGATGCTGTCGCGCCTCGAGCAGGGCTTCGAGGCCCAGCGCCGCTTCACCGCCGATGCCTCGCACGAGCTGCGCTCGCCGCTCTCGCGCCTGCGCACCGAGCTCGAGCTCGCGCTGCGCAGGCCGCGCGATCCGGCCGACTACGTCGCGGCTCTGCGGTCGAGCATGGAAGAGGTCGAGCGCCTCACGCTGCTGGTGGAGGAACTGCTGACGCTGGCGCGCATCGACGCCGGGCAGGAGCGCGGCTCGGTGGAGGCGATCGCGCTCGGCGAACTGGTGGAGGACGCGGTGCGGCGGCTGCACCCATCGGCGCGCGAGCGCCGGATCGAGATCGTCGTGGTGCCCGGCGCGCCGGTCGAGGCCACGGCGGCCCGCGGCGCCGTGAGCCTGGTGCTGGCCAACCTGCTGGACAACGCCGTCAAGTTCTCGCCGCCGGGCGGGCAAGTGCGGGTGGAGATGGCGAGCGAGGGTCGAAGCGCCGTCGTGCGCGTGATCGATGCCGGTGCCGGCATCCGCCAGGACGAGATCCCGCATCTGTTCGAACGCTTCCACCGCGGGGCGAACACGCGTTCCGAACACATCCCCGGGGTCGGCCTGGGACTCGCGATCTCCCAGGCCATCGCGGCCTCCTGCGGCGGGCGCGTCGAGGCCGGCAACGCGATCGGCGGCGGTGCCGTGTTCGCGTTGCGGCTGCCGCGCGCGGACTGAGCCGTCGGCGCGCGGCGAATACGCTCAGCCGCCGTTGGCGATGCCGTAGCGTCGAAGATGCTCGCCCCAGCTCGCGAGATGGCCGATCTCGCCATCGGGCGCGCATTCGAGCAGGCAGTGCATGACGGCGGCATAGCTCTCGAGCGGCAGCCGGATCATCAGGCGGGCGCGCGGCGCGGCGCTGGCGCAGGCGGCATTGACGCGGATCAGGGGTTCGCAGCGCAGCACGCCGGCGCCCGGGCAGGCCGCGATGCCGCGCCGGACGCGGCAGGCGTCGACCGATGGCACCGTGACATCGAGCACCTTGAAGGTGGTCTCGCGCCTGGCACGCACGGTGCCTGCGTATTCCCGATAAGCGGCGTATGCCATGAAGCTCCTGCAATGGAAATGAACAGGGCTCCAGTATCGGAAGCGGCGTGTGAAAACGGTGTAAACAATGCGGGGCGCGCTGGAAACGCGGCGTAAAAATGAATGCGGCAGCGGCCGATGCGCCTCATGCATCCGGAGGCGGCGCGACGCGATCGCCGAAGCACAGCGGCTCCCAGCGATCGGTGCCGGCCGAATGAAGCCAGTGCGCTCCGCAGTGGCCGCAGCGGGCCACGAGAAGGTCGGTGCTGTCCGCCTGCGCGGGCGCACGCACCGGTGTCCCGCAGCAGGACCAATGCAGGCTCATGTCGGGCAGGGCCCGAAGCGCGCGAACCCATGCCGCGACACGGGACCGAAGGGTTCCTGCCGCGGGCATGGGGTTCGCGAGGACGCGCCTGCTTCGAGGCTCAGAGCGTCTTCGTCAGCGTGAGGATGAAGCGCGCCTTGTTCGGCGAATAGACCTGCTGCGTCGTGTAGAAGCCGAAGTCGTAGAGCGGCCCGGCCGCGGCGTTGTAGGCGTCCTTCTGGTTCGCGCCCTGCACCGAGCCGGTGAGCGTGAGCCCGCCGCCGAAGTCGTAGGTGGCGCCCAGGTTGTAGTCGACATAGCTCTTGTAGGCCGTGTTCCTGCGGATGTCGCTCGACAGGGCCGTGTAGCCCACCGCGGCCTTCAAGGTGAGCTTGGGCGCGATCTCCTTGCTGTAGGCCAGGTTCAGGTAGCCGGTGTTGGTGCCCTTGAGGCCCGAGCCCAGCTTGTTGCCCGCGAAGCCGAAGTAGTCCTTCGACACCGTGTGCGAGTACTTGGCCGTGAACGAGCCGAAGCTTTCGCTGGCGTAGGTGGCGCCGATGTACAGCTCGGTCGTGTTGCCCACGGCGTTGCCGGGGTAGATGTAGGTCAGCGCACCGACGTCCATGTCCAGCGGGCCGGCCTTGAACTTGTAGCCGCCGTAGATGTCGCTCTCGATGCTGTTGCCCTGGAGCCAGTTGACGCTGGAGTTCCAGTTGCCGACGTAGAAGCCGCTCTCGCCGAAGGCGTAGTCGAAGCCGCCCTGGATCGCGGGCTTGAGGCCGCGGGTCTTGGCGTAGTCGTTCCTGCCGAGCATGTCCTGGTCCTGGCCGCGGAACTTGTAGTTCGTGGTCAGCGAGATGTTGGCCGTGATCGGCGAGGCGGCGGGTGCCGCGGCGGCGTCCGGGGCGGTCTGCGCGAAGGCGGCGCCCGATGCGGCCAGTGCGGCGAACAGCGCCAGCACGGGCTTCCGTTCGAGGGTGGAAGCGGCCCGGGCGGGGATCTTTTTCATGAGAAGAATCAAGGAATGGAGGAGCGCGTAGCCTAGGAGTCGGCCCGTAAAAGCCGCGTCAAAAGACGCGGCCCGCGCATAAAGAATTCGTCGTGGTGCCGTGGCGCGGCGGCGCGTTCAACGGGCCTTGTCGAGCGCGAGGTTCAACGCGAGCACGTTGACGCGCGATTCGCCCAGGAGGCCCAGCAGCGGCTTCTGCGTGTTGTCGTCGATCAGCGCCTGCACCCGTGCCAGCGGCAGGCCGCGCTCGCGCGCGACGCGCGGCGCCTGGTACTGCGCCGCGGCCGGGCTGATGTCGGGATCGAGCCCGCTGGCCGAGGCCGTCACGAGGTCGACCGGCACCGGTGCCGTGTTGCCAGGGTCGGCCGCGCGCAGGGCCTCCACGCGCGCCTTCACCGCATCGGTCAGCGCCGGGTTCAGCGGGCCCTGGTTCGCGCCGCCCGAGGCGCTCGCGTTGTAGGGCTGCGGCGCGGTGGCCGAGGGACGACCCCAGAAGTGCTTGGGATCGCTGAAGTTCTGGCCGATCAGCTTCGAGCCGACGGTGGTGCCGTCGAGCACGATCAGGCTGCCGTCCGCCTGCGCGGGAAACACCGCCTTGGCGGCGCCGGTGACGGCCATCGGATAGATCAGGCCGGTGAGCGCGCTCAGCAGCACGAAGACGACGAGGGCCGGGCGGATGACGCCGCCCTTTTCGCTGCCGTTGTCGATGGGGTTGTCGATGGTGTTGTTCATGACGGGAGACTCCTCAGACGAGATGGACGGCCACGAGCAGCCAGTCGATCAACTTGATGCCGATGAAGGGAACGAGCAGGCCGCCCAGGCCATAGATGGCGAGGTTGCGGCGCAGCAGCGCGGCGGCGCCCACCGGCCGGTAGCGCACGCCCTTGAGCGCCAGCGGGATCAGGAACACGATCACCAGCGCGTTGAAGATCACCGCCGACAGGATCGCCGACGACGGGCTCGCGAGGCCCATCACGTTGAGCGCGCCCAGCTGCGGATAGGTCGACACGAAGATCGCGGGAATGATCGCGAAGTACTTCGCCACGTCGTTGGCGATCGAGAAGGTGGTCAGCGAGCCGCGCGTCATCAGGAGCGCCTTGCCGGTCTCCACCACCTCGAGCAGCTTGGTCGGGTTGGAATCCAGGTCGACCATGTTGCCGGCCTCCTTCGCGGCCTGCGTGCCGCTGCCCATGGCCACCGCCACGTCGGCTTGCGCGAGCGCGGGCGCGTCGTTGGTGCCGTCGCCGGTCATCGCGACCAGCCGGCCCTCGGCCTGGTACTGGCGGATCAGCGCGAGCTTGTCCTCGGGCGTGGCCTCGGCCAGGAAGTCGTCGACGCCGGCCTCGGCCGCGATCGCCGCGGCGGTGAGCTTGTTGTCGCCGGTGATCATCACCGTCTTGATGCCCATGCGGCGCAGCTCGGCGAAGCGCTCCTTGATGCCGGTCTTCACGATGTCCTTGAGCTCGACGATGCCGAGCACGCGCTCGCCCTCGGCCACCGCCAGCGGCGTGCTGCCGCGGCGCGCGGCCTCCTCGGAGGCGCGCAGCACCTCGCGCGCCATCGCGCCTCCGAGCGACTCGACGTGGCGGCGCACCGCCTCGACCGCGCCCTTGCGCAGCACGATCGGATCGACGCTCAGGCTGTTCGGCCCGGCCGGCAGGTCGACGCCGCTCATGCGGGTCTGCGCGGTGAAGGGCACGAAGTTCGCGCCCTCGACGGCGGCCATCTCGAGCCCGTCGCGGCGCGCGAGCTCGACGATGCTGCGGCCCTCGGGGGTCTCGTCGGCCATCGATGCGAGCATCGCGGCGCGCGCGAGCCGCGCCTTGGTCACGCCCGGGGCGGGCAGGAACGAGGTCGCCTGGCGGTTGCCGTGCGTGATGGTGCCGGTCTTGTCGAGCAGCAGCACGTCGACGTCGCCGGCGGCTTCCACCGCGCGGCCCGAGGTCGCGATCACGTTGGCCTGCATCATGCGGCTCATGCCCGCCACGCCGATGGCCGACAGCAGGCCGCCGATGGTGGTAGGGATCAGGCACACCAGCAGCGCGACGAGCGCCGTCAGCGACACCACGCTGCCCGCGCTGGAGACACCCACGCTGAAGACCGAGAACGGCAGCAGCGTGGCGGTGACGACCAGGAACACCAGCGTGAGCGCCACCAGCAGGATGGTCAGCGCGATCTCGTTGGGCGTCTTCTGGCGCTTGGCGGCCTCGACCATCGAGATCATCCGGTCGAGGAAGGATTCGCCCGGGTTCACCGCGATGCGCACCACCAGCCAGTCGGACAGCACGCGGGTGCCGCCGGTCACCGCAGAGAAGTCGCCGCCCGATTCGCGCACCACCGGTGCCGATTCGCCGGTGATGGCGCTCTCGTCGACCGAGGCCACGCCTTCGATGACCTCGCCGTCGAGCGGCACCACGTCGCCCGACTCGACCAGCACCACGTCGCCCTTGCGCAGGTTGGTGGCCTGTTCGGGCAGGAAGGCCGCGCCGTGGAACGGCTCCTTGAGCTTCTTGGCCCAGGTGTCCTTGCGCAGGCTGCGCAGCGAGGCGGCCTGCGCCTTGCTGCGGCCTTCGGCCAGTGCCTCGGCGAAGTTCGCGAACAGCACGGTGAACCACAGCCAGATGGTCACGGCCAGCACGAAGGCGGGCTTCATGCCGGTGTCGCCCGGGAAGCTCAGCGCATGCACCCACAGCAGGGTGGTCAGGATGCTCCCGATGTAGACGATGAACATCACCGGGTTGCGCCATTGCACGCGCGGGCTCAGCTTGGCCACCGAGGACCACAGCGCCGGGCGCAGCAGCTCGGCATCGAACAGCGAAAGAGAAGTGTTGGTTTTGGTAGTCATGGTCCGGGCCTCACTTTGCCCACAGCATCAGGTGCTCGACGATCGGTCCCAGCGCGAGCGAGGGCACGTAGTTGAGCAAGCCCACCAGCAGCACGGTGCCGATCAGCAGCGTCACGAACAGCGGGCCATGCGTGGGCATGGTTCCCGAGGTGACCGGCAGGCGCTTCTTGGCGGCCAGCGCGCCGGCGATGGCCAGCACGGGAACGATCACGCCGAAGCGGCCGAACCACATGGCCACCGCCAGCAGCGCGTTGTAGAAGGGCGTGTTGGCCGACAGGCCCGCGAAGGCGCTGCCGTTGTTGTTGCCGGCCGAGGTCAGCGCGTACAGGATCTCCGAGAAGCCGTGCGCGCCCGGGTTCGCGATGCCCGCCTTGCCGGCATCCGCGACCACGGCGACGGCCGTGCCGGCCAGCACCAGGATCGGCGTCACGAGGATCGCGATCGAGGTCAGCTTCATCTCGTAGACCTCGATCTTCTTGCCGAGGTACTCCGGCGTGCGGCCGATCATCAGGCCCGCGATGAACACCGCCAGGATGGCGAAGATCAGCATGCTGTAGAGGCCCGTGCCCACGCCGCCGAACACCACCTCGCCCAGCTGCATCAGCACCATCGGCACCATGCCGCCGAGCGGCGTGAGCGAGTCGTGCATCGCGTTCACCGCGCCGCACGAGGCGGCCGTGGTGATCACGGCGAACAGCGACGAGGCGTCGATGCCGAAGCGAACCTCCTTGCCTTCCATGTTGCCGCCGCTTTGCAGCGCGCTCGATATCTGGTCGACCCCCAGCGGC
Organism: Variovorax paradoxus; assembly: GCA_016806145.1. Taxonomy (NCBI): domain Bacteria; kingdom Pseudomonadati; phylum Pseudomonadota; class Betaproteobacteria; order Burkholderiales; family Comamonadaceae; genus Variovorax; species Variovorax paradoxus. Next base: position 2,334,419 of record CP063167.1, read on the forward strand.
CCGAACAGGGGATTGCCGAGCTGCTCCGCGGGCGTGATGACCACCACCGCGACGACGAACATCACCGTCATCGCGGCGAGGATGGCCCAGCCCTGGCGCATGTCGCCCACCACGCTGCCGAAGGTGAAGCACAGCGCGGCCGGGATCAGGAAGATCGCGATCATCTCCAGCAGGTTGCTGAAGGCCGTCGGGTTCTCGTAGGGATGCGCCGAGTTGGCGTTGAAGAAGCCGCCGCCGTTGGTGCCGAGCATCTTGATGGCCTCTTGCGAAGCCACCGGGCCCATGGCGAGCGTCTGCGTCTTGGTGGTGGCGTCCTCCATCACCGGCTGGCCCTTCTCGTCCTTCAGCGGCTGGCCGTCGGGACCGTTCTTCGGCTGCTGGAAGGCCGTGGTCTCGAGCGTGGCGACTTCCTTGTAGGTGTCGAAGTTCTGGATCACGCCCTGGCCCGCGAGCAGCAGCGCGAGCACGAAGGACAGCGGCACCAGCACCCACAGCGTGACGCGCGTGACGTCGGCCCAGAAGTTGCCGACGAAGCCCTTGCCGTCGGTGCGGCGCGCCGCGAAGCCGCGCACCAGCGCGAACGCCACCGCGATGCCGGTGGCACCGGAGACGAAGTTCTGCACCGTGAGCCCGAGCATCTGCGTCAGGTAGCTCATGGTCGACTCGCCGGCGTAGCCCTGCCAGTTGGTGTTCGAGACGAAGCTGATGGCGGTGTTGAAGGCCGAGTCGGGCGACACCGCGCCCATGCCCGCCGGATTCAACGGCAGCCAGCCCTGCAGGCGTTGCAGGCCGTAGACCACCAGCGCGCCGATCGCATTGAAGGCGAGCAGCGCGAAGGCGTAGGTGCGCCAGTGCATCGAGCGCTCGGGCCTCGTGCCCGCGAGCTTGTAGAACGGCGCCTCGACGCGCTGCATCCAGCGCGGCACCCGCTCGTTGCACAGCGCGGCGAGGAACTTGCCGATGGGCCAGGCCAGCACCAGCAGGATGACGAGATACAGGGCCAGCAGGCCCCAGGCGGAGCTGGCCATGGTCAGAACTCCTCGGCGCAGATCAGCGCGAATACGAGGTAGGCGAACAGGATCACGGCCACCAGCCCCGCGAATCCGTAGAGGATGTCGAGGCCGATCATTGCCGCTCTCCCTTGGGCGCATCGAGCTTGTACAGCCCGACCACCAGCTCGGCCATCACGACCCACATCGCCGCGATGGCGGCAATCCACAAGAAGTCCATGCATCTCTCCTGCAAACGAAACAAGTCAGGAAGTCTCGGCAGGCGTGCGTAAAAACAGGGACAAATGTTCTAAAGGGGGGGTAAAAAAACCATAAAAAACCAGAGTGCGGGGACGCGCGAACGTGGGGGCGGTCCCCGTGCGCCGACCGCGCCGACCGCGCCTCAGGCCGGGCGCTGGCGCCGGGCCAGCGCGCCGAGGCGCCGAACCCCCTCCTCGATCCGTTCGCTCCAGGTCCAGCCCGCGCTCAGGCGCAGGCAGTTCCGGAAGCGCCGGCTCGCCGAGAAGACATCGCCCGGCGCGAAGCAGATGCCGTGCTCGATCGCCTCGTCGAACAGCACGCGCGAGTCGAAGCCGCGGGGCAGCTCGAGCCACAGCGCAAAGCCGCCGGTGGGCCGGCTCACGCGCGTCCCGACCGGAAAGCCCGCCTCGATGGCGCGGGTCAGGTGCCGCAGGTTCTGTTCGAGCACGCGGCGCAGCCGGCGCATGTGGGCGTCGTAGGCGCCGCTGGCCAGGAAGTCCGCGAGCGCGACCTGCGGCAGCACCGGGCTGCAGAGGCTGAAGGCGAGCTTGCGGTCGACCACCTGCTGCGCGTATCTGCCGGGCGCGATCCAGCCCACGCGGTAGCCGGGCGCGAGGCTCTTCGAGAACGAGCTGCAATAGATGGTGTTCGCGCCGCCGTCGAGCGCGATGAAGGGCGTGGGCCGCTCGCGCGCGAAGTGGATCTCGCCGTAGATGTCGTCCTCGATCAGCGGCACGTCGTGCCGCGCGAGCAGGGCCAGCAGCTCGCGCTTGCGCGCGTCGGGCATCGACACGCCCAGCGGATTGCCGAAGCTCGACGACAGCAGGCAGGCCGCCACCGGAGCGGCATCGAGCAGCCGCGCGAAGGCCTCGATGTGGATGCCGTCGACGGGATCGGTGGGCAGCTCCAGGGCCTTGAGGCCGAGCACCTCGAGCGTGTGGAGAAAGCCGAAGTAGGTAGGCGACTCGACCGCGATGGTGTCGCCGGGCCTGGCGACGGCGCTCAGCGCCAGCGTGAAGGCTTCGGTGCAGCCGTTGGTGATGACCACGTCGTCGGGCGACAGCGCATGCCCGATGCGCATCGCGCGCCGCGAGATCTCGCGGCGCAGCCGCGGGTCGCCGCGCGGCGTGCCGTAGACGTTGTGGCGGTCGCCGTGCTGGCGCGCGGCGCGGGCCAGCGCGAGGTCGAGCCGGTGCGATTGCAGCGATGCCGCGTCGGGCACCGCGCAGCCCAGCGGCACCAGCGCCGGATTCGATGCGTGCTCGAGCAGGGCCGCGACGGCGCCGCTGATCGACACGGTCGAGGCCTTCGAGCGCAGGCGCGAGGCCGAGGGCAGCGCCAGCGTCGCGCCCTGCGTGGCCGCGACATAGAAGCCCGACTGCGGCCGCGCGACCAGCACGCCGCGGTCCTCGAGCAGGCGATAGGCCTGCAGCACCGTGGAGATGCTGATGCCGTGCCGCTCGCTGACCGCGCGCACCGACGGCAGCCGCTCGCCGGGCGCGAGCGTGCCGTTGTCGATCGTGTCGACGATCAGCTCGGCGAGCTGCTCGTAGCGATGCGGTGCGGGCGCGCTGCCGGCCGGCTGCTTGCGGCGCTGGAGGGTGCCTGTGTTCATGGGGAGCCCGTGCATGACGAGGCTCGATTGTGGGCGAAGGGGCCCTCGAAGGCACGCAAACTGTACTGGTCCGATTCGATGGAAATTGTGGCTGTTCCGATTCGCAGGCGGTCACTAGGATCGCCCGATGTTCCCCTCTTCCACGCTGCCCGACGCGCCCCGGGCTCCTGGACGACGCTCTCACCCGGGCCATCTGGAAACGAATGACAGTGCTTGAACACGAAGCCCCCGCGGCGGCACGGCCGGCGTGGCGCGGCCGCTTTCCGTACAACGAGATCATCTCGCTGCTCGACGTGAACCGGCCGTTCAACCTGGCCGAGAGCACCTCGCGGGACCTGACGGTCGGCGAGGTGCTGGACATGGCCGGGCTCGAGACGCTGCGCGGCCTGAAGCTGGGCTACGGGCGCTCCGCCGGCTCGCTCGAATTGCGCGAGGAGATTGCCAGGGCCTGCGGCGTGCCCGCCGATTGGATCGTCACGACCCAGGGCACGGCGCTCGGACTGTTCCTGCTGGCCTTCGAAGTCTGCCGCCCCGGCGACGAGGCGGTGCTCGTGACGCCCTGCTTTCCGCCGAGCCGCGACTGCCTGCTCGGCGCGGGCGTCGAGGTGCGCGAAGTACGGCTGCGCTTCGAGAACGGCTACCGGCTCGACCTGGACGCGATCGCGGCCAGCCTGTCGCCGCGGACCAGGCTCGTGAGCCTCGCCTCGCCGCAGAACCCCAGCGGGGTGCGCACGCCGCGCGCCGTCATCGAGCAACTGCTCGCGCTGCTGCAGAGCCAGGCGCCGCAGGCCCTCCTTTTCATCGACGAGACCTACCGCGAGGCCGGCTACGGCGACGAGGCCGTGCCCGAAAGCCTGGCCGCGCTGCATCCGCGCATCGTCACGGGTGCCTCGGTGTCGAAGGCGCTGGGCGCGCCGGGCCTGCGCACCGGCTGGCTCACCGTGCCCGACGCGGACCTGCGCGCGCGCCTCGTGGTGGCCAAGCTGAACACCGTGATCTCGGGCTCGGTGCTCGACGAGGCGCTGGCCACCGCGCTGCTGCGCCATCGCGAGCAGGTGCTCGCGCCGCGCCGCCGGCTGCTCGCCGAAGGCCTTGCCGCATTGGCGGCCTGGTGCGACGCCGAGCGCGAGCGCATCGAATGGATCCGCCCGGACGGCGGCGCGCTGTGCTGCCTGCGCCTGCGCGCCGATCGCTTCGACGACGACGCGGTCGCGCGCTTCTGGCAACTGCTGCCGGGGCACGAACTGCAACTGGCCTCGGGCGCATGGTTCGGCGAGAGCGAGCGCGTCTTTCGCCTGGGCTTCGGCTACCTGCCGCCCGACCGCCTGGCCCCCGCGCTGTCGGCCCTGTCGACGGTGCTGGACGCCGCCACGAAATGAACCCACGACACCGACCCACGCACCGACAGCCCCTGGAGCCCCGCATGAAACAACCCCATCGCTACACCGTGGTCGACGTCTTCACCTCCAGGCCGCTGGCCGGCAACCCGGTGGCCGTGGTGTTCGACGCCGACGGCCTCGACACCGAGGCCATGCAGGCCATCGCGCGCTGGACCAACCTCTCGGAGACCACCTTCGTGCTGTCGCCCACCGTGCCCGAGGCGGACTATCGCCTGCGCATCTTCACGCCGCGCAACGAGCTGCCTTTCGCGGGCCATCCGACCCTGGGCAGCGCGCATGCCTTCCTCGAGGCCGGACGCGGCACGCTGCGCGATGGCGGCCGGCTGGTACAGCAATGCGGCGTCGGCCTCGTCGACGTGACGGTGGAGGACGGCTCCGAGGGCCGCGAGCTGGCCTTCGCCCTGCCCTCCGCGCAGCTGGCGCCGCTGCCGGCCGAGGACCTCGCGGAGCTCGGGCACATCCTGGGCCGCCAGCCGAACCCCGAGGCCGCGCCGGCCATCGTGGACGTGGGTCCGCGCTGGATCGTGCTGCCACTGGCCGATGCGGCCACGGTGATCGACCTGCGGCCCGATTTCGCGCGGCTCGCGGCCCTCGAGCGCCGCCTGGGCGTCACCGGCCTCATCGTGTACGGCCGCTATCCGCAAGGCGACGTGGCGATGGAGGTCCGGGCCTTCGCGCCTTCGAGCGGGGTCGAGGAAGACCCGGTCTGCGGCAGCGGCAACGCCAGCGCCGCGGCCTTCCAGTGGGAACGCGGCCTGCTGCCGCCGGAAGGCATCGCCTACGTGGCGGCGCAGGGGCGCTGCGTGGGGCGCGACGGGCGCGTGAAGGTGCGCGTGGATGGCCTCGGCAAGGTGCGCGTCGGCGGTGCCTGCGTCAGCTGCGTGGAGGGCACGCTCGCGCTGTAGCCCTGCCTGGTGCGCCGCCCAGCGGATTGGCGCGTCCTGCGTCGATGATGCATTGCGGAACACGCGCCTGAAAATTTTCAAGCAGCGGATCTTATTTTTAATTGAATTAGTGCCAGCTAATGATTATAAGGATTGACTTGGATAATTAATCGTATTGCCCGGCTTTGTTTTCCGATGCAGCCAATAAATGAGAATGAATGAATAGGATCCCGGCTGCCTGCAATTGGCTTTGCAGGCAATTTCCTGTTTTCATTCTTAAGGTAAACAATGTCGAAAAAAATCATCTCTCGCTTTGCCGCGATCGCAACCATCGCCGCCGTGTCGCAGGCAGCCCTGGCCGCCGATGGCCAGATCAACTTCACCGGCGAGATCACGGACAGCATCTGCTCGCTGACGCCCGACAGCCAGAACCTGACGGTGCCGCTGGGCAAGGTGAGCCGCACCGCGTTTCCCACCGTGGGAACGGGTTCGACTCCGGCCAAGTTCACCCTGAACCTGGCGGATTGCCCCGCGGGCAGCAACAAGGCCAAAGTGACCTTCTCGGGCACGGCCGACAGCCGCAACGTGGATCTGGTGGCGATCGATGGCTCCGGCACCGGAACGCCGGCCGCGCAGGGCGTGGGCATCCAGATCGGCGACTGGGAAGGCCAGAAGATTGCGCTGGGCTCGGCCTCGCGCGAATACGCCCTGGCCCAAGGCACGAACAAGCTGCAATTCCAGGCGCGCTATGTCTCGACCTTGCCGCTGACGGGCGGTTCCCCGGCCGATCCCGTGCTCAAGTCGGGCCCGGCCAATGGCACCGCGCAATTCACGGTGGCCTATAACTAATTAGGTACCGCGGCATGAGGCCCTCGCGGCCTCATGCCGTCATCGGCGCGCTGTCCCGCGGTGCAATGCCGCGCTGTTTTCGCGCCTTCGCCTTCCGTTGAACCTTTTTCTTCGAGGCGCCGCTGCCGGCGCGTCGGAGTGCTTGCGCGCGCGTCGTCGACGTGGATCGCGCCAAGGAACAGATATGTGCAGCAATGAACGAATTCGGCGGGCGCTCGGCATCCTGGCGCTGCTTTGCCTGCAGGGAGCAGCGAGCGCCAGCGTGATGCTGTCCGGCACGCGCGTGATCCTCCACGAGAAGCAGCGCGAAACCTCCCTGCCGATGAAGAACATCGGGACCTCGCCCTATGTGGTCCAGGCCTGGGTCGATGCCGGCGAGGGCGCTGGCAAGACCCCGCTGGTCGTCACGCCGCCGCTGTCGCGGCTCGATCCCGGCAAGGAGAACCTGCTGCGCATCATGCGTGTGGGCGGCGAGCTTCCGGCCGATCGCGAGTCGGCGTTCTGGCTCAACGTCAAGGAGATTCCCCAGACGCCGAATCAGGAGAACGTGCTGCAGGTGGCGATACGCAGCCGGCTCAAGCTGTTCTACCGGCCCGCGGGACTGCCGGGCTCGCCCACGGAGGCACGCGCGCTGCTCAAGTGGGCGGTGAGCGCACCGGCGCAGGGCCAGGGCGCGGTGCTCAAGGTCGGCAATGCGAGCGCCTTCCACATCACCCTGCTGAAGCTGACGGTCAACCAGGGCCAGGGCCCCGAGCGCAAGGACCAGGAGGAACTCGACGCGGGCATGGTGCCGCCGTTCGGCGAGCTGAGCTTTCCAATCAAGACGCTGAGGGCGCCGCAGGCCGTGCAGATCAACTTCACCACGATCAACGACTACGGCAGCGAATCGCCCGAGGAGTTCGTCGAGGTGCCCGCGGGCGCCGAGCCCGTGCCCTTGAAGGCCCGGCCGGCTCTCGCGACCGAGGCTTCATCGAGCGGCGGTGCACAGCGCTGAGACCATGACACGCACTCATCCGTTGCGGGTGCGCGCATGCGTGCCCTTTCGCCTCGGCCTGTGCGCCGCCGCGCTCGGCGCGTGGGGCGCTCCCGCCATCGCGCAGCAGTTCGCCGCGTCGTCCTTCAATCCGAGCTTCCTCGGCGTCGGTGGCGACCAGCAGAACGCCGACCTCTCGCTCTTCGCCTTCGGCAATCGCGTGCTGCCCGGCTCGTACACCGTCGACGTCTCGCTCAACGAGCGACGCGCCGGGCAGGCCACGATCCGGTTCGACGCCAGGCAGGACAGGAACGACGCCGAGCCCTGCCTCACGCGCGCCATGCTCGACGCATGGGGCGTCAACGTGGCGGTGTTCCCGGCCTTGATGGCGTTGGCCGACGATGCCTGCGTCGATCTGGGCGCGGCCATTCCCGAGGCCTCCTTCGGCTACGACGTCGACAAGATGCACCTGCGCATCGACATCCCGCAGGCGGCGATGAAGCGCTCGGCGCGCGGGGCCGTGGACCCCGGCATGTGGGACAGGGGCATCACGGCCGGGATGCTCGACTACCAGGTCACCGTCGCCCGCTACGGCGGCGACGCCTACCGTCGCAGCTCCGATCCCTTCGCCGCGCAGCGCAGCGCGTTCGACGGCGCCCCCTTTCCGGGACCCGACCGGCAGCCGCGGCGCGACACCCTGTTCGTCGGCCTGCGCGGCGGCTTCAACCTCGGCGACTGGCGCTTTCGTCATTTCTCGACCTACAACCGCGGCATCGACGGCGCGGGCCGATGGCAGGCCGTCAACACCTATGCCCAGCGCGACCTGGTGCCGCTGCAGGCGCAACTGCTGATCGGCGATGGCAGCACGCCCGGTAACCTGTTCGACAGCATTGCGTTTCGCGGCGTGCAACTCGCCACCAACGAATCGATGCTGCCCGACAGCCAGCAGGGCTACGCCCCGACCATCCGCGGGATCGCGCAGACCCATGCGCGCGTGACGGTGAGGCAGAACGGCTACACCATCTACAGCACCTTCGTGGCGCCGGGTGCCTTCGTGATCGACGACCTCTATCCCACGGCATCGAACGGCGATCTCGAGGTGAGCATCGTCGAGGCCGACGGCCGCGAGACCCGGTACATCCAGGCGTTCTCCGCGGTGCCCACGCTGCTGCGCGAAGGCACCTGGCGCTACTCGGCCACGCTCGGCAAGTACCGCGGCGCCCGCGGCGGGAGCGTCTCCTTCTCTTCCCGGGAATTCCGCGCTGGCGATCCGCTGTCGTTCCCGGGCTGGCGGCGACCGGCGCGTGCCGAACCGGCCTTCGCGCAAGGCACGGTGGCACACGGCCTGGGCAACGGCTACAGCGTCTACGGCGGGCTGATCGCCTCGGGGCGCTACCTGTCGGCGATGGCGGGCGTGGGCAAGAACATGCGCGCCTTCGGTGCCGTGTCCGCCGACCTGTCGGTCGCGCGCGCCTCGGTGCCGACGCCGTTTTCGACCGAGCAACGCTACAACGGCCAATCGGTGCGCTTCCTGTATGCCAAGGCCTTCGATGCGGGCACCACCGTGCGCGTGGCGGGCTATCGCTATTCCACCAGCGGCTACCGCACCTTCCAGGAGGCCTCGGACATGCAGGGGCTGGATCCGCTGGAGCGCCTCCACAACCGCCGCAACGAACTGCGGCTGGAGCTGTCGCAGCGGCTCGGCGACCGGGGCTCGGTGTTCGCCTCGGCGCGCCAGCAAAGCTACTGGGGAACCGGTGCCAAGGACAGCCTGGTGCAGATGGGCTACTCGGGCAACTACAGGCAGTTCGGCTACAGCATCCACTACAACCGCAGCACCAGCCAGGGCCGCGCGCCGAACGACCAGATCATGTTCACGCTGAGCATTCCGCTCGGCGGCTCCGCGGCCAGCGTCCAGTACACGGTATCGCACGAGCGCGGCGGCGGCACCAGCCACCAGGCCAGCGTGTTCGGCACCGCGCTCGAGGACGCCAGTCTCACCTACAACCTGTCGGGAAACCGCATTCACGCGCAGGGGTCGACCAGCCATGCGAGCCTCAGCTACCTGTCTCGGATCGGCCGTTTCGAGGGCGGGATCTCGCAGAGCGCCAGCCATCGGCAGGCGAACTTCGGCATGGCGGGCGGGCTGCTGCTGCATGGCGGTGGCTTGACGCTGGCGCAACCGCTGGGCGACACCATTGCCCTGGTGCATCTGCCCAAGGCACCGGGCGTGGGCATCGAATCGCAACCCGGCGTGGCGACCGATGGCGCGGGCATCGCGGTCGTCTCCAACCTGTCGCCCTATCGGATCAACCGCCTGGCCGTGCGCACGCAGGACCTCGGCGACACGGTGGAAGTCCGCAACGCCGCGACCGAGGTGGTGCCCACGCGCGGCGCCGTGGTGCGCGCGACCTTCGAGACCGCGGTGGGCCATCGGCTGATGCTGACGCTGACGAGGGGCAACGGGGAGCCCATGCCCTTCGGTTCGCGCATCGAGAACGAAACGGGCCAGGAGCTGGGCATCGTCGGTCCCGATGGCCAGGCCTTCGTCAGCGGGGCCGAGCCGGCCGGGACGCTGACCGTGATCTGGGGCCGTCGCACCGGCGACCGATGCAACGTGTCGTATGCGCTGCCCGAAGTAACCAGTCCGCCGCCGATCCGCGAGATCGCGGGGCAGTGCGACGCGGACATCAACGCCGAGAGGAAAACAGAATGAGAAACTGGCATCGTCGATCCGTCCATCGAGCGGCCGCCATGGTGTGGAAGGCGGCGCGCCTCGTGCTCCATGCCGTGCTCCCCGTAGCCACGCTGTGGCTGGCGGGCATGCAGGGCGCATGGGCGGCGTGCGTGCGTTATCCGGGCGCGTACGAACACGTCGTCTATATGAACATGGGACAGGTCTATGTCCCCGACGGACTTGCCGTCGGGGGCCTCATCAAGAGCCAGAACTTCCCGCTCAACATTCGCGGCCAGGCTGAGCGCATGTTCAACTGTCGCGGCGGCGGCTACATCTACGGGCCGATCCTGCAAGGCTCACCGGTAGCGGGCTACTACAACGTCTACTCGACGAACGTGCAGGGCGTCGGCATCCGGCTGTCGCGCGTCGACGGTCCCTCGATCAGCTACTACCCGCATGCCTACCCCACCCCCAACGGCATCGGCCAACTGGTGGCAGGCACGTGGTTCCAGGTGGAATTGATCAAGACGGCCAACATCACCGGCAACGGCTCGCTGGCAGGCGGAACCTACACCCGCTACTACGGCGACGGCGAGCCTTACTGGTCGGCGCTGACGACCATTCTCTCGGGGGATGTCAACGGCATCACGATCATCACGCCGTCGTGCTCCGTCGATGCGGGCTCGCGCAACATCCCGGTGGAATTCGGGCGTGTGTCGCTCAGCAACTTCAAGGGGATGGACTCCACGACGGGCGATCGAAGGTTCAGCATCAAGCTCCAGTGCCAGGCGAATCCGAACCTGCAGAAATGGGTGGACCTGCGCATGGACGCGACCCAGGACCCGTCGAACCGGCAGGGAGTGCTGAGGATCACGCAGCGCGGCGCGGGCACCGCGACGGGCGTGGGCATCCAGCTCCTGGGTGGCGATGCCCAACCGGTGCGCTTCGGCGAGGGCATGCAGGTCGGACCGATGAAGAACGGCAGCTACGACGTGCCCTACACGGCCCGCTACTACCAGACCGCCGCGAGGATGCGGCCGGGCCGCGCCGACGGCACCGCGACCTTCACGCTCCAATACCGCTGAGATCGCCGGCGCTCTTCGCACGGGCAGCGCGCCTTCGGGGGGCGTCTGCCCGCGCGCCGCTTTCGCGCTGACGGCAGCGGCGATGCAGCGGCGCCCCGGGCGCTACGAAGTGAACGTCGAGCCCAGCACGACCAGGCGATAGCCGATCCCGTAGATCGTGAGCAGCTGAACTCCCCTGTGCGGCCCGAGTTCGAGCTTCTTGCGCAGGCGGGTCATGTGCACGTCGAGCACGCGCGAGCCGGGATTGGCGAGCCGATCGAAAAGCCGGGTCTCGATCTCTTCGCGGGTGATGACCTTGCCGAGGTTCTCGAACAGGATGAGCGCGATGTCGAACTCGCGCGGCTGCAGGCGAACCTCTTCGCCATCGACCATCACGATGCGCCGCAATCGCTTGAAGTAGTAGCCGCCGCAGACCAGGTCCTCCTCGGCCGGCAGATCGACCGGCGCCAGCTTTCGCGATTGCAGCAGCTGCAGTCGCATCGACAGCTCCGCGCCATTGACGGGCGCGGTGACGAACTCGACGCGTTCGCTGTTGAGCGGTTCGTCGTTGAAGGTGGAGGCCACGTTCATCGCGTCGCGCGATATGACGACCAGAACGGGCAGCTTCACAACGCCGCGCAAGCTGGCCCAGCGCCGCTGGTTCCATGCCTTGTCCGCGCACGCGACCAGGGCATCGTAGCGACGCCCCAGGGAGATCGAATCCCACAGGGCCTGCACCGAATCGAAGGCGGCCGAGGTGAAACCCTGCGAATCCAGCGCGGTGCGCAAGGGACCGCGCTCGTGCTCGTCGCCGAAGATCAAGGCCAGGGAGGAAATGGATTGGAACGCCGACGGATTCGTGTTCTTGCTCGACGTCATGGCGCCCGGCCCTCCACGGTTCGCGTGGAGCGCTCGCCACGTGCGCTCGGCAGGTCGGCGGGCCCGCGACATGCGTCCTCACCTGGTCTTGCTGCTGATTCCCTCATCCCCTGCCCCGGCGGCTTCGGCCGCTTTGTATGTTTATGAAAAATGAAATTTAAAAATGAGTGCGAATACTCATTTCCATCGCAATGCATTATCAATCTTGAGTCTGGACGGGGTGAGCTCCGGATAAGGATTTTGTGGATTTCTTGGGATTATGAACTATATAAGTGACGGATATGAGGGAAATTATATTCTTTCAAAAGCTAATTTGCTGAATCTATATTAACAATTGCGAGCGTACGAATGCATGTGAAATTAAGGGGTTTATTTAAATTTTGCTCTGATTCGCGCGAAGAGCATTTGCAAATGCTTCGAGTCGAGAATGAGTTGATAACTTGTTGGAATCGACCGCCGGTCTCGAGACCGATGACGCGCGGCCTGTCGCGTCTTGCGTCGATTGGCTGAGTTGCCGCACGCCGCCACGCCAGCCAGTCCGCGCAAGCGCCGCCCCGCCCGGCGCGCATAGCCTGCGCATCCCGCGATCGACGATCGCGACTCCGGAGCGTGCATGCCTTCCCTCGAATCCAAGACCCTTTTCGTCACCGGCGCGAGCCGCGGCATCGGCAAGGCCATCGCGCTGCGGGCCGCGCGCGACGGCGCCAACATCGTGGTGGCGGCCAAGACGGCGACGGCCGATCCACGCCTGCCGGGCACCATCCACAGCGCCGCCGAGGAGATCGTCGCGGCCGGCGGCCAGGCGCTCGCGGTGGTGGTCGACGTGCGCGACGAGACCCAGGTCCGCGCCGCCGTCGATGCCGCCGTGGCGCGCTTCGGCGGCATCGACATCCTGGTCAACAACGCCAGCGCGATCCACCTCGAGACGGTGGAGCGCACGCCGATGAAGCGCTACGACCTGATGTTCGAGATCAATGCGCGCGGCAGCTACCTCTGCGCGCAGGCCTGCCTGCCGCATCTCGAGAAGGCGGCCAATCCGCACATCCTGACGCTGTCGCCGCCGCTGGACCTGAACCCCAAGTGGTTCGCGCGCCATGCGGCCTACACCACCTCGAAGTACGCGATGAGCATGCTGAGCCGCGGCCTGGCCGAGGAACTGCGCGAACGCGGCATCGCGAGCAACTCGCTGTGGCCGCGCACCGTGATCGCCACCAGCGCGCTGCGCATCGCGGCGCCCGAGGTGGCGGGCCAGGCGCGCGTGCCGGCCGTGATGGCCGATGCCGCCTGGCACATCCTGACCCGGCCGAGCCGCGAACTCACGGGCCAGCTGCTGCTCGACGAGCAGGTGCTGCGCGAGGCCGGCGTCACCGACTTCGGGCCCTACCTCGTGACGCCGGGCGTCGAGCCGCTGATCGACTTCTTCGTGGAACCGTGACCCCCTCTTCGCTTCGCCCCCCTTCAGGAGACCCTCGCATGCAGACCATCGACCCCGAACGCGCGGCCATCGCGCGCGTGTCCCTCGCCGACATCGTGCGCCGCGGCGCCCGCCGCCATCCCGACAAGACCGCCGTGATCCAGGGCGAGCGGCGCATCAGCTTCGCCGAACTCGACGCGGGCAGCGAGCGCGTCGGCGAGGCGCTGCGCGACCAGGGGTTCACGGGCCACTGCATCGCGACCCTGTGCCTCAACTCGATCGAGCACCTGAGCGCGATCCAGGCCATCCACAAGTCCGGCAATGTCTGGGTGCCGGTCAACGTGCAGCTCGATGCGGCCGCGATCGAGCACGTGCTGAGCCATGCCGAGGTCGGCGCCGTCTTCATCGATGCGCCGCTGCTCGCCATGCCCGCGCTGCGCGCGCTGATCGAGCGCCTGGGCCTGCTGACGGTGGTGATCGGCGGCACGCAACCCGCGCCAGAGGGCACCCTGCCCTTCGACGCACTGGCCTCGCGCGCGCCCGCCCAGCCGCTGGGCGCGCCGGGCGGCGACGACGAGCTCGCGCTGATCATGTACACCAGCGGCACCACCGGCAAGCAGAAGGGCGTGATGCATTCGCACCGCTCGGTGCACGGCGCGCTGCTGAGCTGCGCGCAGAGCTTCGAGGCCACCGAGCACGACGTGGTCGGCTCGGTGCTGCCGCTGTTCCATTGCGCGCAGCACACCATCAGCATGGGCGCGCTGCTGACCGGCGCCACGATCTGGCTGGCCAGCGGCTTCGATCCCGCGGCCATGCTGGCGGCGATCGAACGCGAGCGCATCAGCTGGCTGTCGTGCCTGCCGATGATGTACGACGCGCTGATGAAGCATCCGCAGCGCCCCGCCACCGATCTGTCGTCGCTGCGCCTGTGCATGTACGGCCTGGCGCCGATACCGAAGAACCTGCTCGCGCAGATCCGCAGCGAGATGTGCGCCGACGTGCGCCTGGGCACCGGCCAGACCGAGATGTACCCGCCGACCATGGTCTACCGCGCGAGCGACCATCCCAGCAAGGACGGCAACTGCTGGGGCATGTCGGTGGCGGGCGTCGAGACCGCGGTGATGGACGACGACGGCCGGCTGCTCGGGCCGGGCGAGATCGGCGAGATCGTCCATCGCGGTCCCAACGTCTTCCTCGGCTACCTCAAGGACCCCGAGGCGACGGCCGCGGCGCGCCGCTTCGGCTGGCACCACACGGGCGACATCGGCATGTTCGAGGCCGACGGGCAGATGCTGTTCCTCGACCGCAAGAAGGACATGATCAAGTCGGGCGGCGAGAACGTCTCGAGCATCAAGCTCGAGGCGGTGCTGCTGGCCCATCCCGCGGTGGGCGCCGCGGCCGTGGTGGGCCTGCCGCATCCGCACTGGGGCGAGGCGGTCGCGGCCTTCGTGGTGCGGCGCCCCGCCGCCGAAGCCTGCGGCGAGGACGAACTGCTGGCCTTCTGCCGCGAGCGCCTGGGCCGCTTCGAGGTGCCGAAGTCGATCCGCTTCGTCGACGCGCTGCCGATGACGCCGACGGGCAAGGTGCAGAAGTTCCAGCTGCGCAGCGGGCACCTGGAACTGTTCGCGCCGGACGCCGCGCTTCGCTAAGATGGAGCCGCCGCGCAACTGGCGAACGGATGGAGCACCATCGGGGAGCGCGGCCATCGTCACGCCGATCGCCTGGGCATGTCTGTCGTCTTTTCAGGAGTTCCGACGATGAGTGTCCGCATGCCCGCGCCGTACCGGCGCATCCCTTCCCGTCCACGGCTTTCGCCCCTCCGCCTGGGAGGTGCGCGATGACCGCCCCGACGCCCTGCATCCTGCTCGACGGCAAGTCGGTCGCCACCGCGAACGAGGAGGCGCTGCGACAGCGGGTCTTAGCACTGAAGGCGAGGACCGGCGAACGCACCCCCATCCTCGCCACCCTCCTGGTCGGCGACGATCCCTCGTCCGCGACCTACGTGCGAATGAAGGGCAATGCCTGCCGCCGCGTCGGCATGGACTCGCGCGTCGTGACGCTCGATGCGCGCGCGACCACCGCGGACGTGCTGCGCGAGATCGATGCACTGAACGCCGACGAACAGGTGCATGGCATCCTGCTGCAGCATCCCGTTCCCGCGCAGGTGGACGAGCGGCAGTGCTTCGACCGCATCGCGATCCGCAAGGACGTGGACGGCGTCACCAGCCACGGCTTCGGCCGGATGGCATTGGGCCAGCCCGCCTTCGGCTCGGCGACGCCCGCGGGCATCATGCGGCTGCTCGCGCACTACGGCATCGGCCTCGCCGGCAAGCGCGCGGTGGTCGTCGGCCGCAGCCCGATCCTCGGCAAGCCGCTGGCGATGATGCTGCTGAACGCCGATGCGACGGTGACCGTGTGCCACTCGAAGACCGCGAACCTCGCCGACGAGGTGCGGCGCGCGGAGGTCATCGTCGGCGCCGTCGGCCGGCCGCGCTTCATCCGCGGCGACTGGATCCGCGACGGCGCCATCGTCATCGATGCCGGCTACCACGAGGGTGGCGTCGGCGACATCGAGACCAAGGGACTGTTCGAGCGCTGCGCGGCGCTCACGCCGGTGCCGGGCGGCGTGGGGCCGATGACGATCTCGACGCTGATCTCGCAGACGCTGGAGGCGGCGGAGCGTGCAGCCTAGCCGTGCCGCTCGCCGCGCTCGTCCTGCTCTCCGCGAATGATCTGGTGCAGCGTCCGCAACAGCACCTCCGGCTGCACCGGCTTGAACATCACGACCAGCCCGCTGGCATAGGCCGCGCGCACGCGCTCGGGATCGGTATCGCCCGTGACCAGGATCGTGGGCACGCGGCGGCCGGCGAGCCGGCGCAGTTCCGCGGTGGCCTCGATGCCGTCCTGCGGATCGGCGAGCCGGAAGTCGATGAGGAAGGCGTCGAAGCCGTCGGGCGTGGCGCGCACCTGCGCGCTGGCTTCGGCGAGCCGGTTCGTGATCTCGATGCGCTCGCAGTAGGGCGCGAGCCACATGCGCACCGCCTCGCCCACCGGCTGCTCGTCGTCGAGCAGCAGCACGCGCGGCGGCACCAGCGGCAGCTCGGTGGTGTCGGCCTGCGCGGTATCGGGCACGGCCGCGGGCGCGGCGGGCAAGGCGCTGGGCACGGGCGGGCGGCGCGGCAGGTCGACCCAGAACACGCTGCCGCGGCCGAGCCGCGAGCGCACGCCGATCTCGCCGCCGAGCAGGTCCACCAGCCGCTTGACGATGGCCAGCCCGATGCCCAGGCCGCGCGCGACATCGCGCTGCGGGTTGTCGACCTGGTAGAACTCGTCGAACACATGGGGCAGGTGCTCGGGCGCGATGCCCAGGCCGGTGTCCCACACGGCCAGCCGCAGGCGGTCCCCGCGCGGCCGCGCGCTCACGAGGATGCCGCCCTCACGCGTGTACTTGAGCGCGTTGTCGACGAAGTTGGTCAGCACGCGCAGCAGCAGGTCGCCATCGGTCTGCAGCCATTCGGGCGCGGTGTGGAAACGCAGCGCGAGGCCCGCCTGCTGGGTGCGCGGCTCGAAGATCTGCGACAGCCGCAGGAACAGCGGGTCCACCGCCATCCGCACCGGCTGCGGCACCACCGTGCCCGCGTCGATCTTCGAGATGTCGAGCATCGCGTTGAGCAGGCCGCTCACCGCGTCGGTGGCCTGCACCACGCGGCTGGCCACGGGGGCCAGCGGATGGTCGGCGAGGTCGCGCTCCAGCGAGCGCGAGAACAGCGCCAGCGCATGCACCGGCTGGCGCAGGTCGTGGCTGGCCGAGGCGAAGAAGCGGCTGCGCTCGCGGTTGAGCCGCTGCAGTTCGAAGGACTGGCGCAGCAGCTGCTCGCTCAGCAGTTCCTTGTCGATCTGGTCCGACAGGCTGCGCCGGATCAGCTGGTGCTGCGACAGCGCATAGCGCGCCATCGAGCCGCCGAACAGCAGCCCGACCACGCAGGTGAACCAGCCATCGGTGCCGCCCATCCAGGCGAAGCGCGTGACCACCCCCAGCGTGAGCGGAATCGTGACCACGGGCACCATCGCGCGCCAGGTGGCGATCACCGGCACCGAGCCCATGAGCACCGCGAACATGCCCAGCAGCAGGATCAGGATGCGCATCGGCGACTCGGTGCCCGGCGGCATCAGCGCCCAGGGCGCCAGCGTCCACATCGACATGTAGGCGCCCAGCGGCAGCATGAAGCGCCACGCGCCCTCGGGCTGGCGCAGCGTGAACTCGGGCTCGGGGTAGAGGCGCGCGTTCCAGCGCATGAACACCAGCCGCAGGCACAGCAGCGTGCAGATCGCGACGCCCCATGCCAGCGCGCCGAAGCCGCGCGTCATCCAGAAGAACACGCCGGCCATCGCGATCGCCGAAGCCAGTGCCGTCAACACCGTGGGCGGTCCCATCACGAACATGCGCCGCAGCAGGCGTTCGCGGACCAGTTGCGCGTGGGAGTCGGCGGGCCCGGGCACGGGGCCCGACGGGGTGGAGGTGGCGCCGGGCGTACGCATGGGCGGCAGTGTAAGGGCCGTTCCAGCGCGTCCGGCCGCCGGAGGCGCGGTGCTCGCCCGACCCTTGCCGCTCCTCCATGAACGCAATCGAGGAAGCACGCCGGCTCATCACGGCCGAGCCGAACAGCGAGGCGTTCCTGACCCTGGCACGGATCGCCAGCCGACCTCAGTGCATCTCGGCCAGCGCCTCCTTGACGCCCTGTTCCTGCAATGGCGTGTCGCCGCCGTCGAGGTGCAGGGCCGCGTGCGGCGGTACCGGGGTTGCGCAGTCCTTGTGAATTACGCCATCCTTCATCACCAGTTGCACCTTGGCCGGGTCCGTCAGCAGCGACAGGTCTTGCAGCGGGTCACCGTCCACC
Source organism: Variovorax paradoxus (assembly GCA_016806145.1). NCBI lineage: Bacteria > Pseudomonadati > Pseudomonadota > Betaproteobacteria > Burkholderiales > Comamonadaceae > Variovorax > Variovorax paradoxus. The sequence goes on from CP063167.1 coordinate 2,352,322, forward strand.
AGGACGATGTCGGCGAGAAAGCCGGCCTTCAAGCGCCCCAGTTCGTCGGGCCGCAGCATGATCTGTCCGCCCAGCCGCGTCGCAGCCATCAGTGCCTCCTTGGGTGTCATGCCGATGTAGTCGACGAAGTACTGGAGGTCGTTGGCATTGGTGCCGTGCGGCATCCACGCGAATCCATAGTCGCCGCCCGGCAGGATGCGAATGCCGCGCTTGTGCATCTCGCGCAGCGACGCCGATGCGATCTCCAGTTCGCGCTTGTAGCCCATCTGCGTGGCGACCGCCTCCGTGATGCCGTACTCGGCCGCGTTGTAGGTCGTGCGAATGAGCCAGCCGATGCCCGGTGCGACGAAGTGCCGGTCCCTGGCCGCCTCGAGCATGTCAAGCGCTTCCGAATCGGCAAAGCTGGCGTGGTAGACCATCTCGATGCCGTGGCGCACGCACTGCTTGACCGACTCGCTGGAGCGCGCATGCGCGGCCATGCGCTTGCCATAGCGCTTGGCTTCCTGCGCCAGCATGGCGACCTCGTCTTCGGCGAACGGCGACATCTCCGCGGGCAGGCCGGCGATGTACTCACCCGACAGATTGATCTTCAGGTGGTCCACGCCGTACTTGATGAAGGTGCGGGCCGACTTGCGGATCTCCTCGGGACCGCTGCAGACACTGCCGAAACTGAGTTCTTCGAACTTCATGTGCGGCAGCGTGTTGTCGCCCAGCGCGCCGATGGTGGTGATCTCCTGGCTGCCGGCCAGGTAGCGCGGGCCGGGGAACTCGCCCGCGTCGATGGCGTTGCGCAAGACCACGTCCAGCCGCGGCTTGGCCGCTGCGGCGCCGATCGCGGAGGTCCACCCCATGTCGAGGTAGCGCTTGGCCACGCGCACGCACCAAAGCATGTGCTCCTCGGGCGGCATGAACTGGATGGCCGCGAGGGACGGCTGGTCGTTCCACGAGAAATGCGTATGAGCCTCGGTCATTCCCGGCATGAGAAAGCGGCCCTTGCCATCGATCACGCGCGCGTCATCGGTGCTCACTCGCTGGGGGAAGCGCGCCACCTCGACGATGCGCTTTCCCTCCACGAGAAGGTCGCCGGCGTACGGGTCCTCGCCCGAGCCGTCGAAGATGCGAACGTTGGTGAATGCAATACGGGTCATCGTTGTCTCCTCCGGCATGCGCTGCCGGCCATGGGGTTGTCGAATGGCGCCTGGCGCCGTTTCAGCGCAGTGCCGTGTAGAAGGCGTCGATTTCTCGTGCGCAGCGCTGCGGTTGTTCGAAGGTCGTCCAGTGGCCGCATCCGTCGAGCACGACGACGCGGCTGCCCGCGATGCGCTCCTGCATGGCGCGGACGTTGTGCGGCGGCGCCACGCCATCCTGATCGCCGGTGACCAGCAGGGTGGGCACATCCAGGCGTTCGAGCGCGGCCGACTGCGCATCGGCGAGCGCCGCGCAGCTTTGCGCATAACCCTCGGGCGACTGGCGCATCACGCTCTCCCGCACCAGTGCGAGCACCGCCGGCCGCTGTTCCTTCGTCGACGTGCTCGTCGCGCCTTTCACGATGGCATCGGCGATCTCCTGCATGGCGGCCACACCGCCTCGCGCCGCGTCGGCACGGGCTGCGATGTTGGGGCGGGCGGCATCGGGAGGCTCGGCCAGCGGGCCGAAGAGCACCAGCGATTTCACCGTGCCGGGACGGCGAAGCGCCAGGTGTTGAGCGACGATCGTGCCCATCGAGTGGGCCATGACATGGACCGATCCGATGTCGAGCGCCGAGAGCAGCCCCACCATCGCGTCCACGTAGCGCTCGATCGACAGCGCCTTGCCGTCTTGCGGCAGCGGTGACCTCGCGCTTCCTGGAAGATCGGGCCTGATGCAACGAAAACCGCGGAGCACCGGCAACAGGGGCGTCCAGTTGTTCGAGGAGCCGCCGAGCCCGTGGATGCACAGCAGCGCGTCGCCGGTGCCGTCGATCTCGACGGCCAGGTCGTTCAGAACTCGAGTCGTCATGCGCAGCCCTTCAGACGAACTTGTTCTCGATGGCGCCGAGCCGGTCGATCTCCACGCGCACCACGTCGCCGGCGCGCAGGTAACGCGGCGGACTCATGCCCATGCCCACGCCGGCCGGCGTACCGGTCGCGATGACGTCGCCGGGGTAGAGCGTGATGCCGCGCGAGATGGTCTCGATCAGCGTGGGAATGTCGAAGATCATGTTCTCGGTCGGACCGTCCTGGCGCAATTCGCCATTGACCCAGCAGCGCACGCGCGTCCTTGTGCCGTCGAACTCGTCGGCGGTGACGATCCACGGGCCCATCGGGCAGAAGGTGTCGAAAGACTTGCCCAGGTCCCACTGGCCGTGGCGCATCTGCACATCGCGCGCGGTCACGTCGTTGACGACCGTGTAGCCGAACACATGCGACGTCGCGGCGGCGCGCGTGATGTTCTTGCCGCCCTTGCCGATCACGACGGCCAGTTCGGCTTCGTAGTCGATCTGCGTGGAGATCTCGGCAGGAACGAGCACGTCGTCATGCGGGCCCACGACGCACTCGGGCACCTTGGTGAAGACGATGGGCCACTCGTCGGTCCTGGTCGTGTTGTCCTTGAACACCGAGGCAGCCAGTTCCTTGGCGTGCGCATGGTAGTTGCGACCCACGCACCAGAGGTTGCGGCGAGGCTTGGGCAGCGGCGCATCGAGCACCACCTCGCCCAGGTCGACCGCGGGGCCGGCCGGCTCCGGGAGCGATCCACCTTCGGCGAGGGCTTGGATCAGCGTCAGCACGCCGCTGTCGGCCTGGACCTGCGTGAGTTGCAGCGGGGTAATGGTCTTCCCGTCGACGGAGACGAGCCCGACCTTGCGGTGGCCTTCGCTCGTGAAAGTGGCGATTCGCATGAAGCTTTGCTCCTGTGTTGTGGCGATGCGGCAACTTTAGGAATTGCGGGCCCACGCCGCTTATCGGTCGATCCGGCGACGTATCAAATCGTCTGGTGCCCTCCTAAGGACTTACCCGAGGCACGGTGCCGGTCGCGGAGCCGGGAAGGAACAATCGCCGCAAACCACCTCGATGAAGCAGACAGATGCAGGAAGCCTATGCACTTCACGAAGGCGCGTTCGGCACGGCGATCGTCCTGGAGGCGAGCGCCAATCTGGTGTCGCACGCGCACTCGGAAACGCAGCTCGCCCTTTGGCTGGGCGGGGCGCGCGCCTGCGCGCATGTCGGTGCGCAAACCGTGCCCTACAGCGAGAGCGTGGCGTTGGGCGTGAACGCGTTCGAGGCGCACGACATGGTTCGCCTGGACGACAGCGGATCGAGCCTGTTCATCGTCTTCATGATCAAGAAGGAGTGGCTCGACGAGCTCGGCCAGGCGAAGGACCGCAGCTTTCGCTTTCCCTCGCCGCGAGTGCCCATCGGCGATGCGCTGCGCCGCTCATGCTGGCGCGTGCTGGACCTGATGATCTCCGCCGGCAGCGGACGCGACCAGGTCGACAAGGAGGTGGAGCGCTTGCTGGAAGCCGCCATCGCGGCCTCCAGGACGGGCGGCGAGGCTCTTTCCGTCGCGGCGGGCCTCGACGTCACGCTCGACCATCGCCTTCGGGCCGCCATCGCCCATATGCGCGCGCACGTCTCGGAGAAAACGACCATCGACGAGATCGCTGCCAAGGTCGGCTTGTCGCGCGCGCACTTCTTCGCGCTGTTCCGCGACCAGCTGCACACGACGCCGCAGGTGTTCTGGAGCGGCGTGCGCGTCGAGGAAGCGATGCGGCGCGTCAGCGAAGGTGGCGAACTCACGGACGTTGCGCTCGACCTGGGCTTTTCGGCGCCAGGAAACTTCTCGCGCTTCTTCAAGGAGCACACGGGGATTTCGCCATCGATCTTCAAGCGGGCCACGCGTGCGCCTTCTCCCGTTACCGTGACAGGCATTCCGCGCGAGGGACAGAGTCTTTCTTCATCCGACGATGCGCCGGAAGATGAAGGCGAGCAGGGATCTCGGCACGATCGCGGCCATATCCACAGGATATGAAAACGTGACTCGAAAATGTATTTCTAAATATGGCGGTGCATGCCTACGATGCCCGCATGACAAGAAGAGACAAGCCGCAGGAACCCCCTGCACCTCGGCCGACCGCGAGGCGCCGCACGGCCCTGCTGCTCGCGGCCGGCCTGCTGTTCGGCACGGCCTGCGCCGCCGCGCCGCAGGTCTCCACCATCGTCGTGCCCGCGCCGCCCGGTGGCCCCATCGACCGCGTCGCGCGGCTGCTCGCCCCCGAACTCGCGGCCGCTCTCGGCCATCCCGTGCTGGTCGACAACCGCCTGGGCGCGGCCGGCAAGATCGGCGTGCAGGCGGCCCTGCGCGCAGCGCGCGACGGCCGCACGCTGATCGCGGTCTCGCCCTCCATCGCCTCGGTCAACCCGGTGCTCGACAAGGCGCCCGGCTATGACCCGCTGAAGGACTTCGATGCGCTGGGCATCGTGGCGGCCAATGCCGGCGTGGTGGCGGTGCGCGCCGACCTGCCGGTGGCCGACATGGCCGAGCTGGTGCGGCATGCGAAGGCGCATCCGGGCGAGCTGACCTATGGCTCCTTCGGCATCGGCACCAGTCTGCACCTGCAGAGCGAGGAGCTGCTGCGCACGCTCGGCATCGAGGCGCGGCACATCCCCTACAAGGGCGAGGCGCAGGCGATGAATGCGCTGGCGGGCGGCGAAGTGGACCTGATGCTCTATGCCACCGCGCCCATCGTCCCGCTCGTGCGGAGCGGCCGCGTGCGCGCGCTGGCGGCCACCTCTTCGCAACGCTGGGCGATGCTGCCCGAGGTGCCGAGCTACGCCGACACCGGCGTGCCGGCCTTGCGCAACTACCAGTACCACTCCTGGGTCGGGCTGGTGCTGCCCGCCGGCACGCCGGCGGCGGCACGGCGCGAGGTACTCCAGGCCTGGCAGCGCGCGCTGGCCAGCCCGAAGTTGCGCCAGTCTCTGGTCGCGCAAGGCTTCGAGCCCGCGTCGGGCGATCCCGTGGAGATGCAGCGCACCATCGCCACCGAGATCGCGCGCCACCGCGCGCTGCTCGCGAGCGGCCGCATCAAGCTCGATTGAGCGGTTCGGCCTGCGCGCGATCCATGGCGAAGATGCGCGCGATAGGTCGATCGGCCGATCACGCCTTGCGCGCCTTCGGCTTCTTCTTCGGCGCGATCTCCAGACCCGTGATGCCGTTGAGGAACAGCTGCGTCGCGATCGGCGCCATCTGCTCGTAGGAGAAGCGTCCTCCGGGCTTGAACCAGGTGAACATCCAGTTGAGCATGCCGAACAGGAACATCGTCAGCAGCTTGTGCAGCTGCGATGCGTGCAGGTCGGGGCGCGTGGCGGCGATGGCGTCGGCGAACACGCGCACCACCGTGCGCTCCTTGTCGAGCACGCGCGCCTGCGCCTCGGGATCGAGGAAGCGCACGTCCTCGGTGAGCACGCGGTGCTCGTGCTGCGCCTCGGCGTACTCGGCCATGAAGGCCTCGATCAGCTCGGGCAGCCGCTCGTCGGGCGCGAGCTGCAGCGCTTCCACGCCCGTGACGATGTCGACCAGGCGCGACACATGGCCGTCGGCGATGTGCAGCAGCACCTGCGCCTTGTCCTTGAAGTGGTGGTAGAGGCCGGGCTTGGACAGGCCGCTGGCCTCGGCGATCTCGTTCATCGACGTGGCCGCATAGCCCTTGCGGGCGAACAGCTCGGCGGCGGCCCTGGCGATCAGGCTGCGCTGGTCGCCGTGGCGGGAGGAAGCGGTGTCAACGGTCATGGATGGCGAAGAGGGCTGCGCGCGAGACCACGCGGTCCGCGATCTTAGGGGTTAGTCCCGAGCCTTCGCCGCTTGCCCGTGTCCGTGCCATTGCGTTAGCCTTGCGCGGCTTCCAAACCGACCGGTCGGTTGGTTTTTTAGTCGATGTCCGCATCGACCGAAGCGCGAAGCCATCGAGACAGAACCGCCGGCCATCCGGCACCCATGAAATATCGGAGACAACCATGCGCGACGAGAAGTGTGTGAACCGTGCCCTGCTGTCGGCGGGCCTGCTGATGGCCGCCGGCCTGGCCCTGCAAGGCTGCGGCGGTGGCGGCGGTGGCGGCAGCGGCTTCCTCCCGATCCCGGCACCCGCGCCCGCGCCGGCCGCGCCGCCGCCCGCGGGTCCGTCGGGCCCCAGTGCCGAGCAGCTCAAGAGCACCTGCAGCGGTCTCAAGGGGCAGGTGCTGGCGGGCGTCACGGTCACGCAGACCGCGCGCTTCGAAGCCAGGACGGCGGTCAATGCCTCGGGCTTCTGCCAGGTGCTGGGCACGCGCGCACCCTTCCTCGACATCGAGATCGACGTGCCCGACAACTGGACCGGCCGCTATTGGCAACAAGGTGGCGCTGGCTTCGATGGACGCATCGCCTCGGCAGTGACCAGGGACGGCGGCGGCGCCGTGACGGCGGTCGACCCGACGCTCGCACTCAAGGGCGCGGTGTACGCGGCCTCGAATGGCGGCAACCGTGCGAGCGTGCCCGCGCAGGCCGCGCCCGCCGTCTGGGCCAGCGGCACGGCCGAGGGCCAGCAATCGGCGACCGACTACGCCTATGCCGCGGTGGGCACCACGCTGCGCTTCGGCAAGGCCGTCGCGCAGGCCTTCTTCGGCAAGGCACCGACGCACAGCTACTTCAACGGCTGCTCCAACGGCGGACGCAACGCCTACATCGCCGCGCAGCGCTGGCCGCAGGACTTCGACGGCATCGTCTCGGGCTGCGAGACCATGGACATGGCGGGCCAGACCAGCGCCTGGCTGCGCGCGGCCTCGCTGACCGGCACGCCCGCGGCGCTGAGCCCCGCGCAGACCGGCGCGGCCCATGCGGCCGCGCTCGCGGCCTGCGATGCGCTCGACGGCGCCAGCGACGGCCTGATCGGCAACCCACAGGCCTGCAGCTTCGATCCGGCCGTGCTGCAGTGTGGCGTGGCGGGCGCGAGCACCGATCCGGCCCTCTGCCTGAGCGCCGCGCAGGTGGGCACGCTCCAGTCCTTCCTGTCGCCGCTCAAGCTCTCGAACGGCTCGACCGTGCTCTCGGGCTATTCGTGGGGCAACGGCCTCGGCCTCGGCTGGGGCGGACTCGGCGGCGGCTTCGCGCTGCTCGCGAGCGGCGATCCGGCCTGGCTCACGCCGGCCAGGCAGGCGGGCTTCCAGCTCGAGACCGACTACTACATGCTCGGCGCGGGCCTGGCGCGCATCGGTGCCGACCACGACAAGGCCGCCATCGCGAGCTACGTGGCCTCGGGCCGCAAGCTGATCTCCTGGCATGCCGGCAGCGACGCGCTGCTGTCGCCGAACGACCACTACCGCAACTGGACCACCATGACGGGCATCGCGAAGTCGATGGGACTGGCCGACCCGAACAGCGCCACGCGCTTCTTCATCGTTCCCGGCGGCGGGCATGGCGCCGGCGGCAGCCTGCAGGAAGTGGACTGGGCCTCGGCCATCATGGGCTGGGTGGAGAACGCCGACGCGCCCACGCAGCTGACCTACAACTTCACGAGCGGCGGCACGGCCCGCAGCATGCCGGCCTGCCAGTACCCCAAGTACCCGAAGTACAGGGGCTCGGGCGACGTGAACGCGGCGGCCAGCTACAGCTGCAGCTGAGCTTCGGCGGCGGCGCACCGGCACCGCGTGCCTGCGCGGTGTTCTCGTACCATCGATGCATGAGCATCGAAGCACGAGCCGCCTCCCCTTCCCTCGTCGACATCGGCGTCAACTTCCATTCGAGCCAGCTGGCGTCGATGACCGCGCCGCTGCTGGCGCGCGCCAGGGCCGCGGGCGTGGCGCAGATCCTCGCCACGGGCACCTCGCTCGCCTCGAGCCTGCGCGCGCTCGAGCTGGCGCGGGCGCATCGGGGCGTGGTCTTCGCGACCGCGGGCGTGCATCCGCATGACGCGAAGTCCTTCGACGCCGCCACCTTCGAGCAGCTGGCCGAACTGTGGCGCTGCCCCGAGGTCGTGGCGGTCGGCGAATGCGGCCTCGACTACAACCGCAACTTCTCGACGCCCGAGGCGCAGCGCGCGGCCTTCGACCGGCAGCTCTCGATGGCCGCGCGGACCGGCAAGCCGCTGTTCCTGCACTGCCGCGATGCCTTCGCCGATTTCCACGACATGCTCGCGCCCGTGGTGGCCGATGGCGCGCATGGCGTGGTCCACTGCTTCACCGGCGACCGCGCCGAAGCCGAGGCCTTTCTCGCGATGGGCCTCGACATCGGCATCACGGGCTGGGTGACCGACCTGCAACGCGGCCAGGCCCTGCGCGCGGCCATCCCGGCCATTCCGCTGGACCGGCTGCACCTCGAAACCGATGCGCCCTATCTGCTGCCGAAGAACGCGGGCCTGCGCGGCAAGCCCAACGAACCGGCGTACCTGCCTTGGGTTGCCGCGGGCGTGGCCGAACTGCTCGAACGCGATGTCGCCGAGGTCATCGTGGCCTGCAGCGCCAACAGCCGGCGGCTGTTCGGGCTTCCGCCCGTGGAGGTCGCCGCATGAGCACGTCGACGAAGATCACGATCGAGGTCGATGCCGAGTTGCGCGTGTCGGGCCTGATCGACGCGGCCGACGATGCGCGCTTCGCCCTGGTGCTCGCGCACGGCGCGGGCGCGGGCATGACGCACGCGTTCATGGAGACCGTGGCGCGCGGCCTCGCCGAACGCCGCATCGCCTGCCTGCGCTACCAGTTCCCCTACATGGAACGCGGCTCGAAGCGGCCCGATGCGCCGCCGCTCGCGCACGCCACGGTGCGCGCGGCCGTGGCCAGCGCTGCCACGCATTTCCAGGGACTGCCCCTGTTCGCGGGCGGCAAGTCCTTCGGCGGGCGCATGACCTCGCAGGCCCAGGCGCTGGGCCTGCTGCCCGAGGTGACCGGGCTGGTCTTTCTCGGCTTTCCGCTGCATGCGGCCGGCAAGCCCTCGATCGATCGCGCGGCGCACCTGCACGAGGTCGACGTGCCGATGCTGTTCGTGCATGGCGCGCAGGACAAGCTCGCCGAACCGCCCTGCTTCGCGCAGGTCGTCGACTCGCTCGGTGACTGGGCGAGCGTCGACGAATACGCGGCGGCCGACCATGGCTTTCACGTGCCGAAGAAATCGGGCCTGACGGACGCGCAGGTGATCGAGCAGATGCTCGATGCGGTGGCGGTGTGGATGCAGGCCTGGTTGCTGGATGGAGTTCTTGCATAGCATTTGCACTACAATGCTCGACATGAAAACGGCTCAGCTTCCTCCGGTTCGGGTTCTGGCATCGGTTCGAGAGCAGATCGAAAGCGTTCTGCTCGATGGCGAGACCCTGTCGAACTTCGTCGAGAAGGCCGCGATCGACGCAGCGCGGCGCCGCCAGGCCCAGCAGGAATTCGTGACCCGCGGACGTTCTTCGCTGGCCAAGGCGCGCGCGTCCGGCGAGTACTACTCGGCCAATGACGTGTTCGACGCGATGAAGTCTCGCCTCGAGACCGCGCGCACCGCGGCGCAGCGAGCACAGGGTGGCGTCGGCAAACGGCGCCCGTGAAATACCTCGTCAGCTTCACGCGCGAAGCGCTCGAGGATCTGCAGCGCCTCGAAGGTTTTCTCCTCGAACTGGCGATCAAGCATGGCGACTGGGGCCTGCCAGACCGCGCATTGAACGCGATTCGCCACGAGTTTCGAATCCTGGAATCGAATCCATTCACATGCAGGATCGCCCATGACGACCGGCTCGAACGCGAACTGGTGATTCCATTCGGCGCGTCCGGATATGTCGCCTTGTTCCATATCGTGAGCGAGCAGGACATCGTGGTGTCCGCGATTCGGCATCAGCGCGAGGATGACTACCACTGAGCCTTCGCGATGAAGGACGGTTCCTCCCTCGGGAAAGCATGGCGCGAAGCTACTTCGCGACGATCACCACCAGCACCGACGCATCCTCCCCATCGACCGAACGCAGCTTGTGCGCGATGGTGGAGTCGAACTGCACGCAGTCGCCCACGTTGAGCATCTCCTTGCGGTTGCCGATCTGCAGCTCGATGCGGCCGGTCAGCACGTAGAGGATCTCCTCGCCGTCGTGGTGGCTCATGATCTTGCTGTGGCCGCCCGCGCGCTCGCCGGGGCGCAGCACGAAGGCGCGCATCAGCCGGCCCTGGCTGACGCCGGCGACCAGCGACATGTAGGTGCGGGCCTCCTCCTCCGACGGCGCGGGCGCGCGCACGATGGACACGGCATCGGCCACGGTGGAGCGGCCGAACAGGTTCTCGACCGTGACACCCAGCGCGCTCGCGATCTTCAGCGCCGACTCGATGGACGGCTTGGAGATGCCGCGCTCCACCTTCGACAGGTAGCTGCGCGTGAGTCCGGAGTCGCTGGCCAATTGCTCGAGCGTGAGGCCGCTCTGCACCCGCAGGAACTTGAGATTCAGCGCCATGTGTCTGTGGTGTCCATGCGGTCGATCTTAGCGTCGGCGCAGCGCGGCCCGGGGGCTCAACAATCGAGCGGCGCGGGCGCGCCACGCGTCTGCCGGCACCAGTAGTCGAAGGTGGCGTTGACGATCGAGGGCTTGAGCAGGTAGTCGTGCGCCTCGCGCGCGAGCACGTCGTCCACCGGCGTCAGCGGGCCGAAGGCCTGGGCGCGGATCTGCATGCGCGCGGCGCGCTCGAGGTAGACCGACAGGTAGGTCGCCTCCTCGATGGTCTGGCCGGCCGTGAGGTAGCCGTGGTGCGCGAGCACGATGGCGCGCTTGCTGCCGAGCGCGCCCGAGATGATCACGCCCTCCTGGTCGGCGATCGGAACGCCCGGCCACTCGCCCAGGAAGGCGCAGTCCTCGTGCAGCGGCGTCATGTCCATCTGCGAGATCACCAGCGGCTGGCGCGCTGCCGCGAGCGCCGAGGCCCAGGGCGAGTGGGTGTGGATGATCGACTGGACGTCGGGCCGCGCGCGATACACCCACAGGTGGAAGCGCGTGGCGGGGTTGGGCATGCCGGTGCCGGTCAGGGTGTTGAGGTCCTGGTCGACCTCGATGAAGTCCTCGGGCGTGGCTTCGTCGAAGCCGAGGCCGAAGCGCAGCGTCCAGTAGGCGCCGGGGCGTTCCGAGCGCGCGCTGATCTGGCCCGCGAGCCCGGCTTCCTGGCCGGTCATCGCGAGGATGCGGCAGGCATAGGCCAGGCTCTGTTTCATGGTGCGCGGCGCGCCCGCGAGGTGCTGCGCCATCTCGCGGGTGGCGCGCTCGTCGAAGTATTCCTTGCTGCGGAGTTCGGGGGTCATGGTTCGATGAAGAGGAAGTTGTGTGGGTGGAAGGAAGAGGCGCGGCGCTCAGGGCACGGCCGCCAGCACCATGTCGACCAGCCGCTGGACCAGCGGCGATTGCGGCTTGCCCGCGCGCGTGATCACGACCACGCGGCGGCGCATCAGCGGCCGTTCGATGCGAACCTTGCGCAGGTCGTTGTCCTGCAGCAGCTTGTCGGGCATGCGGGTCGGCAGGATGCAGGCACCCATGCCGGCGGCGACCAGCCGGACCAGGTTGTCGACGGTCTCGGCCTCGGCGACGATCGGCAGCTTCAAGCTGCCCTGGCGCACCATCTTGCCCAGCGCATAGTGGGCCGGAAAAGCCACCAGCCGCGGCCGCTCCTCCGTGAGGTCGATGGTTTCGCCATGGGCGCTGTCGCGCGCGGCGACCAGGCACATCTCGTCGTCGAACAGAGGCCGCGTGTCCAGCGTCTGCGAGGCGACGGCCGTGTCGTAGACCAGGCCGATGTCGGCCTTGCCGTTCTCCACCAGCTCGGCCGCGTCCGACGAACTGCGGCACATCAGCGACAGCGCGACATCGCTGCATTCGGCCGAGAAGCGCGCCACCACCTCGCCGAGCAGGTAGTAGCTCAGGGTATGGACCGCCGCCACCCGCACCGTGCCCTGCGACACGCCGTCGTGCTTGCGCACGCAGTCGACCGCGGCGTCGATGCTGCGGTAGGCGGCCTCGGTCTTCTCCTTCAGGCCGCGGCCCGCTTCCGTCAGCTCCACGCCGCGCCCGTTGCGCACGAACAGCGGCTGGCCGAGGCAGCTCTCGAGCGTCGCCAACTGGCGGCTCAGGCCGGGCTGGGTCTGGTCCAGCGCCTCGGCGGCGCGCGAGAGCGACTTCAGGCTCGCGATCTTGAGGAAGTACCGCAACTGGCGGTCGAGGGAATCCACGCGATCCGATCAGGCGTTCACGTCGACGATCAGGCGCCCTGCGACCTTGCCGTCGATCAGGTCCTGCGCGGCGGGAATCGCCTGCGCCAGGCCGATGGTCGCGGTCATCGCGAGCGTTTCGTCCGCGCCCAGCGTGCGCTGCAACTGGGTCCAGGCTTCCAGGCGCCGGGGCAGCGCGGCCTTCACGCTGTCGATGCCCACGAGCGTCACGCCGCGCAGGATGAAGGGCGCGACGGTGGACGGGAAGTCCATGCCCTGCGCCAGCCCACAGGCCGCGACCACGCCGCCGTACTTCGTGGCGGCGCAGGCATTGGCCAGCGTATGGCTGCCCACGCAGTCGACCACCGCGGCCCAGCGCTCCTTCTGCAGCGGCTTGCCCGGCGCGGACAGCAGCTCGCGGCCGATCACCTCGTGCGCGCCCAGTGCCTTCAGCCGCGCGGCCTCCTGCGGGCGGCCCGTGGCGGCCACGACCCGGAAGCCGCGCCTGGCCAGCAGGCTGACGGCGAAGCTGCCCACGCCGCCGTTGGCGCCGGTCACCAGCACCTCGCCGGCGTGCGGCCCGATGTCGCGCTCGATCGCGAGCACGCACAGCATGGCCGTCAGCCCCGCGGTGCCGATCGCCATCGCATGGCGGCTCGTAAGGCCCGCCGGCATCGCCACCAGGTACGAGGCCGGCACCCTCGCCTTCTGCGCCAGCCCGCCCCAATGGCCTTCGCCCACGCCCCAGCCCGTGAGGATCACCTGGTCGCCGGCCTTGAAGTCGGGCGACGCGCTCTCGCCGACCGTGCCCGCGAAGTCGATGCCGGGCACCATCGGCCACTGCCGCACGATCGGGCCGCGGCCGGTGATGGCGAGCGCGTCCTTGTAGTTGAGGCTCGAGAACTCGACGTCGACCGTGACGTCGCCCTCGGGCAGCGCCGAGGCCTCGAGGGCCTTCACGGCGGCCAGTGTCTTGCCGCCCTGCTGGGTCAGGTGGATCGCATTGAACATGGGTTTCCTTGGGTTCGTCTTCAAAGGGCCGACCGCAGCGAGTCGGCCAGCGCATAGTGGGTGGCGCAGCGCACCTCGATCACGGCCGGGCCGCGCACGGCCAGCGCCTCGGCCATGACCTGCGCGGCCTCGTCCGCATGCCGCACCACATGGCCCGAGGCGCCGAAGGCCCGCGCGAGCGCGGCGAAGTCGGGGTTGCGCAGGTCGGTGCCGCTGACGCGGCCCGGATAGGAACGCTCCTGGAACGAGCGGATCGTTCCGTACGAGGCGTTGTTGGCGACGACGATCTTCAGGTCGATGCCGCGGTCCACCGCGGTCGCGAGCTCGTTGCCGCTCATGAGGAAGCCGCCGTCGCCGCAGAAGGCGATCACCTGCCGCCGCGGATGGCGCAGGCCCGCGGCCAGGCCCGCGGGCACGCCCATGCCCATCGCGCCGCAGGCCGAGCCGAGCAGGCGGTTCGACGGCCCGAGCCGCAGCGCGCGATGCACCCAGGCGGCGAAGTTGCCCGAGTCGGTCGTGAGGATCGTGTCGTCGCGCATCGCGCCGCGCACGGCGTTGATCGCATGGCCCAGCACGTCCTGCGCGGGCACGCGGGCTTCGTTCCAGCCGTGCGCCGCTTCGCGCGCATGCAGGCCCGCACGCAGCCATTCGCTGCGGTCGATGGGCGGCGGCGTGATGCGCAGCAGTGCGTCCACGAAGGCGCGCGCGGTCGACACCACGCCGAGCGTGGTCGTGAAGTGGCGGCCGATCGCGCCAGCATCGGGGTACACGTGCAGCAGCCTCTGCGCATCGGGCGACTGGCGCGGAACCGTGAAGCCCTGCGTCGACACGTCGCCGAGCCGCGTGCCGATGCCGACGATCAGGTCGGCCTGCGCGAACAGCGCCGTGTGGACGGCGGAGGGAAAGAAGCCCAGTTGCCCGAGCCAGTGCGGATGCGTGTTGGGAAAGAGGTCCTGGTTCTTGTTCGTGACCGCGACCGGCAATTGCCAGGCCTCGCTGAGCGCGACCAGCGCCTGCCTGAAGGCGCCATCGGCGCAGGCTTCGCCGCCGACGATGAGCACGGGCCGCTCGGCCCGGGCGAGCAGCGCGGCGGCGTCTTCCATCGCCTGCATCGACGGCGCGGGCCGCGCGACGCCGAAGCGCGTGGCGGCGCATCGGGGGATCTCCTGGGCCAGCAGGTCCTCGGGCAGCTCGACGATCACCGGGCCCGGCGTGCCGCTGGCCGCGGTCGAGAAGGCGCGTGCCAGGGTCTCGGCGGCCTGCGACGCGAGGTGGATGCGGGCGGTCCACTTCGCCATCGGCCCGAACAGGCGCGCCGCGTCGATCTCCTGCACCGCGTCGCGCCCCAGGTTCGGCAGGTCGACCTGCCCGACCAGCACCACCAGCGGCAGCGCCTCCTGCGAGGCCACGTGGATGCCGATGGTGGCGTTCGCGAGGCCCGGCCCGCGGCTCACCATCACCACGCCCGGCGCGCCCGTCAGCCGCGCATCGGCCGCTGCCGCGAGGCTGGCGGAGCCTTCGTGGCGGCAGGTCACGAGGTCGAAGTCCTCGCGGCCGTGCAGCGCATCGAGCAAGGGAAGAAAGCTCTCGCCCGGCACGCTGAAGGCGCGCTGCACGCCGTGAAGGGCGAGGCTGTCGGCAAGGAGGTCGGCGACGCGGAATGGCATGGGGGACTCGGTTTCGATGGGAGTTCGTCGTGCGTTCATGCGACAAGGGCCGCGGCCGGGCGCAACGGCGCGGCGGTCAACGCCTGCAGCCGTTCGAACGAGAGACCGTCGACCATGCGGCTCACCACCAGCCCGTCGGGCTCGACCTCGATCACGGCCAGGTCGGTGAAGATGCGCCGCACCACGCCCACGGCGGTCAGCGGGAAGGTGCAGGCCTCGACGATGCGCGACTCGCCCTCCTTCGTCTGGTGCTCCATCAGCACCCAGATCGACTTCGCGCCCACGGCCAGGTCCATCGCGCCGCCCACGGCCGGCGGCGCCGAGCCATCGAGGCCCATGCTCCAGTTGGCGATGTCGCCGCGCGCGCTGACCTGGTAGGCGCCGAGGATGGCGATGTCGAGGTGGCCGCCGCGCATCATCGCGAACGACAGCCCGGTGTCGAAGTAGGAGCCGCCCGGCAGGATGGTGACCGGGGTCTTGCCCGCGTTGATCAGGTCGCGGTCTTCCGCGCCCGGCGCCGGCCGCGGCCCGATGTGCAGGATGCCGTTCTCGCTGTGCGTGACCACGCCCGAGGCCGCGGTGATGTGGTCCGACACCAGCGTCGGAAAACCGATGCCGAGGTTGACGAAGCTGCGCGGCGGCAGCTGCGAGGCCGCCAGCGCGGCCAGTTGTTCGCGCGTGAGTCTGTTCATCCCCGATCTCCCAGGAAGACGCGGTCGACGAAGATGCAGGGCGTCACGATGCATTCGGGATCGAGGCCGCCGACCGGCACGATCTCGTCGACCTCGAACACCACCGTGTCGGCCGCGGTGGCCATCACCGGCGAGTAGTTGCGCGCCGTCTTGTTGTAGACGATGTTGCCCATGGTGTCGGCCTGCCTGCCCTTGAGCAGCGCGAAGTCGGCGCGCAGCGGCTTCTCGAGCACGTAGTCGCGCCCGTCGATGCGCTCCACGCGCTTGCCCTCGGTCAGCACCGTGCCGATGCCCACCGGCGAATAGAAGCCGCCGATGCCCGCGCCGCCGCAGCGGATGCGCTCGATCAGCGTGCCCTGCGGCACCAGCTCGAGCTCGACCGTGCCGGCGCGGTACGCCACGGCGAAGGCCTTGGCGCTGCGCGGGTACGAACAGACGATCTTGCGCACGATGCCGGCCGTGAACCAGAGCGACAGGTCGTCGGCATCGGCGCCCGCGTTGTTGGAGATCACGGTGAGCTCGCGCACGCCCAGCGCCAGCACGGCCTGGATGATGGCGCGCGGCAGGCCGGCACCGCCGAACCCGCCGACCAGCAGCGTGGCGCCATCGCGCAGGCCCTCGAGCGACTGCGCGGCGCTGTCGACGACCACATGTCTCAGGCTCATGGTTGCTGGGTTCCTTGTTGCTCGCCGCGGGCGGAAGCCGAGGGATAGGCCGCGGCCAGCCCGCGGCCGATGCGGTCGTTGAGCATCTCGGTGCTGCCGTCGGCGAAGGCCGCGAGCCGCACTTCGGACGCGAGCGCGACCAGGCCGTTGGGCGCGGTCGCGCCCACGGCGCCCATCGCGCGGATGCACTGCTCGATGCCCTCGGTGGCGGTCTCGACCGCGATCTTCTTGGCGCTGGCCGCGAGCTCGGGGCCGCAGGTGCCGGCATCGATGCGCCGCGCCGCCTTCACCACGAGCGCATTGGCGGCCTCGAGCCGGGCCGCGACCTCCGCCAGCGCCCATTGCAGTCCCTGGTGCGCGAGCAGCGGCTTGCCGAACGCGGTGCGCTGGCCGCAGTACGCGACAGCGGTGCACAGCGCCGCATGCAGCGAGCCGGTGCACATGGCCGCCACATGCACGCGCGCCGCGTTGATGGCTTCCATCGAGGCGCGAAAGGCCTCGCCGGGGGCGTGGATCAGTGCCCAGTCGGGCACGAAGTGCCGATCGAAGACGATCTCGGCGAGCCTGAACTCCATCGCACCCGGCAGCTCGTGCGGCGTCGCGGCGAAGGCCTTGCCGGCCTCGGGCTCGACCAGGAAGCCCGCGATCGCCTGCGATCCATCGGCCGCGGTGGTGCGCGCGAGCACCATCAGCAGGTTGGCGATGGCGCCATTGCTGACCCAGGCCTTGGTGCCGTCGAGCAGCCAGCCGCCCTCGGTGCGCACGGCCTGCGAACGCAGCTGCGTAAGGTCGCTGCCGGCCGTGGGTTCCGACATCGCCGGTGCGCCGATCAGCCGGCCGGCCAGCAGCCCCGGCAGCAGGCGTTCCTTCTGCACCGCCGAACCGTGACGCCACAGCCGCGTCGCCATGCCCTGCATGTTGTTGAGGCAGAAGGCCGCGGCGAAGCCATGGCCCGCCATGGTCTGCGCGACGCGGACCTTGCAGAGGAAGGAGGCACCGAAGCCGCCGCCCTCCTCGGGCACCTGCAGGCCGAGCATGCCCAGCGCGGCCCATTGGGCGATCACCGTGCGTTCACAGGGCTCGCCGCGCGAACGCGCCTGCGCGAGCCGCGGCGCGAGCACCTCGGTGCAGAAGCGCTCGGTGTCGCGCACCAGCGCCAGCTCGCGCGCCGTGAGGCCGCTGTCCAGTTCGTCGAAGAAGCTCATGGTCAGCGCCTTCCGTCTCAATCGACGATCGGGAAGTTGGAGTCCTTCACGAACTTCTTCCAGTAGTCGATTTCCTTCCTGATGTCGGCCGCGAAGGACGCGGGCGTCGAGCCCTTGATGGCCACCGCGCCGATCGGCGCGAGGCGCTTCTCGAAGTCCTCGCTCGCGATCGCGCGGGTCAGCGCGGCCGAGGCCTTGGCGATGATCTCGGGCGGCGTCTTCGCGGGCGCCACGAGGCCGAACCAGGGCGAGATGTCCATGCGCGCGGCACCGGCCTGCTGCAGCGTGGGCAGTTGCGGGAACAGCGCCGAACGCTCGTCGGCCGCGATGGCCAGGGCGCGCAGCTTGCCGGCCTGCACCTGCTGCGCGACGGTGGATTCGGTGAAGAAGCCGACCTGCACCACGCCCGCCATCAGGTCGGTGATGGGCTGGCCGCCGCCCGGGTAGTTCACCAGCGTCAGGTCGACGCCGTTGAGCACGCCGAACAGCGCGCCGCCGAAGTGCGAGGACGCGCTGTAAGTGGCGCTGTAGTTGAGCTCGCCGGGATGGGCCTTCGCATAGGCGATGAACTCTTTCACGTCCTTGGCGGCCAGCGTGGGGTTCACCACCATCAGCACGCGCTGCTTCGCGAACTTGCCGATGGGCTCGAAGTCGGCCACCGGGTCGTAGGGCAGCTTGCGGAACACGGCCGCCGCGCGGGTCTGCACCGACTCGGCCGTGAGCATCAGCGTGTCGCCGTCGGGCTTCTGCTTCGCGACGTAGGCGGCAGCGACGGTGCCGCCCGCGCCGCCGCGGTTCTCGATGATCACCGGCTGACCCAGCTCCTTCGACAGCGACTGGCCGACGATGCGCGCCACGATGTCGGTCGGCCCGCCCGGCGGGAAGCCGACCACCAGGCGCACGGGCCGCGTGGGCCAGGCCTCGGCGGCCATCGAAGCGGTCATCGAAGTGACAGCGGTCGCGGCGAATGCGGCGCAGACCAGGGACTTGAGCAAGGGAGAGATTCGCATGGGGATACCTCGGAACGTGTGATGAATATGTCCCATATGACACTTTGTGTCAAACCGGAAAACGAGCGTTTTCCGGTGAATAACAGCTATGCATCAGAGGGAGAGGAAGGCGTGCTTGCCTGCGGAGGAACGGAGCACCGTTCATGCCAAACGGAAACTTTGGGTCCTGCTTCGGTGGGGGGCAGGTCTTTAAAGCGGTCGTTGGAATGGAGCGGGCTCGGCCCCACGCTGAAGGCCTTCCGCCGAATGGACACGGGCCGCCGGCGCGCCTCGCGGCCGGCGCGCGAGCCATGCACCGCGCGAGATAGCAGCTATGCGGGCCCGGCCTTTCATGCGCGGCCCGTGGCGGGCCCGGATGCACGGCCGCGTGCGCCGCAGCGGTGCGTTACAGCCCGTCGAGCGCCTGCTTCAGGTCGGCGATCAGGTCGTCCACGTCTTCCAGCCCCACCGAGAGGCGCACCAGCTTCATGGTCACGCCTTCGCTGAGCCGCGCGCCCGGCTCCACCTGCTGGTTGGCGCGGATCAGGGCGCCCGGATGCGTGATCAGCGTTTCGGTGTCGCCGAGGCTGATCGCGCGCGAGATCAGCCGCAGCCGGTCGATCATGCGGATCGCGCCCTGCTCGCCCGACTTGAGGTCGAAGGAGAGCATGCCGCTGCCGTGCTTCATCTGGCGCTGCGCGATCGCATGGCCCGCGTTGTCGGCCAGGAAGGGATAGCGCACCACCTCCACCGCCGGATGGGCGGCGAGCATCCGCGCGATCTTCAATGCGCTCTCGCCATGCTGGCGCATGCGCAGCGTCAGGGTCTTGAGGCCGCGCAGCACCAGGAAGCAGAGCATCGGCGACAGCGTGGCGCCGGTCAGGTAGCGCAGGCCGGCCTTGCGGATCTTGTGGACGGTGGCGGCGTCGCCCAGCACCACGCCGCCGAGCAGGTCGCCATGGCCGTTGATGTACTTGGTCAGCGAATGCACCACGAGGTCGGCGCCATGGTCCATGGGTCGCTGCAGCGCCGGCGACGCGAAGGTCGAGTCGACCACCACCCTGGCGCCATGCCGGCGGGCGATGTCGGCCAGCGCCCGGATGTCGAGCACCTCGCCGGTCGGGTTGACCGGCGATTCGAAGTACACGATCTTGGTCTTGTCCGACAGCGCCTGCTCGAGGTTGCGCGGATCGCAGAAGTCGACGCGCCGCACGCGGATGCCGAAGCGCGGCAGTCCGTCGGCCAGCAGCAGGCCCACGGTCGAATAGGCCGTGTGGTGCGCGATGAGCTCGTCGCCGGCCGACAGCAGGGTCAGCAGCGTGGCGCTGATGGCGCCCATGCCGGAGCCGGTGACCAGGCCCGCCTCGGCGCCCTCGAGATCGGCCAGCCGGCGCTCGAGCAGCGCCTGCGTGGGGTTGTGCTGGCGGCCGTACACGTACTTCTCGCTCTCGCCCGAGAACACGGCGGCCGCGTCGGCGGTCGATTCGAAGGCATAGGTCGAGGTCAGGTAGATCGGCGGCGAGACGGCGCCGAAGGCATCGGCCTCGTGGCCCGCATGGATGGTCCGGGTCTGGAATCCCGCCGCGTGGGCGGCTTCGTTCGATGGCATCAGTGCTCCTGGTGGTTGGGAATAGGTGGCGCTCGGGTCAATGCACGATCTGACTCAGAAAGAGTCGCGCGCGCTCGGTCTGCGGATCGGCGAAGAAGCGCTCGGGCGCGCCCTGCTCGACGATCTCGCCGCGGTCCATGAAGATCACGCGGTCGGCGACCTTGCGCGCGAAGCCCATCTCGTGCGTCACGCACAGCATCGTCATGCCGCTCTCCTGCGCCAGGCCGATCATCACGTCGAGCACCTCCTTGACCATCTCGGGATCGAGCGCCGAGGTGGGCTCGTCGAACAGCATGACCTTCGGGCCCATGCACAGCGAGCGCGCGATCGCCACGCGCTGCTGCTGGCCGCCCGAGAGCTGGCCCGGGAACTTGCCGGCCTGTTCGGGAATGCGCACGCGCTCGAGGTACTTCATGGCGGTCGCGCGGGCCTCGGCCATCGGCTTCTTCAGCACCCAGACCGGGCCCAGCGTGAGGTTCTCCATCACCGTCAGGTGCGGGAACAGGTTGAAGTGCTGGAACACCATGCCCACGTCGCGGCGGATGGTCTCGATGTGGCGCAGGTTGTTGCTCAGCTCGGTGCGGTCGATGACGATGCGGCCGCTCTGGTGCTGCTCGAGGCGGTTGATGCAGCGGATCAGCGTCGACTTGCCCGAGCCCGAGGGCCCGCAGACGACGATGCGCTCGCCGCGCGCCACGTCGAGGTGGATGTCGCGCAGCACGTGGAACTGCCCGTACCACTTGTTGACGGCTTGCATCTGGATGATCGGTTCGGTCACGGCGGAGTCCTTCGTTCCTGTAGAGGGCATGGCGGCGTTATTTGCCGGCGTTGTCGTTGGCATGGCCGGTGGCGAGCGAACGCTCGAGCGACCGGCTGTACTTGGAGAGCGAGAAGCAGAAGACGAAATAGATCGCGCCGATGAACAGGTAGGCCTCCACGCCGAAGCCGCCCCAGGCCGGGTCGGCCAGCGCGGCCTTCGCGGCCTGCGTGAGATCGAAGATGCCGATGATCACGACCAGCGAGGTGTCCTTGAACAGCGCGATGAAGGTGCTGACCAGCGGCGGTATCACGACCTTCAATGCCTGCGGCAGCACCACGCGCCGCATCTGCTGCGCATACGACAGGCCGATGGACTCGGCGCCCTCGTACTGCCCCTTGGGGATCGACTGCAGCCCGCCGCGCACCACCTCGGCGATGTAGGCCGCGGCGAACAGCACGATGGCCAGCTGCGCGCGCAGCAGCTTGTCGATACTCATGCCCTCGGGCAGGAACAGCGGCAGCATCACCGAGGACATGAACAGGATGCTGATCAGCGGCACGCCGCGGATCAGTTCGATGTAGCCCACGCACAGCGCCTTGATGGCGGGCATTTTCGAGCGGCGCCCGAGCGCCAGCACCACGCCGAGCGGAAAGGCGAAGGCGATGCCGAAGGTCGAGAGGATCAAGGTCAGCGGCAGGCCGCCCCAGCGCACGTTCTCCACGTAGCTCAGGCCGAACAGGCCGCCCCACATCAGCAGCGCGACGAGCGCGAGCACGCCGGTCCAGAGCAGGGTGAGCTTCAGGTCCCACGTGCGCCGCGCGGCGCTGTAGACCAGCGTGCCGATCAGCGCGAGGGTCGCGAGCAGCGGCCGCCATTGCTCGTCGTAGGGATAGGTGCCGAACAGGATCAGCCGGTGCTTCTCGGCGATGAAGGCCCAGCAGGCGCCGCCGGGCGCGTTTCGGCAGCCCTGCGCGGTCGGCGACGAGAAGGTGGCCTTCACGATGAGCCAGTCGACCAGCGGCGGCACGGTCATCAGCAGCAGCCAGAGACACAGCAGGGTGCCGAGGATGCCGGCGGGCGACTGGAACAGGCGCTCCCGGGTCCATTGCCATGCGTGCAGGGCACGCTCGGGCGCGCGCGGGGTGGCGGTCGTGCCGCCGGTCAGTGAAGTGGTGGGGTTCATGTCAACGCTCGACGAGCGCGATGCGCCGGTTGTAGGCATTCATGGCGAGCGAGATGCACAGGCTCACCGTCATGAAGGCGGCCATGATGATCAGGATGCCCTCGATGGCCTGGCCGGTCTGATTCAGGGTCGTGTTCACCACGGAGACGAGGTCCGGATAGCCGATGGCCACGGCCAGCGAGCTGTGCTTGACGAGGTTGAGGTACTGGCTCGTGGCCGGCGGCACCATCACCCGCAGCGCCTGGGGCAGCACCACCAGCCGCAGCGAACGCCCGCGCCGCAGGCCCAGCGACTCGGCCGCCTCCCACTGCCCGCGGTTCACCGACTGCACGCCCGAGCGCACGATCTCGGCGATGAAGGCCGCCGTGTAGCTCACGAGCCCCACCAGCAGCGCGAACAGCTCGGGCGAGAGGTTCCATCCGCCCGCGAAGCCGAAGCCGCTCGGGTGCGGGATCTCCATCGACAGCTGCGCGCCGCTCAGCGCCCAGGCCAGCCCGGGCAGGCCGGCGAACAGCGCCACCGCCCAGGGCGCGAGCGCCATCGGATGGCCGGTCAGCGCCTGCCGCCTCCTGCTCCAGCGCGCGAGCAGGAAGGTGCCAACGCCCGCCATGGCCAGCGCGGCGACCATCCATGCGAGCGAGTCGCCGAGCAGCGCCGGCATCAGCAGCCCGCGGTTCGACAGGTACACCCCCGGCAGCGGATGGTGCGCGGCACGCGGCCCCGGCATGCTCTCGGAGATCAGCGCATACCAGAGCAGCAACTGCAGCAGCAGCGGCACGTTGCGCACGCACTCCACATAGGCCGCGGCCAGCCGCGACACCAGCCAGTTGCCCGACAGCCGCGCCACGCCGACCAGCGTGCCGAGCACGGTGGCCAGCACGAGCGCGATGAGCGACACGCGCAGCGTGTTGAGCAGGCCGACGACGATGGCGCGGCGATAGGTATCGGCCGGCGTGTAGTCGATCGGCGTCTCGCCGATCGCGAAGCCCGCCTCGCGGTCGAGGAAGGCGAAGCCGGTGGAGATGTTGCGCGCCGCCAGGTTGTGCAGCGTGTTCGACACCAGGTACCAGGCGGTCAGCGCCACCAGCGCGACCACGACGACCTGGTAGACCAGCGCGCGCAGAGCGGGGTCGTTCCACGACAGGCGCGCGCGCGGCCGTGGGGGCATGGCGCCCGTGTTTTCTTCGGTCATGGGAAATCCTCGATTCGCTTCGGGTACGGCCGAGCCGGCGGTTGCCCGCCGGCACGGCCTCTCTCGTTCAGGAACGAATCAGCGGATCGGCCAGCCGTACATCAGGCCGCCCTTGGTGTAGAGCGCATTGAGCCCGCGATCGAGCTTCATCGGGCTGCCCGCGCCGACGCTGCGGTCGAAGACCTCGCCGTAGTTGCCCACCTGCTTGATGATCCGGTAGGCCCACTTGTCGTCCACGCCCAGCGCCTTGCCCATGCCGGGCACGGTGCCGAGGATGCGCTGGATGTGCGGCGCCGGATTCTTCAGCGCCTCGTCGACGTTCTTCGAGCTCAGGCCGTACTCCTCGGCCTCGAGCATCGCGTTGAGCGACCAGCGCACGATGTTGAACCAGGCCTCGTCGCCCTGGCGCACCATCGGCCCGAGCGGTTCCTTCGACAGCGGCTCGGGCAGGATCACGTACTTGTCGGTGCTGCCCAGGTTGATGCGCGCCAGCGCCAGCTGCGACTTGTCGAGCGTGATGCCGTCGCAGCGCCCCGACATGAAGGCGCGCTTGATCTCGTCCACCGTGTCGAGCAGCACCGGCTTGAACTCCATCTTCAGCCCGCGGAACCAGTCGGCCAGGTTGAGTTCGGTGGTGGTGCCCGGCAGCACGCAGATGGTGGCGCCCGCGAGCTTCTTCGCGCTGGTGACGTTCGAGTCCTTCGTCACCATGATCCCCTGGCTGTCGTAGTAGTTGACGCCCACGCCGATCAGCCCGAGCGTGGTGTCGCGCGTCAGCGTTTGCGTGGTGTTGCGCGTCAGCACGTCGATCTCGCCGGACTGCAGCGCGGTGAAGCGCGCCTGCGTCGTGAGCGGAACCACGCGGAACTTCGTGGCGTCGCCGAACATCGCCGCGGCGATTGCGCGGCAGGTGTCGACGTCGATGCCCTGCCACTCGCCCTTGCTGTCGGTGAAGGCGAAGCCCGGCAGATTGGTCGATACGCCGCACTGCACCAGGCCCCGTTTCTTGACTGCGTCGAAGGTGGTTCCCGCATGGGCGCGGGTTCCGACGGTGAGGACGAGCAAGGCGCTCAGCGCAAGGCCCAACAGCTTCATGGAGTGTCTCTTTCTGGAATTCTCGGAATCAGGCGATATGGCTTCGAAGGGCCACGCTTGCTTCGCGACCGGGGTGCCGCCGCGAAGTGCGCGAAGTATCGGGACGATGGCGCGCGAAGGCCATGTACGAGGCGCCATATCAGCTATACGGCCGGGCATGGCGTCGAGCGACATCCGTGAGATGCCTTGGTACGTGAAGGCGCTGTTCGCCTCGCCGCCGCTGCGCTTCGGTGGCTCGCCTCGGCGATCCTGCTCGCGGTGGTCTTCGGTTTCGTGCCGCGCGGGCTGCGCCGCTGGCCAGCGCTACGCCAGCGCCGAACGCAGCTCCCGCACCCCGCGCCCCAGCTTGCGCCGCAGCAGGCTGCGCACGGTCGCGGCATCGGCATAGCCGACCTCGCTCGCAATCTCCTCGAGGCCCTGGCCGATCGAGACCAGGTGCTGCGCATGCTCGACGCGCAGGTCCTGGAAGAAGGCCAGCGGCGACTTGCCGAGCACCGCCTCCATGCGCCGCTGCAGGGTGCGCGGGCTGACCGCGAGCGCGTCCGCCGCATCGTGCAGCGAGAAGCCCCGCGCGAGGCGTTCGCGGGCCCAGCGTTCGAAGCGCTCGATCAGCGGGTCGGCATGCGCGAGGTGGTCGGGAATGATGTATTGCGCCTGCGAGGGCCGCTTGTCGACCAGCATCAGGCGCGAGACCAGCGCGGCCGTCTCGGGACTCGCCTGGCGCATCAGCCACAGCGCGAGATCGAGATGGCCCATTGCCGCGCCGGCCGTCGCCACGCGGCCCGAGGCCACCACCATGCGCGACTCGTCGAGCCGCACTTGCGGATAGCGCTCGCGGAACAGCGGCGCCAACGGCCACATGGTGGTGGCCTCCTGGCCATCGAGCAGGCCGGTCTCGGCCAGCAGGAAGCTCGCGATGCAGGCGCCGCCCACGCCGCTGCCCTGCGCATGCCAGCTGCGCAGCATGGCCATGGCATCGCGCACGTCGCGCCGGCCCAGCGCCTCGACCAGGCGCGCGGGCTGCTTGGTGTTGAGCGCGGGCACCAGCACCCAGTCGGGCTGGCGCATCTCGTCCGCGCGGTCCACCACCATGGTCAGGCCATGCGCGGTGCGGATGCGCTGGCGCACGCCGACCACGCGCAGCTCGAAGGGCGGCCGCGCCGCGCCCTGCTCGGCCGCCACCTCGTTGGCCGCGGAGAACAGGTCGAGGAACACGCTCAGGCCGGTGTCGAACACGCCATCGAGCGCCAGGATCGCGATCTTCATCATGTCGCAAATGATATCAATATTGTCATTTACGACCATGGCGCCTCGGGGAATACCCGCCTACGCTAGGGACCATGACATCGCCCATCGACTCCCCTCTGGACCGTTCGGCCTGGGCTGCGCTCGTCGGCCCGCAGGCGCACCTGGGACACGGCAACGCCCTGGCCCGCCGCTATCACACCGAGGTCGCGCCGTTCGCGGGACTGGTCGAGGAAAGCCCGGCCGCCTTCGATGCGCTGCGTGCGCTGCTGGGCCCGGACGATCGCGTCATGCTGCCCACGCTCGCGCCGGTCGCCGGCATCGACGGCCTGCAGGCCAGGCTGATCGGCCAGGTCCACCAGATGGTCGCGCTGCAGCCCGGCACGGGCCGCGCGGCGGATGTGCAGGCGGCGCCGCTCGACGCCGCCGACGTGCCCGATGCCCTGGCCCTCGTCGCCCGCACCCGGCCCGGCCCCTTCGGCCCGCGCACGCTCGAGATGGGCGACTACTTCGGCGTCCGCGACCAGGGCCTGCTCATGGCGATGGCCGGCGAGCGCATGCGCTTCGACGGCCACGCCGAGATCAGCGCGGTCTGCGTCGACGACCCCTGGCGCGGCCGCGGCCTCGCCGCCGTCCTCGTGAACCTGCTGCGCGCGCGCATCGAGGCGCGCGGCGAGACCGCCTTCCTGCACGTGCTCAGCGACAACGCGAATGCCATCGCGCTCTACGAGCGGCTCGGCTTCCGCCATCGCCGCACCCTGTTCCTGCACCAGATCGCCCTGGCCACCGTTTGACTCACCCCGCGCTTCGGCGCACAAGGAAACACCATGAAGATCCAAGGTTCCGTCGTATTCGTGACGGGCGCCAACCGTGGCCTCGGCCTCGAATTCGCCCGCCAGGCGCTGGCGCTCGGCGCCGCCAAGGTCTATGCCGCCGCGCGCGAGCCCTCGCAGATCCCGCTGCTGGGCGTGCTGCCGATCCGGCTCGACGTGCGCGATCCCGCGCAGGTCGCCCAGGCCGCGGCCGATTGCCGCGACGTGACGCTGCTGATCAACAACGCGGGCATCGGCCGGCTCGGCGGCTTCGTCGGCGGCGATGCCGAGACCGACCCGGTCGCCACCTTGCGCGAGCAGCTCGAGACCAACCTCTTCGGCATGCTGCACATGAGCCGCGCCTTCGCGGGCGTGCTGGGCCGCAACGGCGGCGGCGCGATGCTCAACCTGCTGTCGCTCTTCAGCTGGGCCAACACCCCGATGATCGGCGCCTACGGCGTGAGCAAGGCCGCGGCCTGGGCGCTGACCAACGGCCTGCGCCACGAACTGCGCGCGCAGGGCACGCAGGTGGTGGGCTTCCATGCCGGCCCGATCGATACCGACATGGTGCGCGCGCTCGAGGTGCCGAAGGCCTCGCCCGAGGACGTGGTGCGCCAGTCGTACGCAGCCATCGAGGCCGGCCAGGAGGAGGTGCTGGTCGACGAAGGCACGCGCCAGGCTAAGGGCGCGCTGTCGCAGGGCATCTACCTGCGGGACGTCATGGCCGGGTGATTCCTGCGGGCAGGAGACGCGTTGTCCGACGCGCGGCGACCGGTCGCGCGCCGGAAGATGGCTTCATGAAGATCGCCACCTTCAACGTCAACGGCATCCACAGCCGGCTGGACCGGCTGCTCGAATGGCTCGCCGCATCGAAGCCCGACGTGGCCTGCCTGCAGGAACTCAAGTCACCCGACGCCAAGCTGCCGCTCGCCGCGATCCGGCGCGCGGGCTACGGCGTGGTCGCGCACGGCCAGCCCGCCTGGAACGGCGTGGCGATCCTCGCGCGCGGGCGCGAGCCGATCGAAACCGGGCGCGGCCTGCCGGGCATGGAGGACGACCCGCAGAGCCGCTACCTCGAGGCCGTGGTCGACGGCGTGCTGGTCGGCTGCCTCTACCTGCCCAACGGCAATCCGCAGCCCGGGCCGAAGTTCGACTACAAGCTGCGCTGGTTCGAGGCCTTCCACAAGCATGCGAAGAAGCTGTACGCGAGCGGCCTGCCCGTGGTGCTCGCGGGCGACTACAACGTCGTGCCCACCGATGCCGACATCTACAACCCCGCCTCGTGGCGCGACGACGCGCTGCTGCAGCCCGAGAGCCGGGCCGCCTACGCGCGCCTGCTGAAGCAGGGCTGGACCGACGCGATCCGCGCGCGCCATCCCGAACGCGCGCCCTTCACCTTCTGGACCTACTGGCGCAACCGCTTCCCGCGCGACGCCGGGCTGCGCATCGACCACCTGCTGCTGAACGCCGAACTCGCGCCGCTGCTGCGCGATGCGGGCGTGGACCGCGACGTGCGCGGCCGCCCGGGCGCGAGCGACCATGCGCCGGCCTGGATCGAGCTCGACCTGCCTGCCTAACTCCGCGCCAGAAATCGCTCGGCCGCCGCCACCCCATCGCTCTCGCTGCGCACGAAGTCGAAGGACAGCCCCAGCACCTTGCCCGCGCCCTGGGCCGCCAGCCGCACCGCCGCGGGAATCGTGCGCTCGCCGGTGACGAACACCAGGCCCGCGCAGAACGCGCGCAGGTGCTCCTTGTGGCGCTTGAAGAACAGCGCGCGGCGCTTGCGGTCCTCGTGGCTTTCCTCGGGGTGGTCGCCGGGCAGGTGGTCGGTCAGCAGCACGAAGCGCTCGCCGCGTTCGAGCAGCGCGGCCAGTTGCGCCTCGGTGTCGGTGTCGTGCGAATGGGCCTGCGGGTCTTCCTTCAGGAACACCAGCGGAAATCTCGTCGTGTCGAACAGCATCGCGTTCTCTCCAAAAAAATGGGAAGCCTTCGTGGGGCGCTCGATGCGTCAGTACAGCTCGTGCTTGACCGCGTGGTCGTAGTGCGCGTCGATCTGAGCGATCTGCTCCGTGCCGAGCTCGGCCGAGGCATCGGCGCGCCGGCCCAGCGCGGCCATCATCTGGCCCACGGTCGGCAGCGCATCGCGCGCGAGGCGGGCACTGTCCTGCCACAGCCGGGCACGGTTGATGGCCTTGCCGCAATGCAGCAGCACCTCGTCGATGCGCACCACGGTCGCGGTCTTGGGAATGCGCTCGCCCTCGCGCAGTTCGTTCAGCAGCCCGGCATCGGTCGAGACGCGGCCGCGGCCGTTGATGCGCAGGAAGAGTTCGAGACCGGGGAACAGGAACACCATCGCGAGCCGCTCGTCGCGCCGCAGGTTGCGCATCGACTCGATGCGGTTGTTGCCGGGCCAGTCGGCGAAGGCGACCGTGTGCGCATCCAGCACGTGGACGAAGCCCGGTGGGCCGCCGCGCGGCGAGGCATCGAGCCCCTGCTCGCTGCCGGTGGCGAGGCAGAAGAAGGTGGCCTGCGCGAGATAGGCCTCGTGGAAGTCGACCAGGCGATCGAGCACCGCCTTCTGGGTCATCTCGGAGGGGGCGGCGTATAGCGCATCGAGGTCGGGCGCCGGGGCCGGATCGTCGAGGAAAGGGCGAGGTCTTGGGTTCATGGCACCCAGCGTACGGACGAAAGCCTTGGCGGCTGTAGACTGGATCGGCCAATCGATAGCTCTCAGCCGCCATGACCGATCCCATTCTTCGCCTCGCCGGCCTGATCGACCGACCGGACGGCCCGGTCCTGATCGCGGCCGAGGGCAGCCAGGGCGAAGAGTTGGCGTCGGGCCCGCATCGCCATGCGCGCGGCCAGCTGTTCGGCTCGCTGCGCGGGTTGGTGTCGGTCGGGGTCGAGGACGGCGTCTGGATCGTGCCGGCCATCCACGCGGTCTGGCTGCCGCCGCACCAGGAGCATTCGGGGCGTTCGCACGGCCCGTTCCATGGCTGGAGCGTCTACGTGGCGGAGCCGGCCTGCGCCACCCTGCCCTCGCGGCCCTGCACCCTCCGCACCTCGGGCCTGCTGCGCGAGGCGGTGCTGCGCGCCTGCAGCTGGCCGCTCGAGGCGCCCAAGGCGCTGGACGAGAGCCGCGCGCATGTGGCGGCGGTCATCCTCGACGAGATCCGCAGCCTGCCGGTGGAACCCTTCGGCCTGCCGCTGCCGAGCGACCCGCGGCTGCAGCGCATCGCGCACGCGCTGATCGCCGAACCCGCGGACGAACGCGACCTCGAGCAATGGGCCGGTTGGGCGGCCGTGAGCTCGCGCACGCTGAGCCGGCGCTTCGTGCTGGAAACCGGCTTCAACTTCACGGCCTGGCGGCAGCGCGCGCGCATGATGCGCTCGCTCGAGATGCTCGCGGCCGGCGTCCCGGTGACGGCGATCGCGCTCGACCTCGGCTATTCGACCGCGAGCGCGTTCATCGGGCTGTTCCGCCGCACCTTCGGCGAGACGCCGGCGAGCTACCGGGCGCGGCTGTGAGCGTTGCGCTCAACGCTGCAACTGGCGCAGCTCGTCGCTGGTGTTGGCGTTGAAGAAGGCGGCCGCGTCGTCGAACGCGACCTGCACCATGCGGTGCTGCGCGGTCCACTTGCCGAACTTGCGCTCGCCCGCCTGCAGGAAGGCGAGCAGGCTCGGCGCCAGGCTGGCACGCAGCAGGCAGAACACCGGTTGCGCGCGCAGCTCGCCGTCTTCGTGCGTGGCGGCCATCGCGATCTCGGCACCCTGCGCGGCCGCGGCCTCGGCCAGCCGGTCGACCAGGTCCGGCGGAAAGTCCGGCGTGTCGCAGGGCACGGTGACGAGCCAAGCGGTGCGCGCATGCTCGAGCCCGGTCAGCAGGCCCGCGAGCGGCCCCGCATAGCCTTCGATGGAGTCGGACCACACGGGCACGCCCATCGCTTCGTAGTCGGGCAGGTTGCGGTTGGCGCTGAGCATGGCCGTGCCCACCTGCGGCTGCAGGCGGCGCAGTGCATGCAGCGCCAGCGGCACGCCGCGGTGGTCCTGCAGGCCCTTGTCGACGCCGCCCATGCGGCTGCCGCGGCCGCCGGCCAGCACCAGGCCCGTGATGTCTTCGCGCGCGATGGAGTTCATGCGCGCATTCTCGCCCGAGCCCTACGACCTCAGCGTGCGCAGCGCCGAAGTCCAGCGCAGCAGTTCGTCGAGCATCGCCTTCGCGGCCGCCGCGTTGGCGGGGTTGGCCGACAGGCCGCCCTCGGCCTGCAGCTGCTGGCCCACGTTCGTGAACGCGACCGCCTCGAGCATCGGCACCACCTTGAGCGTGCCGAGCAGCTGCTTGGTGACCTGCACCGCGCGGATGCCGCCCGACATGCCGCCGTAGCTCACGAAGCCGACGGCCTTGTACTGCCATTCGCGCACGAGGTAGTTCAAGGCATTGACCAGCGCGCCCGGCGGCGCGAAGTTGTATTCGGGCAGCACGAACAGGAAGGCATCGGCCTCGGCGACGCTCGCGCTCCAGGCGCGCGTGTGCTCGTGCGTGTAGCGCTGCAGGCGCGGATGCTCGGGTTCGTCGAACACCGGCAGCCCGAAGGCCGCCAGGTCGACGAAACGGGCGTCGAAGCCGCCGTGCGCTTCGGCGATGCCGTGCGCCCAGTCGGCAACGGCCGGGCCCACGCGGCCGGGCCGCGTGCTGCAGATCAGGGTATGGAGGATGGGACGGGTCATCGCGGAATCCTAAGTCATGGCGCGGCCAGTCCGAGGCGCGCGAGCGTCGCGGCCTTGAGGCGGCTGTCCTCGCGCACCTGGCGCTCGAAGTCCTTGCCCGGCTGGAAGTCGACCACCTGGTTCGCGCCGCGCGCCCAGGCCTGGTACCTGGGCGAGGCCACGGCCTCGCGGCACGAGGACTCGAGGCGCGCGACCACCGCGTCGGGTGTCTTCGCGGGCACCAGCACGCCGCCGAAGCTCGCCTGCACCACGGGCACGCCCGACTCCTTGAGTGTGGGCACGTCGGGGAACGAGGGATGGCGCTGGTCGGTGTACACGGCGATCAGGCGCAGCGCGCCCGATTGCAGGTGGCCGGTGATCGAGCTCGCGAGCACGGCGCCGAAGCTCAGCCGGTCGCTCAGCAGGTCCTGCAGCATCGGCGCGTCGCCCTTGTAGGGCACGTGCGTGAGCGCAACCTTGGTGGCGGCCTCGATGTCCGAGGTGCCCAGATGCGGGATCGAGCCGGTGCCCGAGGTGCCATAGCTGACCCTGCCCGGCTCTTTCCTCGCATCGGCCAGGATGTCCTGCACGCCGCGGTACGGCGACTTCGCCGGCACCGCGATCGCGAAGACGTTGTCGAACACCTTGCAGACGTAGCGGAAGGAATCGAGCCCGTAGTTCAGCGCCTTGAGCCGGTGCGGCTCGCTGGTCAGCGGCACGGCGGGCGTGAAGACCACCGTGTAGCCGTCGGCGCGCGCGCCGGCGCCCGTGTTCAGGCCAATGGTGCCGGCCGCGCCGTCGCGGTTGATCACCGCGAAGGGCTGGCCGAGGTTCTCGGACATGGCCTGCGCGAGGCTGCGCGCGTTGATGTCGAGCCCGCCGCCGGCGGCGAAGGGCACGATCATCTGGATCGGGCGCGAGGGATAGTCGGAGGCCGCCGCGGCGGGCAGCGCGGCGCATAGCAGAGCGAGCAGCAGCGCGCTCCGGCGATCGAATCGTCGGTTCATGGGAATGGCGCCGGCGGGTTATTCGGCGCGGATGCCGTTGCGCAGCACGCCGATGGCGTCGACCTCGATCTCGACGCTGTCGCCGGGCTTCATCCACACCGGCGGGTTGCGCTTGGCGCCCACGCCGCCCGGCGTGCCGGTCACGATCACGTCGCCCGCGGCCAGCGGCGTGAAGGCCGAGATGTGCGCGATCTGGCGCGGGATGCTATGGATCAGCTTGTCGGTGGTGGTGCGCTGCATCTCCTGGCCGTTGAGCCGCGTCACCAGCGTCATCACGCGCCCGTCGGCGATCTCGTCGCGCGTGACCATCCACGGGCCGAAGCCGCCGGTGCGCCAGAAGTTCTTGCCGGCGGTCCATTGCGGCGTGGCGGTCTGCCAGTCGCGGATGCTGCCGTCGTTGTAGCAGGCATAGCCCGCGATGTGCGCCCAGGCATCGGCCTCGGCGATGCGCCGGCCGCCGCGGCCGATCACGACCGCGATCTCGCCCTCGTAGTCGAGGCGCGTCGACTCGGGCGGCAGCACGATGTCCTCGCCGTGCGCGAGTTGCGATTCGGCCACGCGCAGGAACAGCGTGGGCTGCTCGGTGATCTCGCGGCCGGTTTCGCGCACGTGCTCGCCGTAGTTGAGGCCCACGCAGACGATCTTGCCGGGGTTGGGAATCACGGGCAGCAGCTGAAGCTCGCTCAGCGCCAGCGTGGCGCTCGCCTGGCCGACGGCCGTTGCGGCCTCGGCCAGCAGGTCGGCCGCGATCAGCGCCTTCAGGTCCGCGGCGCGTTCGCCGAAGATCTGGCGCAGGTCGACGACGCGGTCCGCGCGGTCGCCGGTCACCGCGCCGTAGCTGTCGGTGCCGTGGAGTTGATAGCTGATGAGTTTCATGGTCTGTCCGTGAGGAGGAGTGGGTGAAGTGGAACTACGCCAGCCGACCTCCAATGCGCTGCGCGCCCTCGGTGATCAGGTGAACCATCTTGTCGAGGTCGACGATGGACAGGCGCGAGGTGTCGAAGACCAGCTGGATGGCGGCCCATGCGCCTCCGTCGGCCTTCGGGATCGGCGCGGCCACGGCCGCGAGCTGCGGTTCGAGTTCGCCGATCGACACGTAGTGGCC
This sequence comes from Variovorax paradoxus, assembly GCA_016806145.1. Classification (NCBI taxonomy): domain Bacteria; kingdom Pseudomonadati; phylum Pseudomonadota; class Betaproteobacteria; order Burkholderiales; family Comamonadaceae; genus Variovorax; species Variovorax paradoxus. Next base: position 2,385,422 of record CP063167.1, read on the forward strand.
GGCCTTGCGGATCCCCGCGTAGAGACGGCGGAATTCGCTCCATTCGGCCGGCAGCCCGCTGCGCACGACCTCGTCGTGGCGGGCATCGAAGACCTTGCGCAGCTGCGGCGGCGCGAAGGTCGACAGCAGGACCTTGGGCGCGGCGCCCAGGAACAGCGGCCGCGGCCGGCCGCGCCCGTAGGCCAGCGTCGGCGGCGTGCCGCCCATCTCGCGATGGGTATCGAGCACCTGCATGCCGAAGATGCCCGAGCTCACGCAGTCGAACCCGGTGGCGGCCACCAGTTCGCGCATCACCGGGATGCCTTCGCGCAGCACCGGGTCGGCATTGCGGATGTAGTGGTCCAGCAGGATGATCCGCGGCCCGAGCGCGTAGTGCGAATCCTCCACGCGCTGCAGCAGCCCGGCCTCGAGCAGCAGCCGCACGTAGCGGTAGCCCGTGGGCAGCGAGACCTCGAGCGCCGCGGAGATGTCGTCCGCCGTGCGCGTCAGGTGGGTGTCGTCGAACAGGTCGAGCACCCCCAGCATGCGCCCCAGGCTGGACATGGATTTTTCCGGCACGCCAATTCCTCCAGAGTGTCATGGCGCGACGGGGAGGTGTTGCGAGATGCGATCCAGATCGTGCCCCGTGCGCGCGACGCCGACGATATATCGGTCGGGGCGCAGTATCACCGCCCGCGCCTCGTGGGCTTCGAGCCAGTGGCGCAGCGGCGCGTCGGGCCGGTCGATGACGATGGCATCGGCGCGGCGCCAGCGTTCGGCGGTGGCGGGTGCGGCGGCCGCGAGCGCGTCGGGGCTGCCGATCACCGCGCTGCGCCGGCCCAGCAGCTCGTCGAGCAGGCGGCCGTCGGCCAGCCGCGGCTGGGGAAAGGGCCGCCCGGCGGGCGAGCCCGCGTCGGCATCGAAGGCGCCCTGGCCCAGCAGCTGCGGCGGCAGCTCGAAGATCTCGGGGCGCCCGGCACGAAAGCGCGCATCGCGTTCGGCCGCGCGCGCGGGATCGGTGGTCTGGATGATGTCGCCCAGCCGCACCGCGAGCTCGATCAGCGCGCGCACATGCGGCGCGCGTTCCGACTCGTAGGTGTCGAGCAGCGTCTCGGGCGCGCCGCGCGCGAGCACGGCCTCGAGCTTCCACGCGAGGTTGGCCGCGTCGCGGATGCCCGCGCACATGCCCTGCCCGAGGAACGGCGGCGTCTGATGGCAGGCATCGCCGGCCAGCAGCAGCCGGCCCTGGCGCCAGCCCTGCGCGATGACGGAGTGGAAGGTATAGATGGCGGCGCGCTCGAGCCGCGCCTGCTCGGGCTTGACCCAGGGCGCGACCAGGCGCCACAGCGTGTCGGGTTGCACCAGCGCTTCGCGGTCGTCGTCGGGCAGCACCATGATCTCCCAGCGCCGCCGGTCGCCGACCACGTTGCAGTAGGTCATGGGCCGGGCCGGGTCGCAGTGCTGCACCGTGTGGGTGGGCAGGTCGACGGGTTGCCGCAGCAGCACGTCGAACACCAGCCAGGGCTGGCGCAGCCCGAGGTCGACCATCGCGCTGCCCATCCGCTGGCGCACCGGCGAGCGCGCGCCGTCGCAGCCGACGACGTAGCGCGCGCGCAGCGTCGTGTTTTCTTGCCGGTGCAGGTCGCGCACGCTCAGCGTGGCGCCGTCGGCGTCCTGCGCGACGCCGGTCAGCTCGTGTTGCAGCCGCAGCTCGACGTTGGGAAAGCGCGCGAGGCCTTCGCGCAGCACGGCCTCGAGCTCGGGCTGGTGGAAGTAGTAGTTGTTGGCGCAGCCATGCGGGCCGAGCGCGGCGCTGCCGCCGCGGATCAGCATCGTCTCGCCCGCGCCGTTGACGAAATGCATGCCCTGCTCGCCGGGGCGCGCGATGGCCAGCACCTGCTCGCGCAGGCCCGCGCCCTGCAGGATGCGCAGCACCTCGCCGTCGAAATGGATCGCGCGCGGCAGCGGGAAGATGCCGGCCTCCTTCTCGAGCACCAGCACCGACAGCCCGGCCGCGCCCAGCAGGTTGGCGAGCGTGGCGCCGGTCGGCCCGAGGCCGACGATCGCGACGTCGTGCATCTCCATCGCTTCAGCCACGCTGGTCTTCCTGCATGCGGCGCGCCACCTCGGCCTGCCATTGGGCGCGGCTCATGAACTTGGGAAAGCGCTTCGCGATGGCTTCGGCCTGCGCGAGGATGGCTTCGTCGGACTGCGAAAGGTCGATGGCCTCGCGCAGCGGCTGGTCGCAGTACCAGGGCGTGTCCATGAACAGCTCGAGCCGGTTGCCCTCGGGATCGCGGCAGTAGAGCGAGATGGCGTTGCCGTGCGTGACCGGATGCATCTCGCTCGCGCCCTCGGCCAGCAGCCGCTCGTGAAAGCGGCGCAGCGCGTCGAGGTCGGGCACGCGGAACGAGATCTGGTTGACCACGTTGAAGCCCGGGTCCGCCGGCCGGCCGGTGGCCAGCACGAGCTGGTGGTGCTCGCGCGGATCGCGGCTCAGGAACACCAGCTGCACCGGGCCCAGGTCGCCCGCGTCGGTCTGCGTGAAGCGCAGCGCCTGCTTGTAGAAGCGCGCCATGCGCGGCAGGTCGCTCACATAGAGGCCGATGTGGCTGAACTGCAGGTCCGAGGGGCCGAAATCCGTCATCTCAATGTCTCCAAACGATAAATCGCACGGAGCTTTTCCGTTTCGATGACTAAATACTATAGTTATTCTCGTATTTTGACAATCACGACGTTTTCCATATCATCGCGACCGGTGCAGACCGCACCCAAGATCGAATGGAGACAAACCGATGAACGTTTCGAAGACGCGGGGCCGCCGCTGGCTGGCCCCTGGATGCATCGCCGTCATGGGCATGCTCGTGGGCACGGCCTGGGCCCAGGCCGACTACCCGAGCAAGGCCGTGCGGATCATTGCCCCCTTCCCCGCCGGCAGCGGGCCCGACGCGAACGCGCGCGAGATCGCGGCCGAGCTCACGAAGATCCTCGGCCAGAGCTTCTATGTGGAGAACCGCCCCGGGGCCTCGAACATCATCGGTACCGAAGTCGCCGCGAAGGCCCCGGCCGATGGCTACTCGCTCTACATCGGCACCACCAGTTCGCTGTCGGTGGTGCCGCACCTGTATTCGAAGCTGCCCTTCGATGCCGAGAGGGACTTCGCGCCCGTGAGCCTGCTCGGCGTGCTCAACACCGGCCTGATCGCCACGCCCGGCGTGGAGGCACGCGACGCACGCGCCCTCATCGCCGCGCTCAAGGCCCGGCCTGATTCGGTGGCGGTCGCGACCGCGGGCATCGGCAGCTATTCGCACCTGTCGGCGCTGTGGTTCAACAGCGCCGCGGGCGTGAAGACCAACCTCGTGCCCTACAACAGCAGCAGCCCCTACGTCGACCTGATCGCGGGCCAGGTGCAGCTGATGTTCGACGGCCTGCCGGCCGCCGCGGGCAACATCCACACCGGCAAGCTCAGGCTGCTGGCCATCACCGGCAAGGAGCGCGCGCCGAGCTTCCCCGACGTGCCCACCTTCGCCGAGGCCGGCCTGCCCGACTACGCGCCGATCGCCTGGCAGGGGCTGCTCGCGCCCGCGGGCACGCCCAAGCCCGTGCTCGAGAAGCTCAGCGCCGCGATGCGCAAGGCCTGCCAGTCGAACGAGCTGGCGCGCAAGTGGCGCGACTACGGCGGCGAGCTGCGCTGCAACACGCCCGCGGAGTTCAAGGCCTTCATCGATGCCGACCGCGCGATGTGGGGCAAGGTGATCCGCGAGGCGCGGGTGAAGCTCGATTGAGTGGGGGACGGCGCGGCGCGGGTGCGCCGTACCGTCGATTCAGCCTATTTCCCGGTCGTGCGGGGAACGAAAGCGAACGAGCGCTTTTCGTAGTCGCGGTAGTCGAGGGACACGCCGTAGGCGGCCGTCACGCCGTCCTCCTTCGTGCCGACGCCGATGACCGTCGGCACGTACGAGTTCGGATTCACCGAGGGCGCGGCGCTGGGCACGAGCCTGCTCTGGATGTAGTAGTAGCCGAGCTCCTTGGTGGGAACCAGGCTCCAGAGCTGATGGTCCCGCAGGCCGGCCTGAAGCGGTTGGACCGTGATCCTGGGGTCCTCGCCCGTGGTGTCGCCGGTGAGCGTCAGGTAGAGGTTCGGGCCGATCTCGGACTTCAGGTACCACCAGCCCGCTTCACCGGATTTCTCGAACTTCCAGAGCTGGTTCTCCGCGTCAGGGCTCGACTTGGACTTCTTCTCCCACAGGATCACGCGGGCGCCGGCCTCGTGCGAAGCGTCCATGATGTCGAGGACTTCGGGCATCGGGCCGTTGCGACGGATGAAGAATTGGGTCTCGAGCGGCACGATGCGCTCGCTGGCGGAAGGCGTGGCCGCCGGTGCAGCGCCGGCATCATTGGCGAGACGCACGGGCACGTCCTGCGTCGCATTGCTCCAGTATTTCTTGATCAGGTCGATGGCTTCGGAGATATCCAGCGAATTGGCACTGTCCTGTAGAAGTTCTATGGCCTGCGGATTGGTCGAATTCTCGGGAATGAAGCAGGGCAGCGTTGGATTGAGATTCACATACCGATCGCCCAGAAGCATCTTGGCGATCTGCGGCATGAGTTCCGACGAGGTCCCGTTCAGACTCAAATCCAACACGGGAGAAGACCCTTGTTGATTCATGAGAAATGGCGTGATGTTGTCGAAGGGGTTGTTGTCCCCTTTCATCCATTGTTCCGCGCCCCAATCGTGGGTGTCGCTTTGCAGCCAATAGGGCATGTAGCCGGTGCCGATCGTGATGGCCGCGATCTGATCGAGTCGCCATCCATTGCGAACGGCCAGCGCGATGGCCGCAACCGTGGGGTCGTGATTGAAGAACGCGCCGTCGACGTTTCCTTCCATCGACCCGAGCTGGCCGGGCATCGCGCCGCTGGAGGTGGCCGCGACGGCAATGAGCGTATGGCCGTTGCCGTCGAGTCCGTCCTGCTTGTCCTGGGCGGTTCCGAGCATGTTCGTGAACATCATCGGCTTCCAGGGCGTGGGCATCATCCTTTCCATGCTGCCGATGTTCTCGGGTTCCGGCTCCACGGAGCCGACGTTGAACGAAACGAGCAGGACGTCCTTGCCCGCTTGCGAAATCGTGTTCTTCCCGTGGAGTTTTTCCTGGCTGGCCAATACGTCGTCGATCGGATACGCGGGCGTATCGGGATGCGTATTCATCTTGTTATAAAAACCCAATTCGCTGCCCTTGAACAGCTCGATCAAATTGGCCGGATCCGGAGTGGCCAACAGTTCGCTCGAGATGATCGATCCGGTGGAACAGCCGGCGTACATCCGGGTCTGATTGAGAACTTCTGCATCAGCGTCGTAAAGACGCTGGAGGATGGTGGCGGAAAGCAAACCGCGAATGCCGCCGCCCACGAATGACAGGATCGTGTAATAGCCGGTCTTTTCTGAAGCCATGGAGTTTCCTTTCGATGAGGGATTCCCAACTTTGGGAATCGCAGTTTCGATTGGTGGCAACTCGCTGGCACCTTACTTTTTCTTGCAATGACGAATAGCTATTTAATTAACTATTTGGTGTTGCAACGGAATTCGGTGGGATGCATTGGGGGATTCCTGGCCCGGGCCAAGGCGAATCCGCAGGACGCCAACCACGGCTCGCCGGCCGCGGGCTCCATGCCGCAACGCATCGGCGCGTCACGAATCGAGATGGCGCTCGCGGCTCCACTGCTCGACGAAGGTCCTCGCATCCTGCTTCAACGCACCCACGACATCGGGGGCGTCGGTGCCCGCCACCACGAGGCGTCGCCGGACGACGCCGCCCAGATTCAGATCGGCATGGCCCGATGCGAAGGCCGCGCCTTGGGTGGTCGTGACACGAATCTTCACGTGCCACCCCTGGTAGCAGAAGTCGAGTTCGGTATCAGGAGTCATGGCAGGCGAGGCGACGTTCGCCCAGCGGGAAATAGCTCGAGATGAAACTGATAGCAAATATATCAATGAGTAGCAATTCTATCTATCCCGATCGACCCTGATACCCGACGCGCTGCGCCGGCGCGCATCTCAACGGAAGCGCTTGCTGAATTCGCGCACCACCCCGATCACGCGCGCCACGCCGAGCGGCTTGATGGGGTAGCGCGGGTTGAGGGGCCGCAGGTAGAACTCGCCCCCATCCCTGACCAGCTGCTTGAAGGTGGTCTGCGCGTGCTCGTTGAGCGCGATGACGTAGTCGCCGGGCAGCACCTCGAGGTCGGGCTCCACGATGATGATCGAGCCCTCGGGAAAGGAGTCGCCCATCTCGCTGGCCATGCTGTCGCCGTGCACGCGCAGCGCGTAGGTGTGGCGCTTGACCGGGACCGTCACGGGGACGGTCTCGAAACTGCCGCGTGGCTTGAAGTTGTCGATGACCGTGTAGTTGCCGGCCTCGACCTCGGACACCAGCGGCACCTCAGCGCGCATGACCGTGCCCTGGCTGATGTTCGGCCCGCCCGAGAGCAGTTCGCCGACGGAGATGCCGAGCAGTTCGGCAACGCGCGGCTGGTTGGCGCGCTTGGGCGCGGTGCCTCCGGCTTTTTCCCATTGCTGGACCGCGCCCCGACTCACACCGACGGCGTCAGCAAACTGCTGCTCGCTCATCCCGAGCCGTCGGCGCCCTTCGCGAATCAGTCTATGAATGCTCATAGTCTAGAGGCTAGGTCCTCCGATGGATGGAAAATAAATCATAGCTAGACGTTCTTGCTAGCTTGACTCTCCCATCCATGGGGAACGAACCTCCGGCGGCGCGCGCGCCGGAAACGCGGCTGCCGGCTCAGCCGGCCAGATCGAAGCAGCAGCCCCCGTAGTAGGCCTTGTCGCCGCCGTCCACGAACGGCACCTCGATCGGCTTGCCTTCGTTGCGCCAGCCGTCGCGGCGACGGTAGCCGGCCTGCTTGAGTTGCGCCATCAGCTCGTCGTGGTGCTCGATGCGGTAGGGGCAGACCGCGAAGCCGATGCTGTTGAGCGTGTAGAGGGTGCGATCGGGATGCAGCGCCGTGGTGTTCAGCACGATGCGCCGGGGCTTCACCGCGAGCGCGGCGAGGATCTCCGACAGCCGTTGCGGCAGGTACTGCAGGCTGCCCGAGGCATACAGCACGTCGCAGCCGCTGGCATCGGCCGGCGCCGTCGTGAAGCCGAGCTGGGCGGCCGCGTCGCGCTGCAGCGCCAGCGCCTCGCCGGCGCGCACCACGCCGGGCACGTCGCACACGGTCCAGCGCAGGCCATCGGGATAGGGCAGCACGCGGCGGAACGCGTAGTACTTGATTCCCACGTGCCCCCCGAGGTCGAAGATGCGCGTCATGCCTTCCTCGAGCGAGCGCCCGAGCCAGAACAGCGCCGGGTAGTCGTAGAAGTAGACCTGGTGGCTGTAGAGCTGCGTGGCCGCCTGCGCGTTGTCGTAGCCCACCGCCTTGGAGGGCGGCGCGCCGGCTTCGGCCGCGGCGAAGCTCCCGAACGAGCCCATGAAGAGATTGTCGTCCTCGTTGTCGAGGAACTTGCGCCGGTAGGCGTTCGCGCCGGGCAGCCGCGCCAGCAGGTTCGAGAGCATTGCAGGCCCCTTTCCAAGGAATTGATTTTTTCGCGCCGGGGCCGATGCTGCTTGTGATTCCCGGAAATTACAAATCCCCGGCCGATTTTTCGATTCCGCTTACGAAGCGGATGAATTATTAACGTCCGCGCCGCCGATCGGGCAATTGAAATCGCCTCGAACCGAATTGAAGGCCCGATCCGCCCTCCTGCCGCGAGCCATGGAAGCCGCTATTCCAGACCGCTCGCACCCGCCGCAGCGCTTCGAAAAAACACGCATTTCCCCAGGGAAACCGCCTCCGGGACGGGCCCGACCTACCCATCTGGAGAGCCTTTGCGGCGCTTTTCCGGTTCAAAAGCCAAATGGCTACCTCGTTTAATCAATATTCGGTAGTTCCCATCTGAAATAAATAAGTCCAAACGTAATTGGCCTCTGAAATAGGGCCCACGCCCAACTTCAAACCTCCTACTATTTCGACACAAATTCATAACAAACAAATGCTTGCGTCGTCGAATCAATAGCCGTTCGAAGCTGTTTTTTCGCTGTCTTCTGCAATTTCGAATCGGACGGTGATATGGACATTCAGACGATGTTTCCGGAATTCCCGGAAAGCCGCAGCCTCGCATGGGAGGACCTGTTCGCGGCGCGCACCGAGCTCGGTGCCGGCCCGAGGCTGGCGTGCAGCCTGCCCTTGCCGATCGACACGGCGCGCCATCCGGGCAGCCTCCACCGGTTCTCCGACGCGCCATGGGCCGCGGCCTGGGTACTGCTGCAATCGCGCTGGCTGGGCCGGGCCGAGCCGGTGCTCCATGAAGCCGCGAGCACCGGCGATGCATTCGCCTCGTCCTTCGCCCGGGATGCGGCACCGACCGCCGCCGAATGGATCGCCGCCATCGACTGCCGGCGCGGCGAGGCCAGCGCGACGCCGCTGCCCACCGAACCGCCCGCCGTGCTGTGGCTGCGCGACGCCATCGACGCCGCCGCGGCGCCCGCGCCGATCCGGCTGCGCTTCGGCGCCGAGCCGCCCTGCCTGCACGCCGACGCGGCCGCCGGCTGGCTCGATGCCCTCTCGCTGCAGCAACTGCTCGCGGCAGTGGCCGATACCGCGGCCGACCTCCTGTCGCGCCCCGACGCGCCGATCGACGACATCCGCAACCTGCCCCAGGCCGACCGCGAACGGCAGCTCGCCAAGTGGAACCGCCCCGTGGCGCCGCTGGACCGCGCGCTGACCGTGACGGGCCGCTTCCGCGCCCAGGCCGCCGCCGTGCCTGAGGCCTTCGCGCTGGTCCAGGGCCGGACCCGCCTGAGCTACCGCGAACTCGACCGCCGCTCCGACGTGCTCGCGCAGTGCCTGCAGCAGCGCGGCGTGCAGGCGGGCGACACGGTCGCCCTCGTGCTCGAACGCTCGATCGACGCGGTGGTCGCGCTCCTCGCGATCCTCAAGGCCGGCGCGGCCTACCTGCCGATCCCGACCGAGCAGCCGCGCGAGCGCATCGCCGCGATGCTGGCGCAGGCCGGTGCGCGGCTGGCGGTCGCGGCCGAGGCCTTCGATGCGCTGCTGCCCCCGTCGACCCCGCTGCTGCGCGTCGACGCACGCCCCGATGACGGCCGGGCCGGCAGCGGGCGCGCGCCGGCGATCGACGGCGAATCGCTGGCCTACCTCATGTACACCTCGGGCTCCACCGGCACGCCCAAGGGCATCGCGATCTGCCATCGCGCGATCCTGCGCCTGGTCGTCGGCTCGGACTTCGCCGCCTTCGGCCATGGCCTGGCCATGCTGCATGCCGCCCCGCTGGGCTTCGACGCGGCCACGCTCGAGATCTGGGGGCCGCTGCTCAACGGCGGCTGCTGCGTGGTCCACGACGAACGGCTGCCCACCGGCGCGGGGCTCGCGCGCACCATTGCCCGGCACGACGTGCACACGGCCTGGCTCACGGCCGCGCTCTTCAATGCGGTGGTCGACGACGATCCCGCCCACCTCGCGGGACTGCGCCACCTGATCACCGGCGGCGAGGCGCTGTCGCTGCCGCACGTGCGGCGCGCACTCGCCGCGCTGCCGGGGCTGGTGCTCAGCAACGGCTACGGCCCGACCGAGTGCACCACCTTCGCGGCGACCCACCGCATTCCCGCCGTGCTGCCCGACACGCTGCGCTCGGTGCCGCTCGGCCGCCCGATCCAGGACACGGTGCTGCGCGTGCTGAGCCCTTCGCTCGCGCTGCTGCCGGCGGGCCTGGTGGGCGAGCTCTGCATCGGCGGCCATGGCCTGGCGCGCGGCTACCTGGGCCAGCCCGCGCTGAGCGCGCAGCGTTTCGTCGCCGATCCCTTCGGCGCGGCCGGCGATCGCCTCTACCGCAGCGGCGACCTGGCGCGCTGGCTGCCGGACGGCACGATCGAGTTCGTCGGCCGCCGCGACGGGCAGGTCAAGATCCATGGCCACCGGGTCGAGCTCGGCGAGATCGAGACCGCCCTGCTCGCGCATCCGGCGATCCAGTCCTGCGCGGTGGTCGCGCGCCCCGATGCCGGCGGCGCGCTGCGCCTGGTGGCTTATCTGGTCGCGCGTGCGCAGCCGCTGCCCTGGGAGGCGCTGCGCGCCCACCTCGCGGCCCTGCTGCCCGCCGCGCTGCTGCCTTCGGCGCAGCTGTGGCTGCCCCGGCTGCCGCTCACGCCCAACGGCAAGCTCGACCGCCAGGCCCTGCCCGAGCCGGCCGGTGAGCGGCCCGCGCTCGCGCAGGCCTACGAGGTGCCGCGCGATGCCGCCGAGCAGACGGTGTGCGAGGCCTTCGCGCAGGTGCTGCAGCTCGCCGAGGTCGGCCGGCACGACAACTTCTTCGACCTCGGCGGCGACTCGATGCGCGTGCTGCAGGTGCTGGCCGTGCTCCAGCGCGACCAGAGCGCGCCGCTGTCGACCAACCTGTTCTTCAGCCATCCCACGCCCGCCGCGATCGCGGACCGGCTGCGTCCGCGCGGCAAGGCGAAGCCCCGCGCCGCCATCGAGGCGCCGCGCGAACGCGCCGTGGCCGCCAGCGCCGACGTCGATGTCGACGCCATCGCCCTCGTCGGCACCGCCGGCCGCTTTCCGGGCGCGGCCGATGTCGAGCAGTTCTGGGACAACCTCCTGGCCGGCCGCGACAGCATCAGCTTCTTCGACGACGCCACGCTCGACGCCGGCGTGAGCGAGGCGCTGCGGCGCGACCCGGCCTACGTGCGGGCGCGCGGCGTGATCGACGGCATCGAGGACTTCGACGCGGCCTTTTTCGGCATCGCGCCGAAGGAAGCCGCGCTGATGGACCCGCAGCAACGCGTGTTCCTCGAGATCTGCTGGGAATGCCTGGAGCGCGCGGGCTACGTGCCCGATGCCGCGCCGGGCCCGGTCGGCGTGTATGCCGGCATGTACAACGCCAGCTACGCGCAGCGCCACCTGAGCACCCGGCCCGACCTGGTCGAGGCGGTCGGCGAGTTCCAGACGATGCTGGCCAACGAGAAGGACTACATCGCCACCCGCGTCGCGCACCGGCTCAACCTCACCGGGCCGGCGGTCAGCGTGCACACCGCCTGCTCGACCTCGCTGGTCGCGGTGGCCCAGGCCTTCCATGCGCTGCGCAGCGGCCAGTGCTACATGGCGCTGGCCGGCGGCGCCGCGGTCACCTGCCCGCCGCGCAGCGGCTACCTCTACAACGAGGGCGCGATGCTCTCGCCCGACGGCCGCACGCGCAGCTTCGACGCGAAGGCGCAGGGCACGGTCTTCAGCGACGGCGCGGCCGTGGTGCTGCTCAAGCGGCTGGCCGACGCGCAGGCCGACGGCGACACCATCCATGCCGTGCTGCGCAGCGCCTGCGTCAACAACGACGGCGGCGCGAAGGCCAGCTTCACCGCGCCCAGCGTCGACGGGCAGGCCGCGGTCATCCGCGCGGCGCTGGCCGCGGCCCGGGTCGACGCACGCAGCATCTCCTTCGTCGAGGCGCATGGCACCGCCACGCCGATGGGCGACCCGATCGAGGTCGAGGCGCTGGCCAGTGCCTTCGCCGAGCACACCGATGCGCTGGACTTCTGCACGCTGGGATCGCTCAAGAGCAACGTCGGCCACATGGTCACGGCCGCCGGCGCGGCCGGGCTGATCAAGACGGCGCTGGCGCTGCAGCACGAATGCATTCCGCCGACCGCGCATTTCACCGAGCCGCATCCCGCGATCGGCTTCGAACGCACGCCCTTTCGCGTCAACCCGCAGCCGAAGCCCTGGCCACGCGGCGCGCAGCCGCGCCGCGCCGGCGTGAGCTCGTTCGGCGTCGGCGGCACCAATGCCCACGTCATCGTGGAGGAGGCGCCCGCGCGCGCGCCCTCGGCACCCGACGAGGGCCTGCACGTGCTGCCGCTGGCCGCGCGTTCCGAGGCCGCGCTGGCGCTGGCGACCGAGCGGCTCGCGGCCCACCTCGAGACCCATCCGGAGGATTCGCTGGCCGACGTGGCCCACACGCTCGCGGTCGGCCGCAAGGCGCACGCCTTCCGCCGCGTGGTGGTGGCGGCCCGCGCGCACGACGCGGTGGCCGCGCTGCGCGACCCCGGTTCGCCATGGCGCGCGAGCGGCAGCGCGGGCGCGCGGGTGCCGCAGCTGGTGCTGATGTTCCCGGGCCAGGGCGCCCAGTACGCCGGCATGGGCCGGGCGCTGCACGCGGGCGACCCGGTGTTCGCGGCGGCCTTCGACGACGCCCTCGCGGCCTTCGCGGGCGAACTGGACTTCGACCTGCGCGAGCGCATGTTCTCGAGCGATCCGCAGGCCCTGCTGCCGACCTCCGTCGCGCAGCCGGCGCTGTTCACGCTCGAATATGCGCTGGCGCGCCGCCTGCTCTCGCTCGGCGCCCGGCCGCAGTTGCTGATCGGCCACAGCGTCGGCGAGTTCGTGGCGGCCGTGCTGGCCGGCGTGATGCGGCTCGAGGATGCGGCCCGCCTGGTCGCGCGTCGCGGCGCGCTGATGCAGGCGCAGCCGGCGGGCGCGATGCTGTCGGTGCGCCTCGGCGCGGCCGAGCTGCTCGCGCGGCTCGATCCCTCGCTCTCGCTCGCGGCGGACAACGGCCCCACGGCCTGCGTGGCGGCGGGGCCGTCGGAGGCCATCGCCGCCCTGCAGGCCTCGCTGCAGCAGGAAGACATCGCGAGCCGCGCGCTGCAGACCTCGCACGCCTTCCATTCCTCGATGATGGACGAGGTGGTCGCGCCCTTCGAGGCGCTGGTGCGGCAGGTGGTGCTGCGCGCGCCGCAAATTCCCATCGTCTCGACGCTCACCGGCCAGCCGCTCGGCGAGGTGGAGGCCACCAGCGCCGCCTACTGGGCCCAGCATGTGCGCGGCACCGTGCGTTTCTCGCCCGCGCTGCGCGACACCCTCGCGCGGCTGTCGCAGCCGCTGTTCGTCGAGACCGGGCCGCGCAACACGCTGGCCACGCTCGCGCGCCAGCACGCGGGCACGGCGGTATCGCTGCTGCATGGCGATCCGGCCGACGAGGTGGCGCTGCTGCGGCTGGCCAGCGCGCGGCTGTGGACCCGCGGCGCCGAGATCGAGCTCGCGCGCCTGTCGAACCGCACAGACGCGCGGCGCGTGCGCTTGCCGACCACGCCATTCGAGCGCCAGCGCTGCTGGGTCGACATCGCGCCCCCTCTTTCCGCCCTCGTCACGGCAGCCGCGCCGGCTGCCGCCCCCCTCGTCCCCCCGATCGCCCTGGAGTCCACCGTGACCGTTGCAACGCCCTCGCCTCTTCCTCCCGCGTCCGCTTCCACCCTCGACGCCCGCCTGCGCGCGCTGTTCGAGGACATCTGCGGCCTCGACATGGCGCAGGCCGACGGGCATGCGCCGTTCGCCGAACTGGGGCTCGACTCCTTGACGCTGACGCAGGCCGCGACGCAGATCAGGAAGCACTTCAAGGTCGAACTGAGCTTCCGGCAGCTGATGGAGAACCATCGCAGCTTCGATGCGCTGGGCGCCTTCCTGCGCCAGAGCCTGCCGGACGAAGCGCCGGCCGCGCCCGCAGCGCCGATCGCCGTCACGGTGCCTGTGATGCCCGCGATGGCGGTGCCGCGGTTCGATGAGAACGCGGGCGCATTCCAGCTGCCCCAACTGATTGCGCAGCAGATGGACATCATGCGCCAGCAGCTCGCGCTGCTGTCGGGCGCCGCCTCGGTCGCGCCCGCTGCCGCCGTCGTCCCGCAGCCCGTCGCCGAACCGGCCATCGCTCCGGCCGCAACCGCGCCGCAACGCTACGACGTGGCCAAGGCTTTCGGCGCCATTGCGCGCATCCACACCCAGCGCACGGCCGAACCCAGCGCGCGCCAGAAGGCGCGGCTCGCGGCCTTCGTGCGCCGCTATGTCGAGCGCACGCGCCGCAGCAAGCAGTTCACCGTGGACAACCGGCCCCACATGGCCGATCCGCGCGTGGTCAACGGCTTCCGGCCGCTGACCAAGGAGATCGCCTACCAGATCGTGGTCGAGCGCTCCAAGGGCTCGAAGCTCTGGGACATCGACGGCAACGAGTACGTCGATGCGCTCAACGGCTTCGGCATGAACATGTTCGGCTGGCAGCCCGACTTCGTGCAGGAGGCGGTGCGCCGGCAGCTCGACGCCGGCTACGAGATCGGCCCGCAGCATCCGCTGGCGGCCGACGTCGCCGGCCTGGTCTGCGAGCTCACCGGCAGCGACCGCGCCGCCCTCTGCAACACCGGCTCCGAGGCGGTGATGGCGGCGCTGCGCATCGCGCGCACCGTCACCGGCCGCAGCACGGTGGTGGTGTTCACCGGCTCCTACCACGGCACCTTCGACGAGGTGCTGGTGCGCGCGGGCCGCAACGCCAAGGGCCTGTCCGCCGCGCCCGGCGTGATGAGCGGCATGTTCGGCGACATCCGCGTGCTCGACTACGGCACGCCCGAGGCGCTGGCCTTCATCCGCGAGCATGCCGACGAGCTGGCGGCCGTGCTGGTGGAGCCGGTGCAGAGCCGGCGGCCCGACTTCCAGCCGCGCGAGTTCCTGCACGCGCTGCGCGCCATCACCGAGCAGCACGGCTGCTGCCTGGTCTTCGACGAGGTCATCACCGGCTTTCGCGTCGCGCTCGGCGGCGCGCAGGCGCTGTTCGGCGTGCGCGCCGACCTCGCCACCTACGGCAAGGTCATCGGCGGCGGCTTTCCGATCGGCGTGGTCGCGGGCCGGCGCGCCTACATGGACGCGCTCGACGGCGGCGCCTGGCAGTACGGCGACGACTCCATCCCGGGCGTCGGCGTCACCTACTTCGCCGGCACCTTCGTGCGCCATCCGCTCGCGCTGGCCGCGGCCAAGGCCGCGCTCACGCACCTGAAGGAGGCCGGCGCGGCGCTGCAGGAGGGCCTGAACCAGCGCACCGGTGCCATGGCCGACGAACTGAGCGCCTGGTGCCTGGAGGTCGGCGCGCCGATCGCGATCGGGCGCTGCGGATCGCTGTGGCGCGTCAACTGGCTCGAGGAGCATCCGCTGCAGGACCTGCTGTTCGCCATGATGCGCAGCCGCGGCATCCACATCCTCGACAACTTCCCCTGCTTCCTGACCAGCGCCCACGGCGCGCAGGACATCGCGGCCATCCAGGCGGCGTTCAAGGCCTCGGTGGCCGAGCTGCAGGAGTCGGATTTCCTGCCGCGCCGCGCGCCCAGCCCCCTGAGCTTCGAGGTGCGCAAGGACGCGCGGGACGGCTCGGTGCTCGCCCGCGACGTCGACGGCCAGCCCTTCTGGTATGTGCCGGCCGCCGACGGCGGCGCGCTGCCCGCGCTGGCGGACCCGGTCCCGGCCGGTGGCGCGAACGCGAAGGCGGTCGCATGAACGCCGTGCTTCG
Organism: Variovorax paradoxus; assembly: GCA_016806145.1. Lineage (NCBI taxonomy): Bacteria > Pseudomonadati > Pseudomonadota > Betaproteobacteria > Burkholderiales > Comamonadaceae > Variovorax > Variovorax paradoxus. Next base: position 2,400,786 of record CP063167.1, read on the forward strand.
CCCCACCCCCGACGCCGTCGACACCGCGCCGGTCCTCGGCAGCGTCGAGTGCGTGATCCCCACCACCGAATCGCAGCGCGAGGTCTGGCTCGGCGCCATGCTGAGCGCCGAGGCCTCGCTGGCCTACAACGAATCGGTGCTGCTGCGACTGCGCGGCACGCTCGATGCGCAGGCCCTGTCGCGCGCACTGGCGCGGCTGGTGCAGCGCCACCAGTCGCTGCGCGCCACCCTCTCGCCCGACGGCCGCAGCATGCGGGTCGGCGGCGGCGAGCTGCCGGCCCTCGAGCTGCGCGACCTGCGCACGCTCGATGCGGCGGGCCGCGCGCAGGCGCTCGAGGCCGTGCACCAGGCGGCGGTGTGCACCCCGTTCCCGCTCGAGCAGGGTCCGCTGTTCCGTGCTGCGCTGTACCGGCTCGGCGACGCCGAGCACGAGCTCGTCCTGTCGGCGCACCACGTGGTGTGCGACGGCTGGTCGTGGGCCGTCATCGCCGAGCAGCTCGGCCATCTCTATGCCGACGAGATCGGCGAAGGCCTGCCGCTGCGCGCCGCGCCGAGCTACGCGGCCTTCGCGGCCGAGGAAGCCGCCGAGGCGGCCGGGCCCGCCATGCAGGCGCACGTCGACCATTGGCTCGCGCGTTTCGCCGGCACCCTGCCGGTGCTCGAGCTGCCGACCGACCGGCCGCGCCCGGCGGTGCGCGGCTTCGATTCGCAACGCATCGAGCGCCGGCTCGATCGCGCGCTGGTGAGCGCGATGCGCGCCGCGAGCGCGAAGTCCGGCACCAGCCTGTTCGCGGGGCTGCTGGGCGCGTTCGCCGCCACGCTGCACCGCCTGAGCGGACAGGACGACATCGTGGTCGGCATTCCGGCCTCGGGCCAGCTCTCGCGCGACATGCCGGGGCTGGTCGGCCATTGCGTGAACCTGCTGCCGCTGCGCCTCGCGGTGCACGGGCAACAGCGCTTCGACGCGCTGATGGGCGAATGCGGCACGGCCGTGCTCGATGCCTTCGAGCACCAGTCGCTGACCTATGGCGCGCTGCTCGGCAAGCTCTCGCTCGAGCGCGACGCGAGCCGCCAGCCGCTGGTGAGCGTGATGTTCAACCTCGACCCCGACGTGGCCGGCAGCGCGCAGAACTTCACCGGCCTCGAGGTCACGCAGGACACGGTGCCGCGCCGCTACGAGAACTTCGAGCTGTTCCTCAACCTGCGCCCGGCCGAGGGCGGCCTGGTGGTCGAGGCCCAGTACAACACCGGCCTGTTCGACGAGGCCAGCGTGCGGCGCTGGCTCGACATGTTCGAGTGCCTGCTGCGCTCGGCCGTGCAGGCGCCGGACCAGACGGTCGGCCAGCTGGCGCTGCTCTCGCCCGAGGCGGCGCGCGAGCTGCTCGCGCTGCAGCCCGCGCCGAGCCCGCTGGCGGGCCTGCCGCTGGCGCATGCCGGCTTTGAGGCCAGCGCGCTGCTGCAGCCCGAGCGCCCCGCGATCCGCGACGGTTCGCGCCGCTGCAGCTACGCCCTGCTCGACGCGCAGTCGAACCGGCTCGCGCATGCGCTGCGCGAACGCGGCATGGGCCGTGGCCAGCGCGTGGGCCTGTGCCTGGAGCGCGGCATCGACATGGTCGTCGCGCTGCTGGCGGTGCTGAAGTCGGGCGCGGCCTACGTGCCGCTCGACCCGGGCTTTCCGCAGGCGCGGCTCGACCACTACGCCGAGGATGCCCGGCTCGCCTTGCTGCTCACCACATCCGATATCGCTTGCGCGCCGCGCGGCTGGCGTGTCGATGCCGCCGAGCGCGTGTTCGAGCTCGACCGCGACACCGGCTGGCAGCGCGCGCCCGCGGGCGCCCTGCCGCCCGGTGGCGACGATGCCGGCCCCGAGGACGCGGCCTACGTCATCTACACCTCGGGCTCGACCGGCACGCCCAAGGGCGTGTGCGTGCCGCACCGCGCGGTGGCGAACCTGCTGCAGTCGATGCGCAAGGCACCGGGCCTCGGCGAGGGCGACCGGCTGGCCGCGGTCACCACCTTGTCCTTCGACATCGCGGTGGCCGAGCTGCTGCTGCCGCTGGCCGCGGGCGCCGAGATCGTGATGGTCCCGCGCGAGACCGCGATGGACGGCCGCCGCCTGCGCGCGCTGCTCGAGGAGGAGGACGTCACCGTGCTGCAGGCCACGCCCGGCATGTGGCAGCTGCTGCTCGACGCGCGATGGCCCGGCGCGCCCGGCTTGCGCGGCTGGATCGGCGGCGAGCCGGTGCGCGGTCGGCTCGCGCTCGAGCTGCTCGAGCGCTGCGCGCAGCTGTGGAACGTCTACGGCCCGACCGAGACCACCGTCTGGTCCACGGCCTGGAACATGCGCCGCGACACCATCGCCGCGCACGGCGTGTCGATCGGGCAGCCGCTCGACAACACCAGCGTCTGGATCCTCGATGCCGCGCTGCAGCCCTGCCCCGTCGGCGTGCCGGGCGAGATCTGCATCGGCGGCGACGGCCTCGCGCTCGGCTACCTCGAGCGGCCCGAGCTGACAGCGGAGCGCTTCGTCGGCGCGCGCATCCTCGGGCAGGCCACCGCCATCTACCGCACCGGCGACCGCGGCCGCTGGCGCAACGACGGCCTGCTCGAGCATCTGGGACGGCTGGACTTCCAGGTCAAGGTGCGCGGCTACCGCATCGAGCCCGGCGAGATCGAGGCCCGCTGCAACGAGGCGGCGGGCGTGTCGCGCAGCGTGGTCGTGGCGCGCGAGGACCGGCCCGGCGACGTGCGGCTGGTGGCCTACCTGGCGCTGCAGCCGGGCGCCGCGGGCGCGGCCTTCGAACTCGGCGCGCTCATGAAGCAGCTGCGCGAGAAGCTGCCGGCCTTCATGCTGCCGCAGCACGTGGTGACGCTGCCCGTGCTGCCCACGCTGCCGAACGGCAAGCTCGACCGCGTCGCGCTGCCGCCGCCTGGCGCGCTGCCGCGCGAGGTGACGCAGCGCGGCGCCGGCCCCGCCAACGAGATCGAGCGCAAGGTGCTCGCGGCGATGGAGCAGGTGCTGAGCCTGCCGGGCATGGACATGGGCGACGACTTCTTCACCCTGGGCGGCCATTCGCTGCTGGCCGCGCGGCTGGCCACGCTGCTGAGCCGCGAGTTCGATCTCGCGCTGCCGCTGCGCACCCTGTTCGAGGCGCCCACGGCCGAGCGGCTGGCCGCGGTGATCGCCGCCCTGCGCGGCGCGGGCGAAACGCGGCAGACCGCGCTGCCCTGCCGCTTCGAGCGCGAGCTGGCGCCGATGACGCCGTCGCAGGAACGCATCCGCTTCATGGAGGAGCTGCACCCGGGCCGCTCGGTCTACAACGCGCCCTCGGCGCAGCGGCTGCTCGGCGCCTTCGACGCCGCCCGCTTCGAGGCCGTGCTGCGCGAGATCATCCGCCGCCAGCCCGCGCTGCGCACCTGCATGGGCGTGGATCCGGCCAACGGCGCGCCGGTGCAGACGATCGCCCGCGCGGTCGACTTCTCGCTGCCCGTGATCGACCTGCGCGAGCTGCCGGCCGACCAGCGCGAGGCCGAACTCGCCGAGCGCATGCAGGAGCTGGCCGACCGTCCGATCGACATCCATCGCGCGCCGATGCTGCACGCCGCGCTGTTCCGCATCGACGAGGAGACGCATGTCTTCGTGTTCGTGCCGCACCACCTGGTCTGGGACGGCTGGTCCTTCGACCTGCTGCAGGCCGAGCTGGCCGCGCTCTACGACGCGGCCGAACGCGGCCGCCCGCACGCGCTGCCCGCGCTCGCGACCACGCACGGCGACTATGCCGAGTGGCTGGCCGGCTGGATGACCACGCCCGAGTTCGAGGCGCAGCGCGCGCTGTGGCGCGAGCGCGCCGCCGCCGTGGCCGCGCCGCGCCTGCCGCGCACCGACATGCCGCGCCGTGCCGGCAGGAGCGGCCAGGGCGGCTCGCAATGGATCGCCATCGACCTGCCCGCCACCCAGCGGCTGCGCGAGACCGCGCGTGCGCTCGACGTGACGCTCAGCATGTTCAGCTTCGCGATCCATGCGCTCGCGATGAGCCGCACCCTCGGCAGCGACACCCTCGTGGTCGCCAACCCAGTGCGCGGCCGGCAGCAGCCCGAGACCGAGAACGTGATGGGCGTCTTCAACAACATGCTGCCGGTGTCGCTGCGCATCGACATGGACCTGACGCTGCCGGACTACCTGCGCTACGTGAAGCAGGAGCTGCTCGCGCTGATGGGTTGCCAGCAGGTGCCGTTCGAGCGCCTGGTGGCCGAGCCCGGTGGCCCGGCCCGCGCGGGCAGCGCCTACCAGACGATGTTCTCGTTCCAGGATGCGCGCGAACGCGGTTCGCGCATCGGCAGCCTGCGCACGCAGCAGATGCACCTGCTGCAGCGCGGCGCCACCGACGACATCGGCGTGTGGCTGCTCGACACGCCGCACGGGATCGAGGGCGCGCTGATCTACAACGCCGACATCTACCTGCGCGAGACCGGCGCCCAGCTGCGCGAGCGCTACCTCGAACTGCTGCGCCGCGCGGCCGACCGCCCGCACGCGACGCTCGCGCAGCTGGCCAGCGAGGAAGGCTCGGCCAGCGCGGCCTACCTGCGCAAGCTCGCGGCCGAGCCGCGCGAAGCGCCGACGGTGCAGGAAGCGACGCCGGCGGCGCCGGCGCTCGCCGACGTGCTGCCACCCGAGCATGCGCGGCTGGCGCAGATCTGGGCCGACGTGATCGGCATCGACGTCAACGAGATCCGCGCCAGCGACAACTTCTTCGACCTCGGCGGCGATTCGCTGCTGGTGCAACGCTCGGTCGAGCGCGCCGCGCTGACCCTGGGCTGCCGCGTCGAGCCGCGCCGCTACCTGTTCGAGAGCCTGGCGCAGCTGGCGGCCTCGCCGCCGTCGGCGGGCATCGCGCCGGCCGGGGAGCCGAAGCGTGCGCCGGCGCCCGGCCGCACGCTCGGGCTGCTGGGACGCACCCTTGGTGGCTGGCTGCGCGGGGACCGGGCATGAGCGCCGCGCCGGGCCGCCCCAGGCAAGCTCGCACCGCAGTGCGAAGCACGGAGGTACTTCGATGAACCTCACGAGCTACGCCCTCTCGATCGATGCGCCCGTGTGCCGCTACGTCGACCTCGACCTGCGGCTGGACCCGGACTGCGAACGCGAGCTGTCCGAGGAGGAGCGCGTGCGCGCCTCGCGCCTGCACTTCGGCATCGACCGCGAGCGCTTCATCGCCGCCCACGTCGCGCTGCGGCGCGCGCTGGCCGAGCAGAGCGCGCTGCGCGCCGACACGCTGTGCCTGATCTGCGGCCCGTTCGGCAAGCCGTGGATGCCCGAGCGCCCGCGCATCCGCTTCTCGCTGAGCCACAGCCATGCGCTGGCGCTGATCGCGGTCGGCACGCGCGGCCCGCTGGGCGCCGACGTGGAACACCTGCGCCCCGTGCCCGACGCGCTGACGCTGGCCGAGCGCCACTTCACGCCCCGCGAGTACGAGGCCCTGCTCGCGCTGCCGGCCGCGCGGCGCGGGCTCGCCTTCCTCACCTGCTGGACGCGCAAGGAAGCCTGCCTCAAGGCCATCGGCCTGGGCCTGCGGGTGCGGCCCGACACGGTGGAGGTGGGACTGCGGCCCGAGCTGCGCAGCGTCGAGGTCCCGCTGGGCGGCCGCACCCTGTGGCTGGTGGTGGGCCCGGCGCCCGCGCGGGCCGGCAGCGTGGCCTCGCTCGCCGAATGGCGCGCGCCCGAGACGCTGTTCGACACGCCCGAGGCGCTGTCGCAGATGCTCGCCATGCAGGCCCTGCGCGCGAATCCGCGCGCGGCCTTCACCGGCGACCCGGTCCGTGGCGTGGAGGTGACGCGATGATGGCCCGCCCGCTCATGTTCGGCCCGGCCTCGCGCCAGCTGTTCGGCCTGTTCCATCCCGCCGAACAGCCGCGCCCGGGCGACACCGCGGTGCTGCTGTGCCCGCCCTTCGGCCAGGAAGGCCTGCGCACGCACCGCTTCTTCAAGGTGCTGGCCGAGCGGCTCGCCCACTCGCGCATCGCCACCCTGCGCTTCGACTTCCACGGCACCGGCGATTCGCCGGGCGACGAGCGCGCGGGCGAACTCGACGGCTGGCGCCGTGACCTGTGCTCGGCCCACGAGACGCTGCGCGGGCTCGCGCCCGACGCGCGCATCGTCTGGGTCGGCGCGCGCCTGGGCGCCACCCTCGCCGTGCTGGCAGCGCGCAACGGGCGCTGCGACCCGGCGCGGCTGGTGCTGTGGGAGCCGGTGATCGACGGCCCGCGCTATGGAAGCATGCTGCGCGAGCGGCACGTGGAGGCGGTCGACACCACCTTCTGCATTCCCGACCTCGGCTGGCGGCGCGGCTACCTGCGCGATGCCGAGGCCGTGCCCGAGGAGGCGCTGGGCGTGTCGCTGTCGGCGCAGTTGCGCGCCCAGCTCTCGGCGCTGGTGCCGGCATCGCTGCCGCTGACCGCGCTGCACGACACGCTGGTGCTCGCGCGCCCCGACGAGGCCCACACCGCCCAGTGGGCGGCCGAGCAGCAGTCGCGACACATGCCGGTGCGCCTCGCCTACTTCCAGCACCGGCTCGACTGGACCGCCGATCCCTATCCCAACAGCGCCATGGTTCCGGCCGATGCGCTCAACCGCCTGCAAGGGGCCCTCCATGAGTGACATGACCCAAAGCCCGGTGCGCTTCGGCCACGGCGACGGCCTGCTCGGCATGCTGACCGAGCCCGTGCACTGCCAGCCGCTGCCGGTGTGCTGCCTGATGCTCAACATGGGCGCCAACCACCGCGTCGGGCCGCGGCGCATCAACGTCAAGCTGGCCCATGCGCTGGCCGCCCAAGGCATGAGCAGCCTGCGGCTGGACCTCGGCGGCATCGGCGACAGCGAGGCCCCCGGCGGCGCGAGCGCGGTGCCGCTGGCGCTGCGCGCGGTGCACGACCTGCAGGCGGCGATGGACCTGGTGGAAGCGCGGCTCGGCATCGGCCGCTTCGTGATCGTCGGCATGTGCTCGGGCGCCGAGCACGCGATGAGCGCCGGCATGGTCGATGCGCGCGTGATCGGCCTGTCGCTGTTCGACGGCTTCGCCTTCCCGCAGCGGCGCGCGCGCTGGGAACGCACGCTGCGCCGCGCGCTGGCCGCGCCCGCCCACCCCGCCTTCGCGGGCAAGGTGCGGCGCTGGATCGGGCGCGGCCTGTCGCGCTGGCTGTCGCGTTCCAGCGCGGCGCGGCCGCTGCCGGGCTTCTTCAGCGAGGAACTGCCGCCGGTCGTCGCCGAAGCCTGGTTCCGCGCCACCATGCGGCGCCTGTGGGCGCGCCAGGTGGCGCTGCACTTCCTCTACTCGGGTTCGCTGCATGTCAGCGACCGCGGACGCGACCAGCTCGGCGCGTTCCGCGACGAACCCTTCCTGCAGGCCGCGCAGTACGACTTCCTGCGCGACCTCGATCACACGGTCTGCACGGCCAGGGGGCAGCAGCTGTTCCTCGGCGCCGTGGGCGACTGGGTGATCGCCCGCGCCCGCGGCACCGCCGCGGAGCGTCGCAGCCCCGGCACCGCCGCGGCCCCGCTCGACCCTCCCATCGCGGGCGCGCTCGCGCCGCAGTGACCCCCACGGATTTCCAAGGACACCCCATGACGCCCCTCGTTTCAACCGCCCCCGCCGCGCACCCGGGGCGCCGCGCGCGCCTCGGCGCCGCGGCCTTGAGCGCACTGCTCGCGCTCGGCCTGGCCGGCTGCGGCATCCCGGGCTTCAGTTCGCCCGACAGCGGCGCCTGGCGCAGTTCGGGCAGCACGGGCGGTACCGGACCGACCGGCGCGCGCGGCGAGCCGCGGATCGTGCCGATCACGCCCGCGCTGGTGCGCGAGCTGGCCGCGCGCCAGCCGACGGGGCCGTCGCCCGAGGTCCGCGAGCTGTTCGGCAAGTCGCCGGCCTACACGATCGGCGCCGGCGACGTGATCGGCATCGTGGTCTACCGCCATCCGGAGCTGATGCCCAGCCAGGGCGCCGTGATCTCGCAGCAGACCGACGCCACCGGCGTGAGCGTCGCGCCGGGCTTCATCGTGGACGGCGAAGGCGAGATCAGCTTTCCCTACATCGGCCGCACCAAACTGGAAGGCCTGACCGAGAGCGCCGCCTCGGAGATGATCGCCAGGCGCATCGCGCCCTTCGTCAAGGACCCGCTGGTCAGCGCGCGCATCCAGACCTTCCGCAGCCGCCGCGTCTACGTCGAGGGCGACGTGCGCATGCCGGGCCTGCAGATCTTCACCGACGTGCCGATGACGCTGGCCGAGGCCCTGAGCCGCGCGGGCAGCGCCAACGCCAGCGCCGACCGCTCGCGCATCGTGCTCACGCGCGACGGGCGCGCGCTGACGATCGACCTGCCGGCGCTGCAGGTCCAGGGCTACGACGCGGGCCGCATCCCGCTGCGCAACGGCGACGTCGTGAACGTCGGCACGCGCGACGACAGCCGCGTCTACGTGATGGGCGAGATCCTGCGGCCCTCGGCCCTGCTGATGCGCAACGGCCGGCTGAGCCTCAACGAGGCGATCGGCGACGCCGGCGGCCCCGAGCTGCAGACCTCCTCGCCGGGGCAGATCTACGTGGTGCGCAACTCCAGCGGCGACGTGCCCGACGTCTACCACCTCGACGCGAAGAACCCGGTGGCGCTCGCGCTGGCGGACCGCTTCGAGCTGCGGCCGCGCGACGTGGTCTACATCGACCCGGTGCCGCTGGTGCGCTGGAACCGCGTGATCAGCCTGATCCTGCCCGCCGCCCAGGTCGTGAACCTCGGCGGCACGGCGAGCCGCCGCTGATGGCACGCCGCTCGCCGCGCTCCCCCGCTCCCGCCCCCGCCCCCGACAGACCACGAGGTGAACCCATGAATGCCCGATCGCTCATCGCGGCCTCCGCGCCCGCGGACCCGCCGGCCGATGCTCCCCTGACGCGCTCGCGCCTGCGGGAACACATCGACCTCTTCCTCGACAACCGATGGACGATCGCGAAGTTCGTCGCGGCCGCGCTGCTGCTGGGCGCGCTCTACACCCTGTTCGGTCCGCGCGTGTACGAGGCCAACGTGCTGCTGCAGGTGGAAGACGCCGACCGCTCGGGCGGCACCCTGCTGGGCGAGTCGGCGAGCAGCGCGCTCAACGCCAAGACGCCGACCGCGGGCGAGGCCGAGATCCTCAAGTCGCGGCTGGTGCTGGGCCAGGCCATCGAGGACACCAAGCTCTACATCGAGGCCGAGCCGCTGTACCTGCCGCTGGTCGGCGCCTGGCTCGCGCGCGGCAGCAGGGAACTGTCTGAGCCCGGCCTGCTGGGCCTGGGCGGCTACGTCCATGGCGCCGAGCGCATCGTCGTCGCGCAGATGGACGTGCCGCCCGAGCTCGAGGGCTCGCGCTTCCTGCTCACGGCGGGCACGCGCAGCGGCTTCACGCTGACGCATCCGAAGCTGGCCGAACCGATCGTCGGCACGGTGGGGGCGCCGCTCGACGTGGAGACCGCGCTCGGCCCGCTGCACCTGCTGGTGGGCTCGATGGCCGGCCTGCCGGGCGCGCAGTTCGAGCTGGTGCGCCAGTCGAAGCAGCTCACGCTGCTCGCGCTGCAGCGCGACCTGCGCGTGATCGAGAAGGGCAAGCAGTCCTCGGTGATGGACCTGAGCTGGCAGCACGGCGACCGCATGCAGCTGGCCACCCTGCTCAACGAGGTGGCGCGGCTCTATGTGCGGCTGAACATCGACCAGAAGACCGCGCAGGCGCAGCGCGCGCTCGACTTCCTCGGCGGCGAGCTGCCCAAGCTCAAGTCGCAGCTCGAGCAGTCCGAGGAAGCCTACAACCAGTACCGCAACCAGAACGGCACCATCAGCCTGGACGACGAGGCACGCAATGCGCTGACGCAGAACGTGACCCTGCAGGCCAAGCTCTTCGACGCCACCCAGAAGCGGCTCGAGCTGACCGAGCGCTTCACCGCGCGCGATCCCAGCGTGCAGACCATCGACGCGCAGATCGCGGCGCTGCGCAAGGGGCTCGGCACGGTCGAGCTCAGCATCCGGCGCATGCCGCAGCTGCAGCAGAACGCGCTGCGCATGCAGCGCGACATCAAGGTCAACACCGACCTCTACGTGGCGCTGCTCAACAGCTCGCTGCAGATGCGGCTCGCGAAGGAGGGCCGCATCGGCAACGTGCGCGTGCTCGACCCGGCGCTGCAGCCCGAGAAGCCGATCCGCCCCAGGGCGGCGATCGCGATGGGCCTGGCGCTGGTGGCGGGGCTGTTTGCGGGCCTGGGCGCGGTGCTGCTGCGCCGCTCGTGGCGCGCCACGGTCGCGAGCCCGGCCGAGATCGAGGCCCACACCGGCCTCGAGGTCTACAGCACGGTGGCGCTGAGCCGGCGCCAGCGCCTGCTCGACCGCGCGGCGCAGCACGGCCTGCCCGGCGTGCACGTGCTCGCCATGCAGCACCCCGAGGACCCGGCGCTCGAGGGCGTGCGCCGGCTGCGCACCGCGCTCAAGTTCGCGCTGCCGGGCGCGCGCAACAACCGCATCATGGTGTCGAGCGCCACGCCCGGTGCCGGCAAGAGCTTCGTCTCTGCCAACCTGGCGGTGGTGCTCGCCGCCGGCGGCCGCCGCGTGCTGCTGATCGACGCCGACCTGCGGCGCAGCAGCCTGGGCCCGTACTTCGGACTGGCGCCGCGGAACGGCCTGGCGGAGCTGCTGCTCGGCGAGATCGACGAGCAGGCCGCCATCCACCGCGACGTGCTGCCGCAACTCGACGTGCTGGCCAGCGGCATGCCGCCGCGCGACCCCACCGGCCTGCTGTGCGGCGAGGCCTTCGCGCGGCTGCTCGAGCGGCTCTCGCAGCGCTACGACACGGTGATCGTCGATGCGCCGCCCGCGCTGCTGGCCTCGGAGGCGGCCGAGATGGCGGTCCACATGGGCACGCTGCTGATGGTGGCGCGCGCCGGCGACAACGAGCTCGGCGACCTGACGCAGAGCATCAAGGAGCTGCGCCACGCGGGCGCGCGCTTCCAGGGCGTGGTGCTCAACGCGCTCGACGCGCGCCAGCGCTACTACGGCAGCTACGCCTACCGCTATGGCGCCTACCGGGTGCGCGCGCATGCGTACCCGGCCCTCGCGCCGCCGCTGGCCGCGCCGGGCACCGCGGGAGCGGCCGCATGAGCCTGCTGCAGACCGCGCCGGCCGCGCCTTCGCTCGAGGGGCGCGCGCTGATGGCCGCCAAGCGCGGTGTCGACATCGCCATGGCGGGCAGCTTCTTCCTGCTGTTCGGCTGGGCCTATGCGCTGGTGTGGATCGGCGTGCTGCTGAGCTCGGGCCGGCCCGCGATCTACATGCAGCCGCGCTACGGCAAGAACGGCCGCGTGTTCCGCTTCTACAAGTTCCGCTCGATGGTGGCCGACGCCGACGGGGTGCTGGCGCGCCACCTGCGCGAGGACGCGGCGGCGCGGCTGCAGTGGGCCAAGTACCAGAAGCTGGACCGCGACCCGCGCATCACGCCCTTCGGCGCGATCCTGCGCAAGTACAGCATCGACGAGCTGCCGCAGTTCTGGAACGTGCTCAAGGGCGACATGAGCATGGTCGGCCCGCGTCCCTGCATGTTCTCGCAGAAGGACCTGTACGGCGGCTACTGGGGCCACTACTGCGCGGTGCGCCCCGGCATCACGGGCCTGTGGCAGATCAGCGGCCGCAGCGAGGTGAGCTACCGCCGCCGCGCCGCGATGGACGCCGACTACGTCGCCACGCTGTCGCTGCGCCACGACGTCGCCATCCTGTTCAAGACCTTCGCCGTGGTGGCCGGCGCGCGCGGCTCGGGCTAGCGAAGCTGCCGCATCGATCGATCCCGGATTTTTGAACTTCACGAAAGAACCTATGCGTATCTACGTTGCAGGCCATCGCGGCATGGTGGGCCAATCGCTCTCGAGGCGCTTGCGCGCCCTGGGCCACGAGGTCGTCACGCGCGACCGCGAGGCGCTCGACCTGCTCGACCAGGAGGCGGTGCGCCGCTTCTTCGCGAGCGAACGCATCGACCAGGTCTACCTGGCCGCGGCCAAGGTCGGCGGCATCCACGCCAACATGAGCTACCCGGCCGAGTTCATCTACCAGAACCTCATGATCGCGGCCAACGTGACGCACCAGGCCTTCCTCGCGAACGTCACGCGGCTGCTGTTCCTCGGATCGAGCTGCATCTACCCGCGCCTGGCCGACCAACCGATCGCCGAGGAGGCGCTGCTCGGCGGCCGGCTCGAGCCGACCAACGAGCCCTACGCGATCGCCAAGATCGCCGGCATCAAGCTGTGCGAGAGCTACAACCGGCAGTACGGCGCCTCGCACGGCATCGACTACCGCAGCGTGATGCCGAGCAACCTCTACGGGCCCGGCGACAACTACCACCTCGAGAACAGCCACGTGGTACCGGCGCTGATCCGGCGCTTCCACCTCGCCAAGTCCACCGCCGCGCCGAGCGTGCTGATCTGGGGCACGGGCCGCGCGCGCCGCGAGTTCCTCTACGTCGACGACATGGTCGACGGCTGCATCGCGGTGATGAACCTCCCGCGCGCCGTCTACGACACGCACACCGAGCCGATGCGCGCCCACATCAACCTCGGCACCGGGGACGACCTGTCGATCGCCGAGCTGGCCGATCACATCCGCGAGGTGGTCGGCTACCGCGGGCGGATCGAGTTCGACACCTCGCAGCCCGACGGCGCGCCGCGCAAGCTGCTCGAGGTGTCGCGCGCCGCCAGCATCGGCTGGCGCGCCACGATGCCGCTGACCGACGGCCTGCGGCGCACCTATGCCGACTACAGCCGCGCGGTGCGGCCGGTCGAGACTCTCGCGCCGGCCTGAGCGCCGCCGCCCGCGAACGAACGAACGAACGGCGAGACGCTCATGAGAATCCTGTGCTTCTGGTGCGGCCTCGCCGCGGCGATGCTGTGCGGCCTGCTCGACCCGGTGTGGGGCTACGTGGCGGTGTTCCTGCTGTCGCTGCTGCAGCTCGCGCTGCTCGGCGGCCCGGGCGCGAGCGTGTTCCTGCTCGTGCACTACACCACCCTGCTGACCTACTTCTCGCTCGCGCCGGCGATCCAGATCGCGCAGGACCTGAGCTTCTGGGAAGCCGGCGTGATCGGCACGGTGGCGCACACGCAGGCGCTGATGCTGCTGCTGCTGTACATGGCCGGCGTGGAAGCGGCGCGCTTCGGCGTCGTCGATCCGCCGTTGCGCCACGCCGCGGGCACCGCGCCGGCGCCCGGCGTGGCGCATCCGCTGCTGCTGCTGGGCCTGCTGGGCGCGGCCTTCGCGGTGCTGTTGGCGCGCGCCGACCTCAACTTCGTGGCGCGCGGCCTGCCCGGCGAGATCGAGAATGCGCCGCTGGACTTCATCGTCTATTCGACGCTGCCCAAGATGGTGGTGCTGATGTGCTTCGTCGCGCTGGCGATCCATGCGCTGCGCCAGCGCACGGCCGCCGCCTGGTGCCTGGCCGCGCTGGCGCTGGCCGCGGCCGCGATCGCGGCGAACCCGGTCAACACCGCGCGCCAGATCCTGCTGATCGGCCTGCTGCCGCTGTTGATCCATGGCCTCGGCCGCTCGCGGCGCTGGACCCTGGCGTTCGTCGTCTTCGCCGCCATCGCGGGCCTGGGCCCGGTGTTCAACCTGCTGTCGCGCGGCAGCATGTGGGGCGAGTCGCTCGCGACCTTTCCCTACAGCCCCGACTTCGATGCGATGTACGTGGTGGCCGGCGTGCTCGAGCGCGCGCCCGCGCCCGATCTCGGCTTCGGCCGCTACCTGCTGTCGGCCTTCTCGTTCGTGCTGCCGCGCGATTTGAAGCTGTTTCCCGACTTCGACCCGCTGGGCTGGCCCGCCATCCTCGGCAACTTCTCGCAGAGCAACCTGTCGCTGGCGCAGTTCGCCACCGTCTTCTTCGACTTCGGCCTGCCGGGCCCGCTGGTGTTCGGCTTCCTGCTGTCGAGCCTGTTCCGCCGCATCGACCGCGCGATCGACACCCACGGCCCCGTCTCGCGCGGCTATCTCGCGGCGCTGGTGCTGCTCGCGGCCTACGTGCCGTTCATGCGCGGGCCGATCCTGGGCTGGGGACCGTTCGCGGCCTCGGGGCTGATCGCGGCGCTGCTGGTCGGTGCCCTGTGCACCGGCTTCGGTCCCGCGCGCCGCGCGCTTGCCCCACGTCCCGCCGCCCACGCATGAGCTCCACGATGCCCGACTATCTCTTCTACGACACGCTGCGCCTCAACCGGGGCGCCGGCGGCGTGCTCAACGTCTCCGAGGTGCTGCTGCGCGGCATGCGGCTGTCGGCCGGCCAGGCGATCGCCTCGGCCAGCGAGCGGCATCCGCGGCTGTTCGAGCTCGCGCGCCGCAGCGGGCTCAGCCGCTTCGTGCTCGAAACCCTGCTCTACAACGCCCACCAGCTGCGCGCCTGGCTGTCGGGACGGCGGGTGTGGTCGCTGTTCCCGAACTACTTCCTGCCCTTCGCCCCGTTCGGCCGGCACCGCGACGCGATCGTGATCGTGCACGACCTGCAGTACAAGGCGCACCCCGAGCACTTCAGCCGCACCAAGCGGCTCTGGCTCGACTGGAACCTGCGCCGGCTCGCGCGCAGCCACGCGCAGGTGGTGTTCATCAGCCGCAGCAGCCAGCAGGACTTCGAGCGCCATTTCGGGCCTTGCCGGCACTCGACGGTGATCTTCAATCCGGTCGACGCGGTCGCCACGCCGGTCCCGCCCGACGCCCCGCCCGCCGGCGAGCGCTACCTGATCGCGGCCTACCACTACTACCCGCACAAGAACTTCGGCGGCACCTTGCGGCTGTTCGAGCGCATGAAGCGCGCGGGGCTGGTCGACCGGCTCGACATCACGGGCAACGGCGCGGCCGAGGTGGCGCGCATGGTGGCGGCCGAGGCGCCCGCGCTGCGCGGCTGCGTGCACCACCGCGGGCTGGTATCGCGCGAGGAACTGATCGGCCTGTACCGCGGCGCGCAGGCCTTCATCTCGCTGTCGCGCTTCGAGGGCTTCAACCTCTCCGCCGCCGAGGCGGCGACTCTGGGCGTGCCGCTGCTGCTGTCGGACATCCCGGTGCACCGGGAGCTGTTCGGCGGCTATGCCTTCCTCGTCGACGAGCGGCGCTGCGACCTGGAGGCGCTGTCGCGCTACCTCGCGTCGCACCGGCAGGCACGCCCGGCGTGGGCGAACGCGCCGGCCTGCACGCCCGCGGCGGTGGCGGCGCGATATCTCGGGCTGCAGCGCACGGCCGCTTCCTTCGAGGGCGCACTGCCATGACCCGCACGCTTCGTTCGTTCCTGGCTCGGACCCTGGCGGCGACGCTGCTCGCCGCGACGGCCGCGACCGCCCAGACCACCGTTCCCGCCGACCCGGCGCTCGCCGCCCCATGGCCCGCGCTGGCGCCGGCGGGCTTCGGCGTGATGGTCCACTACCTGCCCGACCGCCGTTCGATCGCCGACGTGGGGCGCTTCGACGTCGAGGCCTTCGCGACCCAGCTGGCCGAGATGCGCGCCTCGTACCTAGTGCTCACGCTGGGGCAGAACAGCGGCCAGTACATCGCGCCCAATGCCGCGCTCGAGGCGCTGTGCCCGGCCAGCGCGCGCGACCGCCCGCCGCGCGACCTGCCGCTGGAGATCGGTCGCGCGCTGCGCCGCCGCGGCATCGCGATGGTGCTGTACCTGCCGTTTCGCGCGCCGCAGGACGATCGCTACCTGATGGGCTGCCTCGGCGACATCTCCGAACAGCAGCCGCCGCCCGCGCGCTTCATCGCGGGCTGGTCGCAGGTGATCGCCGAGTGGTCGCAGCGCTACGGCACGCTGGCGCGCGGCTGGTGGTTCGACGGCACCTACAACACGCGCGACATGACGTCCTCCGAATGGAACGCGCTGTGCGGCGCCGCGCGCAGCGGCGCGGCCGACCGCTGGCTCGCCTTCAACGCGGGCGAAGGACCGCAGCGCTTCAGCCTCAAGGCCGCGCCGTGCCAGAACCTGATGGCCGGCGAGTTCATGGATCCCCCGGCGCAGCTCACGGCGCCGCCCTCGGACCTGATGTTCCACGTGCTGACGCCGCTGGCCGCCTCGTGGGGCCGCGAGGCGCCGCCGCGCTTCTCGGCGGCCCAGGTGCGCGCCTGGATCGCCGAGGCGCGCGCGCGCAAGGGGCTGCTCACGCTCGATCTTCCGCTCGACGCCGATTTCCACTTCCTGCCCGCGCATGTCGCGCTGGTGCGCAGCGCGACCGCGCCCGCTCCCTGAACCCACTGCCCCCGCTCCAAGGCTCGCCGACCATGACCCAACCGCTTCCCTTCATCGTGGTGGAAGACCGCCAGAACAAGACCCTGGCGCTGTGCCGCGCATCGGCGGCCCGCGCGCGGGAGAACCTGCTGGTGCTCGCGGGCACCGAGGCCGGCGCGGACTACGAGCGCCTGTGCCGCAGCTACGTGCACCTGTCGAGCAACACGCCCGCGTTCGAGAAGATCTGCTTCCGGCGCTACTTCCTGCTGGCCGCCCACCTCGAGGCGCGGCCCGAATGCCGCGAGTTCGTGCTGCTCGACAGCGACGTGCTGCTGTTCCACGGCCTCGGCGCGCACGTGCGCCGCCTGGTCGGCGAGGCCGACTTCTCGGGCTCGTTCATCGAGCCCATCGACGGCTGGGACCCGTGCCAGATATCGCCGCACGTGAGCTACTGGAGCGCCGCGGGGCTGGCCGGCTTCGTCGCCTTCGTGCTCGACACCTACACCACCCACGCGGGGCGCGCGACGCTGCGCGAGATCGCCGCGCGCTTCGCGGCCCGGGGCGAGCGCGGCGGCGTGTCCGACATGACGCTGCTGTACCTGTGGGCGCACGCCAGCGGCAATGCGCGGCCGATCAACCGCGTGTTCGGCGGCCGTGTCATCGACCACAACATCAGCAGCGCCCACAACCTGCGCGCCAACGAGTTCCGGCTGCTGGGCGGCGCCAAGCACCTGGCCTATCGCGACGGCCAGCCCTGCCTCACGACCCAGGCCGGCGAGTCGGTGCAGGCGCTGGCGCTGCATTTCCAGGGCCGCGCGAAGCTGGCCATGGGGCAGGCGCTGCGCGGTGGCACGCGCCGGGTCGCGCTGCTGACCTACGGGCTGCAGTTCGCGCGCCGGGCCAAGAACCGGGCCTTCGGCATGGGCCTGCTCGCGCGGCGCGTGCCCGCCGCCCATCGGCTCGGCGACCTGCCGGGCTCGAAATAGCGTGTCGCCGCAACGATCACGCCCCGCCATGCCGATCAGACCGCTCCGCCTGCCGTCCGCGCTGCCCCTGCAGGGGCTGGGCGCGCTGGCGTCGCGCTTCTACGTCTACCTCTCGGGCTTCCTCGCCGTCTTCCTGCTGGCCGCCAACGTGGCGCCCGCGCGTTTCGGCGCGTATTCGGTCTACCAGTCGGTGCTCGAGGCGGCGCTGGTGGTCGGCACGCTCGGCAGCGCGCTGCTGTTCTCGCGCCATGCGGCCGGACCGGGCCCGCGGATCCGGCGCGGCGACCTGGTGCGCACGCTCGCGATCGGGCTGCCGATCGCGCTGCTGCTGGCGCTCGGCATGCTGGCGCTGCAGCGCGTGCCCGCGTCCGCCATGGCGCTGGTGCTGATGGCCGCCACGCTTGCCGTGTTCTCGTTCAACAGCCTGCGTCTGGCCTACAGCCGCGGGCTCGGCCACGCGGGCCTGCTCAACCTCGAATCCGGCCTGCGCTCGAGCATCCTGGTGCTGGGCGTGGTCGGCTTCGCCGCGCTGGGCCACGCGGGCGACGCCCTCGACGTGCCGCAGCTGCTGGCCATCAACCTGTTCGCCTTCGTGCTGGTGGCCGCGGCCATCGTGCGCACGGGCCGCGCCGGCCGGCCGCCGCGCGGTGCCGCCACCCTGGCGCTCTCGGCGCAGGGCGGCGCGACCGTCTATTCGCTGCTGCTGTTCCTGCTGCGCAAGTCCGACCTGCTGGTGGTGGCCTTCTTCATGCCGCTGGGCTACGTGGGCGCCTTCAAGCTCGCGTTCCTGCTGGCCGAGGCGCCGTCGCAGTTCGTGCAGGCCTTCCTCTACACCCGCACGCCCGCGATGCGCACCGCCAGCGCCGGGCAGCTCGAGGCCTCGGCGTTCCGGCTCGCGCGGCAATCCTTCCTGCTGGGCTGCGGCCTGTTCGCGGGGCTGGCGGCGCTGATCGTGCTGGCCGCGCCGCTGCTGAAGGTCGGCCACGAGGCGCTCGAGATCTTCCTGTGCATCGCGCCCTACTTCCTGCTGCGCACCTACACCGTGCACCACGAGATGCTGCTCGCGCTGCGCGTGCCGGTGGCCTCGCTGGCGCGCTGGGCGCTGCTCGAGGTCGGGTTGCGGCTGCTGTCGTACGCGGTGGTGATCCGGGCCTTTCCGGGCCAGCCGCACTACGTGTTCCTGCTCGCCTGCGCCAGCGACTTCGTGCTCTACGAGCTGCGCATGCGGCTGGAGTTCGGCAGCTATCCCATCGTGCGCATCGCGCGCGGCCTGGCGCACGGCGCGCTGCGGAGCCGGCCATGAAGATCCTGCTGCACTCGATGAACTTCGCGCCCGAGCTGGCCGGCGTGGGCAAGTACTCGGGCGAGATGGCGCGCTGGCTGAGCGCGCGCGGCCACGCGGTGCGCGTGATCGCGGCGCCGCCCTTCTTTCCGCAGTGGCAGGTGGCCGAGGGCCATTCGGCCTGGGCCTACCGCCGCGGCGACTGGCACGGCGTCGATCTGTGGCGCGCGCCGACCTGGGTGCCCGCGCGTCCGCGCACGCCGGCCCGCCTCGCGCACCTGGCCTCGTTCATGCTGTCGAGCCTGCCGCTGCTGCTGGCGCAGGCACGCTGGCGGCCCGATGTGGTGATGGTGGTGGAGCCGCCGCTGTTCTGCGCGCCCGGCGTGCTGCTGCTGTCGAAGCTCGCGGGCAGCAGGTCGTGGCTGCACATCCAGGACTACGAGGTGGACGCGGCCTTCGGCCTGGGCCTGGTGCGCGGCGGCCGCGTGCGGCGCATGGCGCTGGCGGCCGAACGCTGGCTGATGGGGCGCTTCGACCGCGTCTCGACGATCTCGGCCGCGATGCTCGCCAAGGCCGCCGACAAGGGCGTGGCGCCCGAGCGGCTGGTGCTGTTCCCGAACGGCGTCGACCTGCGCGCGATCCGGCCCGCGCCTCCCCGCGATCCCGAGGCACCCAACCCCGCCGGCGGCTACCGCGCCGCGCTCGGCATCGCGCCCGACGCGGTGCTGGTGCTCTACGCGGGCAGCCTGGGCCACAAGCAGGGCATCGAGCTGCTGGCCGAGGCGGCCGCGCTGCTGGCGGATGCGCCGGCGCTGCACTTCGTCATCTGCGGCAACGGGCCGAGCCGCGCGTCGCTGATGGATGCCTGCCTGCGGCTGCGCCACGTGCACTTCCTCGACCTGCAGCCGGCCGAGCGGCTCGACGAGCTGCTCGGCAGCGCCGACATCCACGTGCTGCCGCAGCGCGCCGACGCGGCCGACCTGGTGATGCCCTCGAAGCTGACCGGCATGCTCGCGAGCGGCCGGGCCGTGATCGTGACCGCGCATCCCGACACCGAGCTCGGCCGCGCCGTGACGGGCCGCGGCGTGGTGGTGCCGCCGGGCGACGCACGCGCGCTGGCCGACGCGATCGCGCAGCTCGCGGCCTGCCGTTCGCGGCGCGAGGCCCTGGGCGCGGCCGGCCGCGCCTTCGCCGAGGCCGAGCTGGACCAGGACGCGATCTTCCAGCGCCTCGAGGCCGAGCTGCTGCGCTGCCTCGCGAAACCCGGCGAGCAGCCCGCATCGCCATGAACGCCGCCCTCTCCCCTCCCAGGATCCTCGTGACCGGCGGCGCGGGCTTCATCGGCAGCCACGCCTGCGTGGCACTGATCGCGGCCGGCTACCTGCCGGTGGTGCTCGACACGCTGGTCAACAGCAGCGCGCGCTCGCTGGAGCGGATCGCGGCCATCACGGGCGTGGCACCGGTCCTGGTGCGCGCCGACGTGCGCGATGCCGCGGCGCTCGAGCGGGTGTTCGCCGCGCATGCCTTCGGCGCGGTGCTGCACCTGGCGGGGCTGAAGGCGGTCGGCGACTCGGTGGACGACCCGCTCGGCTACTACGAGGTCAACGTGGCGGGCACGCTGGCGCTGGTGCGCGCCATGGACGGCGCGGGCGTGCGCCGGCTGGTGTTCTCCTCCTCGGCCACGGTGTACGGCGACACGGCGAGCTCGCCGATCCCCGAGAGCGCGCCGCACGCCGCCGTCAATCCTTACGGCCGCACCAAGGCCATGGTCGAGACGGTGCTGCTCGACCTGGCCCGTGCCGACGCGCGCTGGGGCATCGCCTGCCTGCGCTTCTTCAATCCCGTGGGCGCGCACGAGAGCGGCCTGATCGGCGAGCACCCGAACGGCCGCCCCAACAACCTCATGCCCTACATCTCGCAGGTGGCGGTGGGCACGCTCGCGCACCTGGTGGTGCACGGCACCGACTACGACACCGCCGACGGCACCGGCGTGCGCGACTACGTGCACGTGATGGACGTGGCCGAGGGCCACGTGGCCGCGCTGCGCCACGTGACGCGCGAGCCGGGGATCCTGATGGCCAACCTCGGCACGGGGCGCGGCGCCTCGGTGCTCGAGGTGGTCGCGGCCTTCGAGCGCGCCAGCGGCCGCGCGATCGCGCTGCGCCTCGGACCGCGGCGCCCCGGCGACGCACCGGCCTACTGGGCCGACGCGGCCAGCGCCCAGGCCCGCTTCGGCTGGCGCGCGCGCCGCAGCCTCGACGACATGTGCGCCGACAGCTGGCGCTGGCAGGTTGGCAATCCGCACGGCTTCGACGAGGCCGCGCCGCCACCCCCACCCCCACCGCTTCCGCTACCCCGAACGCCTTTCACTCAACCAGGGATCCCTTCATGTCCGATACCGTTACTTCCTCTCTAGAGACGCCGGAGTCCGGCCGGACCTTCGCGCGTCGCGCGAGCTACACCACGGGCGTCTGCCCGCCGGCCGAACCGCAGTGGCCGCACTTCCTGACCGGGCAGGAGAACGCGCCGGTGCGCGTGCTGCTGGTGGACGACGACGAGTTCATGCGGCGCGTGATCGCGCAGGAGCTGCTGTCGGACATGCGCATCCAGCTGCAGGCGCAGGCCGGCAGCGTGCGCGAGGGGCGGCGCCTGCTGGCATCGCAGGAATTCGACGTGCTGATGCTCGACCTGCACCTGGGCGACGGCACCGGCTTCGACCTGATCCGCGAGGCACGCAAGCAGCACAGCTACTGCGAGATCATCGTGGTCTCGGCGCTCGAGGACGACGCCCACGTGATGCGCGCCTTCGAGCTCGGCGCGACCGGCTACCTGCTGAAGAACGCCTGGCTGCAGAGCTTCGCGCAGGCGGTGCTGCAGGTGGTCAACGGCGGCGCGGCGATCACGCCGCGGCTGTCGCGCCGCCTGCTCGCGCGCCTGAGCCAGCAGGGCGGCGATGTGCCGCCGGACGCGCCGCAGCGCGAAGCCACGCTGACCGTGCGCGAGCGCGAGGTGCTGCGCTGCGTGGCGCGCGGCTGCGTCTCCAAGGAGATCAGCGAGCGGCTGGGCATCTCGGGCCAGACCGTCAATGCCCACATCAAGAACATCTACAAGAAGCTGCAGGTGCATTCGCGCGCGCAGGCCGTGAGCTTCGCGACGCACACCGGCCAGCTCTGAGCCGCCGCCCCTCCTCCCTCGCGCTTCTCCCCCCTTTTTCCTTCCATCGGACACCCCATGACCACCTCCATCATCCATCCCGTCGTCCTGTGCGGCGGCAGCGGCACGCGCCTGTGGCCGCTCTCGCGCAAGGCATTGCCCAAGCAGTTCGCGCCGCTGGTGGGAGGCAAGAGCCTGCTGCAGCTCACGCTGGAGCGGCTGCGCGGCCTGCATGGCGAGATCACCTGCATCGCTTCGGAGGAACATCGCTTCCTCGTGCGCGAGACCGTGGACGCCGCCGGCATCGGCGGGCGCCAGATCCTCGAGCCCGGGGGCCGCAACACCGCGGCCGCGATGGCGGTGGCGGCGCTGCAGGCCGGGGCCGACGACCTGCTGCTGTTCGCGCCCGCCGACCATCACATCCCCGATGCCGAACTGTTCGCGCGCACCGTGCGCGGCGGCGTCGAGGCGGCGCGCGCCGGCCGCATCGTGACCTTCGGCGTCACGCCGACCTTCGCGAGCACGGCCTACGGCTACATCGAGGTGGGTGCCGCCGCGGGCGACGGTTGCAGCCACGCGGTCTCGCGCTTCCTCGAGAAGCCCCAGGCCGAGGTGGCGGCGGCGCTGATCGCGCATGGCGGCTTCTGTTGGAACGCGGGCATCTTCCTCGTGCGCGCCGGCACGCTGGTCGCGGCCTTGCGCACGCATGCGCCCGACATCCTGCTGGCCTGCGAGCACGCGGTCGCGTCGTCGTCGGTCGACGGCAGCTTCCTTCGGCTCGGCGTCGAGGCCTTCCAGGCCTGCCGCAGCGAGAGCATCGACTACGCGGTGCTCGAGAAGCACCCCGACATCGCGATGGTGCGCTTCGAGGGCGCGTGGAGCGACGTGGGCAGCTGGAACGCGGTGGCGACCCTGCACCCCGCCGACGAGGCCGGCAACCGCACGAGCGGCAAGGGCCGCAGCCTGCGCGCGCGCAACACCTTCATCCATGCGCCGCATCGCCCGGTGGTGGCGCTGGGCACCGAGAACCTGATCATCGTCGACACGCCCGACGCGGTGCTGGTCGCGAGCGCGGACTGCGCGGAGCAGGTCGCGGAGGTGGTGCGCATGCTGGCGCTCGAGGGCCGGCCCGAGGCCACCGAGCACCGGCGCACGGTGCGGCCCTGGGGCGCGTACGACAGCGTCGACAACGGCGAGCGTTTCCAGGTCAAGCACATCACGGTCAAGCCCGGCGCCAAGCTGTCGCTGCAGATGCATCACCACCGCTCGGAACACTGGATCGTGGTGCAGGGCACGGCCAAGACCACCTGCGACGGCAAG
The DNA here is from genome assembly GCA_016806145.1 of Variovorax paradoxus. Lineage (NCBI taxonomy): Bacteria > Pseudomonadati > Pseudomonadota > Betaproteobacteria > Burkholderiales > Comamonadaceae > Variovorax > Variovorax paradoxus. The sequence continues at coordinate 2,423,761 of CP063167.1, forward strand.
GTCAGGCTGGTGCGCGAGAACGAATCGATCTACCTGCCGCTGGGTTGCGTGCACCGGCTCGAGAACCCGGGCAAGACGACGCTGGAGGTGATCGAGGTCCAGACCGGCAGCTACCTCGGCGAAGACGACATCGTGCGCTTCGACGACAGCTACGGGCGCTGCGGCATCGTGGCGGATCGCGGCGATGCGCAGAACCAGCCGTTGCTGTCGATCGCCGGCGAAGGCGCGGTCGCGGCGCCGGCAGTGGCGTGGAACAGTCCGCGTCCGCTGCCCGAACCGCAGCCCGCCTGAGGCGGCGCGGCGCTCAGAACGAGAAGCCGGCCTCGTTGCGACGCAGGTCGGCGTCCACCATCATCTGGCAGAGCTGCTCGAGCGTGGTGGTGGGCTCCCATCCCAGGTGCTCCCTGGCCTTGGCGGGGTCGCCGATCAGCAGGTCGACCTCGGCGGGACGGTGGAAGCGCGGGTTCACGCGCAGCACCGTCCGGCCCGTCGCCGTGTCGACGGCGGTTTCCGCCTCGTCCGCGCCCCTGAATTCCACCTCGATCCCCGCGCCCCGGAACGCCAGGCGGACGAAGTCGCGCACGGTCACGGTGCGGTTCGTCGCCAGCACGTAGGTATCGGGCTCGCTGGTCTGCAGCATGCGCCACATGCCTTCCACGTACTCCTGCGCGAAGCCCCAATCGCGCTGCGCGTTGAGGTTGCCGAGCTCCAGCACGTCGAGCTTGCCGAGCTTGATCCGGGCCACGGCGTCGGTGATCTTGCGCGTCACGAACTCGCGCCCGCGCAGCGGACTCTCGTGGTTGAACAGGATGCCGCAGCTGCCGAAGATGCCGTAGCTCTCGCGGTAGTTGACGGTCATCCAGTGCGCATAGAGCTTGGCCACGCCGTAGGGGCTGCGCGGATAGAACGGCGTGCTCTCGACCTGGGGCACGGCCTGCACCTTGCCGAACATCTCGGAGGTCGATGCCTGGTAGAAGCGGATCCGCCGGTCGATGAGCCTTATCGCCTCGAGCAGGTGCAGCGCCCCGATGCCGGTGATGTGCGCCGTGGCCACGGGCTGGTTGAAGCTGACGCCGACGAAGCTCTGGGCCGCGAGGTTGTAGATCTCGTCGGGCTGCGTCTGCTGGACCAGGCTGAGCGAGCTTCCCTGGTCGGTGAGGTCGTACTCGACCAGATGCAGATCGGGATGGTCCTGGATGCCGAGTTCCTGGATGCGCCAGAAATTGACCGAGCTGGTGCGGCGGTAGGTGCCGTGCACCACATAGCCCTTGGCCAGCAGCAGTTGCGCCAGATAGGCGCCGTCCTGGCCACTGATGCCCGTGACGATCGCGATCTTCTTCTTCATCACGGTTCCTTGGTTGAGGTGGATGCAGCGTACAGGAGTTCCACCCTCGCGGTTGGCAACTTGGGCCTTTCGACTACGTACCCTACAACCCGAGGGTCGCGCGCCGACGGCGCCCCTGCCTACATTTAAAGCAAGCAGAAAGTACTCCATTCGTGGATTCCGCGATAACCTGGGACACCCAGGTCGCTTCGACAAAAGGGGAGTCATTCATGTCCGACGAATCAACGTCCATCCGCAAGAGCTTCGCCGAGTCCAACGGCGGTCAGGTCTATCGCCTCCGGCCGCGCGAGGCCGGCGGGGCCTGTCGACCGGGCGAGCCGCAGTGGCCGCATTTCATGACCGGGCAGGACGATGCCCCGGTGCGCGTGCTGCTGGTGGACGGCGACGAGGGCATGCGCCGCGTCATCGCGCAGGAGCTGCTGTCGGACCTGCGCATCCGGCTCCAGGGCCAGGCCGGCAGCGCGCGCGACGCGCGGCGCCTGCTCGCGTCGGAAGAGTTCGACGTGCTGATGCTCGACCTGCGCCTGGCCGACGGCTCGGGCTTCGAGCTGATCCGGGATGCGCGCAAGCAGCAGAGCCACTGCGAGATCATCGTGGTCTCCGCCCTCGAGGACGACGCCCACGTGCTGCGCGCCTTCGAGGTCGGCGCCACCGGCTACCTGCTGAAGAACGCATGGCAACAGAGCTTCGCGCAGGCCGTGCTGCAGGTGGTGAACGGCGGCGCGGCCATCACGCCCAGGCTGTCGCGACGGCTCCTGGCACGCATGGGCCAGCATTCGGTCGAGCGGCCCACGCCCGATGCCCATCCGCTGGACATCGTGCTGACGACGCGGGAGCGCGAGGTGCTCGACTGCGTGGCACGCGGCCAGGCGACGCGCACGGTGAGCGAGGCGCTCGGCATCTCGATGCAGACCGTCAATGCCCACATGAAGAACATCTACAAGAAGCTCAACGTGCATTCGCGCGCGCAGGCCGTGAGCCGCGCGACCCTGACCGGGCTGCTGTGAGCCGGGCGCCGGCGGTTCAGGCGCCCGAGCGCCTGCCGATCCGCACCACCGCCTTCGCGGGCAGCGCCCGCCAGTCGATCCAGTCGCCCTCCCCCGCATGGTGGGTGGCGGCGGCGGCGCCTTGCGGCGCGCCCCATTGCAGCGTGAATTCGCGCTCCCCGAGCCGCAGTTCGATCTCGAAGGCCGGCCAGTGCGCCGGCACGCGCGGCGCGAGCGACAGCGCGTCGCCCTTCACCGAGAGGCCCAGCAGGGTCTCGACCGCCGCGCGGTGCAGCCACGCGGCCGAGCCCGTGTACCAGCTCCAGCCGCCGCGTCCCACGTAGGGCGCGGCGCCGTAGATGTCGCCGGCCATCACGTAGGGCTCGAGCTCGTAGGCCGGCCCGCGCCGCGGATCGCTGGCGCGATGGGCCGGGCTCAGGCCCTCGAAGCTCGCCCAGGCCGCTTCGCGGTCGCCCAGCAGCGCCTGCGCCATCATTCCCCACACGGCGCCGTGCGCGTACTGTCCGCCGTTCTCGCGCACGCCCGGCGGGTAGGCCTGGATGTAGCCCGGGTTGTTGGCCGACTGCACGAAGGGCGGCGCCAGCAGGCGCAGCAGCCCGGCCGTGTCGTCGTGCAGATGCGCCTTCGCGGCGGCCATCGCGGCCTGGGTATGGCCCTCGTCCGACGCGCCCGACAGCACCGACCAGGCCTGCGCGATCAGGTCGATGCGGCACTCGTCGTTGGCGGCCGAGCCCAGCGGCGCGCCGTTGTCGAAGAAGGCGCGGCGGAACCAGGCGCCGTCCCAGCCCGCGTCGTGCAGCGCGGCGATCCAGCCTTCGCGCGCGCGCAGCCAGCGCGCGCCGCGTTCGGTCTCGCCGCGCGCCTGCGCGATCGGCGCATAGCGCTCGACCACGCTGCAGAGGAACCACGCGAGCCAGACCGATTCGCCGCGGCCCTCGTGGCCGACGCGGTTCATGCCGTCGTTCCAGTCGCCCGTGCCCATCAGCGGCAGGCCATGCGCGCCGATCGCGAGGCTGCGGTCGATGGCCAGCGCGCCGTGTTCGTAGAGGCTGGCGACGCGGCCGGCATGCTGCGGCGTGTAGTAGGCGTCCTCGGCGCCGGCCCGGATCGCCGCGCCCTCGATGAAGCCCACGCTCTCGTCGAACAGCGTGCCGTCGCCGGTCACCTGCGCATAGTGCGCGGCCGCGAACGGCAGCCACAGCAGGTCGTCGGCGAAATGCGTGCGCACGCCGGCGCCGCCGGGCATGTGCCACCAGTGCTGCACGTCGCCCTCGGGAAACTGCCGCGCCGCGTTGACCAGGATCTGCGCGCGCAGCCGCTGCGGGTCGGTGAGCGCGAAGGCCATCGCGTCCTGCAGCTGGTCGCGGAAGCCGAAGGCGCCGCCGGCCTGGTAGAAGCCGGCCTTCGACCACAGCCGGCAGGCCAGGGTCTGGTAGACCAGCCAGCGATTGACCATCGCGTCGAACAGCGGATCGGGCGTGCGCACCCGCAGCCGGCCCAGCAGCTCGTCCCAGAAGCCGTCGACCTGCGCGAGCGCGGCCGGCACGTCGCGTTCGCGCCAGCGCCGCGCGAGCGCGATGGCGGCCTCGGCGCTGTCGGCATGGCCCAGCACGAAGGTGAAGCTCGCGCCCTCGCCCGCGGCCAGCCTGAATTCGCCGTCGACGGCCGCGCACGCATCGAGCCCGCTGCCGCCGCGGCCCCCGAGGCTGTCGGGCACCTCGACGATGCCGCGGCCACGGAAGAATTCGTTGCGGTCGCAGGTCCACTGGGTGGCGCCCGGCAGGCCCGCGAGCATCAGGAAGGCGGTGCCGCCGCCGAAGCCGCCGCTCGATTCACGCTGTTCGCCGAACACGGCCGCCAGATCGTCCTGCTTCCAGGTCCGCACGCTGCGGCGCTCGCCGCGCGCCGCGCCCAGCTGCCACTCGGCCATCGCGAGCGCGCGCAGCCGGCGCGTGCCGCCGCCGTCGTTGCGCAGCTGCACATGCACCAGCTTCACGGCATCGTCGCGGTCGGCCAGGAAGGTGGTGCTCAGCGACAGCCCGCCCACTCGGCATTCGAAGACCGTGTAGCCCTGGCCATGGCGAACGCGGTGCAGCAGATCGTCGGGGGCGCCCACGCTGGCGCCGCGCCCCGCCGGCGTGAGCGGCAGCAGTTCGCGCGACGCCAGGTCCTGCAGCAGGTAGTGCTCGAAGGCCGGGTCCTGCACCGGGTCGTTCGACCACGGCGTGAGCTGGTGCATGCGGCTGTTGCCGGCCCAGGTGAAGCCGTTGCCCCACTCGGAGACCTGGAAGCCGAAGCCCGCGTTGGCGATCACGTTGATCCATGGCCGCGGCGTGCGGCGCGCGAGGCCGACCTCGAAGCGGAACTCGCCGCTCGCGGCATCGAACTCGCCCGCGACGGTCTCGGATGGCAGGCTCGGCGCGGCCCCGCTTGCCAGCGGCACCGCCGGCGGCAGCACGGCCTCGGGCGCCCACGGCCCCATGCCGCGCGCCTCGCGCAGCGCGGCCACCTGCACGTCGAGCGCGCGCCCGTCGGCGGTGAACACCACGCGCGCCATGCTCGACAGCGCCGCGCGCTCGGCGGCCGACACCTCCTGCTCGTGCAGCAGGTAGAAGCCGGCCGTGTCGTTGCGCGGAAAGCTGTTGCGCGTCTGTTGCAGCACGCGCTGGCGCAAGGTCTCGATCTCGCGCTGCAGCGACAGCAGGTAGGAAGCGGGCTCGCCGTTGATCACCACCAGGTCGCAGGCCACGCCGCCGAAGCCCCACCACGGCTGCGCGCGCAGCAGCGCGTTGACCAGGCCCATGCCGCTCATCGAGTGGATCAGCACCAGCACGATCGGCTTGTCGCCCGAGATGCCGAAGCGCCAGATCTGCCGCAGGTCGAACAGGCCGCGCTCGCCCATCGGGCGCGGCGTGGTGTAGGTGAGGATGGTGGTGAGGTCCTGCAGCGCCACGTTCTGCGCGGGCGTGATCGTCAGGTCGCGCAGCCGCACCTGCGCCAGCGTGGCGGCCATGCGCTTCGTGCGCTCCACGTGCATCGGCTCGAGGTAGCGGTCGATGGTGGGCATCAGCGCCTCGATGCTGTCGTCGGCCGCGGTGGCGAAGCCCAGCCGCGCGGTGGCGCCCGGCGCGATCGACAGCCGCACGCGCAGGCAGGCGATGGGATCGAGGCCGTTCACGGGCGCGCCGGCGGCATCGAGCGGCTGCATGTCGATCGCCGGCGCCGCTAGCGTGCGGTTGCGGCCGACGAAGGCGCGCCGATCGGTCATGCAGTCGATGGCGATCACGTGCGCATCGACCGAGGCCACGAAATGCACCGCCGCCACCGCCGGATCGCCCTGCAGCCGCGGCCGGCGCGACATCAGCAGCGCGCGCAGGTCCGGGCGCCAGCGCGACTCGACGAACAGGTTGGCGAAGGCCGGATGGGCCTCGTCGGCCTTCGGATTCGAGAGCACCGGCTCGAAGTACGAGAACAGCTCGAGCGTGCGCGTGCGCTCGCCGGTGTTGTGCAGGCTGATGCTGCGCAGTTCGGTGTCGTCCTCGGGGCTGATCAGCACCGTGGTGCGCACCTGCAGGCCCGGTCCGCTGGCATCGAACTGCACCTGGTCGGCGAGGAAGCGGGTGCGGTACTCCCAGTCGATGCCGGGCGCGGGCAATGCGGTCAGCGAAACCGGCGTGTCGCGCGCGTCGTCGCGCAGGTAGAAGAAGGTGCCGTAGCCGTCGCGCAGCGGGTCGTCGCGCCAGCGCGTGACGTTGAACGAACGCCAGCGGCTCACGCCCGCGCCGCTGGCGCGCAGCGCCACCGTGTAGCGGCCGTTCGACAGCAGGTGCGTGGGCTGCGGGCCCGGCGCCAGCGGATCGACCAGCCGCGGCTGGAACATCGGCGGCAGCTCGCCGCGGCTGGGCTCGGGCGGCGAGCGCGGGTCGGCGCTGCCGATGATCTGGCGCGGCGTGCGCTCGTGCAGCAGCGAGAGATGCGCCTCCACCACGGCCGCGCTGCCGAACCAGCGGCGCGGCGCGTCGTCGCGCAGCACGTTGCACAGCGCCACCAGGGTCATGCCCTGGTGGTGCGCCATGAAGTTGCGCACGACCGTGAAGTCCTGCCCTTCGTGCTGGCGCGAGGCGGTGAAGTCGACCGCGTCGTGGAAGCCGTAGGCGCCGCGCGCCCCCAGCGATTCGAGCAGCCGCAGGTTGTCGACCGCCGCTGCCGGCGCGAGCACCCCGGCCAGCGCGCTCGCATAGGGCGCCACCACGCGGTCGGTGGGCGGCGTGCGGCGCAGCGCGAGGCGCGGCACGCCGAAGGGCGCGTACTGGTAGGCCAGCGAATGGTCGCGCCCGTGATAGGCCGACTCCGACACGCCCCAGGGCAGCTGCTGCGTGCGCGCGAAGGCCCGGTGCTCGGCGATGGCGGCGGCATTGGCCACCTGCAGCAGGCCGTCGTCGGGTTCGGGCATCACCAGCGAGGGCATCAGGTACTCGAACATCGAGCCCGACCACGACTTGAGGCCGGGCCGGGAGCCCACCAGCAGGAAGGGCCGGCCCAGCGCCATCCAGTGGCGCCGCGGCACGTCGGCCTTGGCGATCGCGAGGAAGCTCAGCAGCCGCGACTCCGAGGCCATCAGGTCGTAGTAGCTGGCGTCGAGCACGTCGTCGTCCACGCGCAGCCCGATGTGGAACAGGTGCCGCTTGGGGTCGTAGAGCCCGCGGAAGTCCATGCCGTCGCACAGCGCCTCGCAGCGCCTGGCGAGCGCCTCGAGCGCCTCGCCGTTGGGCGCGCCGGCCGCGTCCTGCGCCGCGAAGGCGCGGCAGGCCTGCGCCACCGCGATCAGGTGGCCGGCGAGGTTGCCGCTGTCCACGCTCGAGACGTAGGCCGGCGCCAGCCGCTCGAGCGTGCGCGTGTCGTACCAGTTGCACAGGTGGCCCTGGTGCTTGTGCAGCCGGTCGACGCTCGCGAGCGTGGCCGAAAGCCGCGCCACCAGCTCGGTGCTGCCGATCCAGCCGAACTCGCGCGCGCATGCGGCCGCCAGCAGGTACATGCCGATATTGGTCGGCGAGGTGCGGTGCGCCAGCGCGGGCTCGGGATCGGTCTGCAGGTTGTCGGGCGGCAGGTGGTTGTCCTGCGCGCCCACCACGTGCTCGAAGAAGCGCCAGGTGTCGCGCGCCAGCGCCTCGAGGTAGTCGCGCTGGCCGGTGTCGAGCGCGTCGGGACGCCCGGTCTCGACGCGGCTGCCCCACCAGGCCGCGACCGGCGCCAGCGCCCACAGCACGAACAGCAGCGGCGCCAGCACCGGCCAGTCGCTGCGGTACGCGGCCACGGCCAGCAGCAGGCAGGCCAGGCCGACCGCGCCGCCGCCGCGCACGAACACGGCCAGACGCTGGCTCGACTGCGCCTGCGATTGCGCGGCGGTGGTCCATTGCAGCAGGCCGCGCCGGCTCACCAGCAGCCGCCACAGCGCGCGCGCCATCGCATCGAGCAGCATGCGCGCCTGCGCGGCGAGCTGCACGAACTGCCAGGCCGCGCCGGCCAGGGCGCGCAGCAGCTCGACCGCGCCGACGTCGAAGAAATGGCGCAGCTCGATCGCGCGCCGCGTCGGCACCAGCCCGGCCAGCGCGCCGAGCACCGGGCCGATGGTCAGCCCCGCGGCCACGGCCAGCAAGGTCCAGCCCAGCGGCAGCGCATGCGTGAACACCACCAGCACCAGCAGCGCGAACGAGGCCGGCACCACCAGCGAGCGGCGCAGGTTGTCACCCATCTTCCAGAGGCCCACGGCATCGATGCCGTAGTGGCCGGCGCGCCGCATCAGCGGCAGCAGCTGCCAGTCGCCGCGCACCCAGCGGTGCACGCGCGAGGCGAACACGCCCGCGTGGTGCGGGAAGTCCTCCACCAGCACGATGTCGTTGACCACCGCGCAGCGCGCCATCGATCCTTCGAGCAGGTCGTGGCTCAGCACCGCGCCGTCGGGCAGGCGGCGATCGAGCACCGCGTGCACGGCGCGCACGTTGAGCAGGCCCTTGCCGGTGAACGAACCGCTGCCGAACACGTCCTGGTACACGTCGGAGGCGCCGTTGCTGTAGGGATCGAGCCCGCAGGCGCCCGCGAAGATCCAGCGGAACATCGAGCGCTCCTCGCGCGGGCCGAAGGGCGTGACGATGCGCGGCTGCAGGATGCCGTAGCCGCCGACCACGCGGCGGCGCGCGGCATCGACGCGCGGCGCATTGAGCGGATGCGCGGCGACCGCGACCAGCTCGCGCAGCGCGCCGGGCGGCAACACGGTGTCGCTGTCGAGCGTGAGCACGTAGGGCGTGCGGCCGGTCGCGAAGCTGCCGGGCGCCAGCGGCAGGAAGCCGTCGGCCTCGCCCTGCGCCAGCAGGCGCAGCAGCATCTCGAGCTTGCCGCGCTTGCGCTCCCAGCCGATCCAGCGCCGCTCGGTGTCGCTCCAGCTGCGCGGGCGGTGCAGCAGCACGAAGCGCGGCAACGCGCCCTCGGCCGCGGGATGGCGCGCGTTGAGCGCCGCGATGCGCGCGAGCGCGTCCTCGAGCAGCGGTGCATCGCCGGGCAGCGTCGCGAGCGGCGCGTCGGCCCAGTCGGTCAACAGCGCGAACTGGGCCTGTTCCTCGCGGTTGGCGAGCCAGTGCAGCTCGAGCCGGTGCGCGAGCTGCGCGTTGCCCTCGGCCGAGACCAGCATCGCCGGCACGGCCACCAGCACCCGGTGGCGCGCGGGAATGCCGGCCGCGAAATCGAGCCGCGGCAGCGGCTGCACGCGCACCGACTCCGCGACGATGCGCTGCACCAGCGCGGTCACGGCCTCCGACAGCGGCCAGGCGAGCAGCGCGAGCGCCAGCACCGACAGCCAGCCGCCGCGATGCGGCAATCCGTGCGCGACGGCCAGCAGCAGCAGGCCGGTGAACAGCACGACGGCGAAGGCATAGAGCGGCAGCCGCCACGAGCGCGTGCCGTGCCGCGCGGCGCGGCGCGCGCGCTGGCCCGCGGCCTCCGGGTTCGGGCGCAGCAGCGCGTCGAGCGCGGGCAGGCCCTGGCCGAACAGGTAGTAACCGGCGGTCTCGTCCGCCGGGTCGACATCGGGCTCGCGCGTATCGATGCCGTCGTGCGCGGCCGCGATGGCGAGTCGCACCACCGCCTGCGCCACCTCGCGCTCGGAGCGCCGGCTCTGGCGCGCCACCTGCTCCATCGCGTGCGTGATCTGCTGGCGCGTGGACTCGCTCTCGGCCGCGAAGCTCGGCAGCTCGCGCAGCACGCGCAGCGAACGGCTCACGGGTTCGATCAGGTCGTTCCACTCCACCTGCCCGACCATGCGCAGCGTGGTGATGATGTTGCCGACGGTCAGGTTGGCGGCCACCTGCGCGTCCTGCGCATCGCGGATCAGCGCCGCGCCGTTCGGGCAATGCTGCTCGGTCCAGCGCACCAGCGCGGGCATGTTCTCGCCATGCTCGCCCGGCAGGCGCTGCCACAGCTGCGTGAGGTAGCTGTGCTGCAGGCCGTGGCTGTGCAGCGCGCGGAACAGCACGTCGAGCTCGGCCGCGTCGAGCCGCGCGGCCGCGTCCCAGGCCGCATGCGCGATCTCGCCCGCCACCTTGTGCTCGGCGATGCTCTCGGCCACGCGGCGCAGGTTCTCGAGCAGCACCACGCGCAAGGTGGTGGGCAGCGCCCAGAGTTCGCCGAGCGTGAGCTCGTCGACGTCCTGGTAGGCCTCGAGGAAGGCGGTGAACAGCGCCGGGTTGAGCACGCTGTCGGTGTGGGCCACGTAGGCCCAGGCGATGCCGTAGACGCGCGGCAGGCCGGCCAGCGGCGCGCGCGCGAGCTTGGGCAGGCGCGCGTAATAGCTGCGCGGCACGCCGTCCTGGATCTGCTGCAGCTGCGCCTCGACCAGGTGGAAGTTGTCGAGCAGCCATTCCGCGGCCGGCGACACGTAGCGCCCGCTCTGCGAGATCAGCGCGATGTAGTCGAAGGCGCCGCGCAGCGACTCGAGGTTCTCGTGCACGCGCGGGAAGAACGGCGCGCGCTCGCGCGCGTGGCGAGGCCGGTCGTCGTCCTCCACCAGCGCCTGCGCGCGCGCGAGGCTGCGCCCGTGCTGCTCGAAACGCTGCGCACCGAACAGCTCCGCGCGGATCGGCGGTGCCACCGGATCGTGCGGGTCGAGCAGCAGCTTGCGCGCATAGGCGCTCAGTCCGTCGAGCCTGTGGACGATGGCCGCGGCGCTCAAGCCGCGAGGAACAGGCCGATGCCGAGCACCACGGCGGCGCAAGCCAGGGTGACGATGCGGCCGGCCGCGAGCGCGTGCAGCTGCTGCAGGCGGCCGCGCAGCGAGGACCAGCGTCCGTGCGCGCGCGCGCAGTGGCGCATGTGGGAGGCGAGGGAGTCGACGTCGCTGCCGATGAGGTCGGCGTGCGAATGGGGGGACGAGAGGGGGGCGGACATGGCTACGGCTCCTTGTGACGGATCAAGAGCTGCCGCGCGATCGCGATAACTGTGAACGTCTGCCGACCGTACTCTCTTTCCGGCCCCCGCGCTCACTTATTCGGCCTGCGCGCGAGAAAGGCCTGTTGGCCTACAAGGCCCCGCACGGCTGCGCGGCCGCGAGGCGCGAGAAAGTCGAGCGCTGTCGCTCGAACAGGCGTAGCGTGGGCCGACTGCCTGGCTGCGGTCGCCCGAACCGGGCGCGCCGCTCGACGCCATGGCTCGCAACGAAAGCGCTCCCATGAAAAAGCCCTTCCCCGCCCTTCCCCCCGCCCTGGCCCCGCCGGTCATCGTGCCCTCGGTCCCCGAGATGGGGTCGCTGCGCACCGCACTGATCCTCGCCGGCGTCCTCTACGCCGCCGTGCTGCTCGTGCTCTGGGCAATCGATGCGTCCTTCTAGGCATCGAAGCGCGGCCGCGGCGAACGCCTCGAAGGCTCTGCATGACACAGCGGTCGCGTCCTCTTCTCACATTGCGCGGGTCGCGATCGCGGCCCGCGGGAACTAGCGCCATGTCCGACACCCCTTTCTTCCACGACGCCTCGAACGCGGTCCGCTTCCTCGTGACGGTCGACGGCCGCAGCGTGGACGCCAGCATCGGCAAGACGACCCTGCACTACCACTTCCGCACCGGCGACAACGCCGATCCGCTCGAGACCTACGCATCGCATGCCGAGGAGATCGATGCCGCCGTGCGGCGCCGGCTGGCGCAGGGATCGACGCCGCCCGTGATGCTGCGGGAGCACGATCTGCGAACCACGGGTTAGCGGCGCGCGCCTTCCGGCGATCGGGCGGTGCCGCCCGGGGGAATCAGTTCGCCCGCGACAGTTGATCCAGGATCGCCGGGTTCTCGAGCGTCGACGTGTCCTGCGTGATCGCCTCGCCCTTGGCGATGCTGCGCAGCAGCCGCCGCATGATCTTCCCGCTGCGCGTCTTCGGCAGGTTGTCGCCGAAGCGGATGTCCTTGGGCTTGGCGATCGGCCCGATCTCCTTGGCCACCCAGTTGCGCAACTCGGTGGCGATCTGCCTGGCCTCCTCGCCGGTCGGCCGCGCGCGCTTGAGCACCACGAAGGCGCACACCGCCTCGCCCGTCACGTCGTCGGGACGCCCCACCACCGCGGCCTCGGCCACGAGGTCGGTCCTGGACACCAGCGCCGATTCGATCTCCATCGTGCCCAGCCGGTGGCCCGAGACGTTGAGCACGTCGTCGATGCGGCCCGTGATGCGGAAGTAGCCGCGGTCGGCGCCGGACCCGGAGGGTCCGCCAGCGGACCGTACCGCACCGTCGCCCGCCAGGTAGATCGTCCCGCCCATCTCCTCGGGGAAATAGCTCTTCTTGAAGCGCTCGGGATCGTTCCAGATCGTGCGGATCATCGAGGGCCAGGGCCGCTTGATCACCAGCATGCCGCCCGCGCCGTTGGGCAGGTCCTTGCCGGTCTCGTCCACGATCGCGGCCATGATGCCCGGCAGCGGCAGGGTGCACGAACCCGGCACCAGCGGCGTGGCGCCCGGCAGCGGCGTGATCACGTGGCCGCCGGTCTCGGTCTGCCAGAAGGTGTCGACGATCGGGCAGCGCTCGCCGCCGATATTGCGGTGGTACCACATCCACGCTTCGGGATTGATCGGCTCGCCGACCGAACCGAGGATGCGCAGGCTCGTGAGGTCCCAGTTCTTCGGATGCACCTTCTCGTCGCCCTCGGCCGCCTTGATCAGCGAGCGGATCGCGGTGGGCGCGGTGTAGAACACGCTGACCTTGTGCTTCTCGATCATCTGCCAGAAGCGCCCCGCGTGCGGGAAGGTCGGGATGCCTTCGAACACCACCTGCGTGGCGCCGGCCGCGAGCGGGCCGTAGGCGACGTAGGTGTGGCCGGTGATCCAGCCGATGTCGGCGGTGCACCAGAACACGTCCTCGGGACGGATGTCGAAGGTCCAGTCCATCGTCATCTTGGCCCACAGCAGGTAGCCGCCGGTGGCGTGCTGCACGCCCTTGGGCTTGCCGGTGGAGCCCGAGGTGTAGAGGATGAACAGCGGGTGCTCGGCATTCACCGGCTCGGGCGCGCACTCGGTGCTCTGGCCCTTGAGCGCTTCGGCGAAGGTCTTGTCGCGACCTTCGACGCGATTCCAGGCCGAGGGCGTGCGCTCGTAGACGAACACGGTCTTGATCGACTCGCAGCCGCCGAGCGCGATGCCGTCGTCGACGATGGCCTTGAGCGGCAGTTCCTTGCCGCCGCGCAGCTGGAAGTTGGCCGTGATGACCGCGACCGCGCCGGCGTCGATGATGCGTTCCTGCAGCGCCTTGGCCGAGAAGCCGCCGAACACCACGCTGTGGGTGGCGCCGATGCGCGCGCAGGCCTGCATCGCGATCACGCCCTCGACCGTCATCGGCATGTAGACGATGACCCGGTCGCCCTTCTGGATGCCGGAGGCTTTCAGCGCATTGGCGAACTGGCTCACGCGTGCGAGCAGTTCCTTGTAGGTGACCTGGGTGACGGTGCCGTCGTCGGCCTCGAAGACGATAGCGGTCTTGTTCTCGACCGGCGTGCCGATGTGGCGGTCGAGGCAGTTGGCGCTGGCATTGAGCTCGCCGTCGCCGAACCATTGGTAGAACGGCGCGTTCGATTCGTCGAGGATCCTGCTGAAGGGCTTCGTCCACTGCAGGTGGGTCGTGGCCTGGCGGCTCCAGAAGCCTTCGAAGTCCTGTTCCGCTTCCTTGCACAGGGCCTCGTAGGCGGCCATGCCGGAAATGCGTGCGCCTTGCGTGGCGCGGGCATCGGGCGGGAACACGCGGTTCTCAACCAGGACGGATTCGATGTTCTTCGAGGGATGGCTCATGGGGTCGGGTTCGAAAAGGAAATGGACGGATGCGGCGCTCAACCGGCGCTCGGCAGGATCAGCGGCAGCACCAGGTGCCGGCCGGCCAGCCCGATGGCGCCGGCGACGGCGATGCACAGCATGGCCGTGCACAGCTTCGTGGTGAGGCTGCGCTCGCGCGTGCGCAGCACGAAGGACATGCTGAAGGCGATGCTCGTGAGCGAGGCCAGCACCGCGCCCGTGCCCGCCGTGGTGGCCAACAGGCTGCCCTGCGACGCGAGCGCGGCGGCCGCGGCCACGGCGCTCGCGCTCGACATCAGGCCGCCGACCACGCTCACGAAGTAGAAGCCCGCATCGCCGAACTGCCGCTGCGTGAGCCCGCCGACGATGTGCAGCACCAGGAACACCACGCCGTACTTGAGCGCCAGCGGCAGCGAGAACGGCAGGTCGAGCTTGATCTCGGGCACGTCGGGCACGGGGCCGCGCGTGGCGCGCCGGTAGCTCCACAGCACCAGCACCGCGCTCGCGAGCATCATCAGCGCGAAGGCGCCCGAGGCACCGAGCAGCGCCAGCGGCGCCAGGATCAGCAGCAGCCCGGCATTACGCACCACCATCGCGGTGGTCGCCAGCAGGATGCCGCGGTAGGCCGTGCCCACGTAGGCGCCGCGCGTGGCGACCACGCGCGAGGCCATCTCGATCACCGTGAAGTTGCTGTTCACCAGCCCGCCGAGAAAGCCCGAGAGCTCGGTGCCGCGCGTGCCGTAGAGCTTCCAGAGGATGTAGTTCACGAAGCCGATGCCCGCGATCAGGATCACGGTGACCCAGGCGGCGCGCGGCTCCACCAGGTGCCACGGGCCCACGGCCCCGGCCGGCAGCGCCGGATAGATCACGATCGCGAGGATGGCCAGCAGCAGCGCCGAGCGCATCTCGCTCTCGGTCAGTCCGGCCGAGAAGCCGGCCAGCCGTTCCTTCCACGCCAGCAGCGCGGTGGCCAGCACCATCACGGCCGCGGGCGAGATGGTGTGGCCCTGGCCGCACAGCACGCCGGCCAGGCAGGTCACGAGCATGGCGGCCGAAGTCGTGAGTTCGGCGCCCTGCCCGGCGCGCAGCGTCTGCACGTTGAGCAGCACCGCGAGCACGCCGACCAGCGCCAGGCACAGCAGCGCCACCGGCATGCCGAGCAGGCCGCCGAGCGCGCCCAGCAGGCAGATGAAGCCGAAGGTGCGCAGGCCTGCTTCCTTGCCGCGGCGCTCGCGCTCCAGCCCGATCAGCAGGCCGAGCGCCAGGCTCAGCGCCAGCCGCACCAGGATCTCGAGGTAGGGCCACTCGGCCCCGGTGGTCATGGGGATGGTCTTGTCGGGCATGGGTCAGACCGCCCGCGGACCCGGCACGCAGTCGTCGACCGCGAAGCGCGCCAGCGTCGAGATGCCGCTGTCGGGCTGCGCCACGTCGTCGAGCACGCGCAGCGAGGTGAGCCAGCGCCCGGGCGTCACGTCGGCCACCGCATAGCCGCGCTTGTCGGAACGCGCGAGCAGGATGTGCGGGTTGTTGTCGGCGATCTCCTGCGCGCGGCTCTGCGCCGTGCCGCTGGCCGAGGCGATCGAGGTGCCGCAGAACTCGCTCGCGATGACCGGCGACTGCGGCCGCGAGAAGTCGGCCAGCACGCGGCTCACGTAATTCTGGTGGATGTCGCCGCCGAGGAAGACGGTGTTGCGCGCGCCCGCGCCCTGCACCGCGTCGAGCACGCGCTGGCGGCTCGCGGGATAGCCGTCCCAGGTGCTCGGGTGGTAGCTCTCGGCCGGCAGCGGCTTGTAGTTGCGCTGCGCGAAGATGGTCTGCTGCGCCACCACGCTCCAGCGTTCGCCCAGCGCGGCGTCCTGCGCCAGGCCCTGCTCGAGCCAGCGCTCCTGGTCGCTGCCGAGGATCGAGCGCGCGGGGTCGCGCAGCTCGGGGCAACCGGTGGGCGTCACCGAGCTCGGCGATTCCGCGCCGGGCACGCGGCAGGGCTGGCGGTCGCGGTACTGGCGCGTGTCGAGCAGGTGGAAGCGCAGCAGCCGGCCCCAGGCATGCCGCTCGTGGATGCGCAGGCCGTCGAGCGTGCCGAGCCCGCCGAGGCCCTGCGTGAGCACCGAGGCGCGCAGCGGCATGTTCTCGTAGAAGGGCTGGTAGCCGGCGCCGCGCCGCGCGAGGAAGTCGCCCGCCGCGCCGGTGCCTTCGAGGCCCGCGTAGTCGTTCTGCACCTCGTGGTCGTCCCAGGTCACGAGCCACGGGCAGGCGCGGTGCGCGGCCTGCAGCTGAACGTCGGTCTTGTAGAGCGCGTAGCGGTCGCGGAAGTCGGCGAGCGTCTTCGCGGCCGGCAGCGTGTGCGTGCGCACCAGCTGGTAGCTCGGCGGCTTCTTCGGCATCGCGTATTCGTAGACGTAGTCGCCGAGAAACACGATCAGGTCGAGGTTCTCGTCGAGCATGTGGCGGTAGCCCGCGTAGTGGCCCTGCTCCCAGCGCTGGCACGAGACGAAGGCGAAGCGCGTGCGCCCGGGCATGGCGTGCAAGGCCGGCGCGGTGCGCGTGCGCGCCGTCTGCGTGACCGCGTCGCCGTGCATGAAGCGATAGAAGTACCAGCGATCCGGCCGCAGGCCCGACACCTCCACGTGCACCGCGTGCCCGAGCTCGGCCAGCGCGTTCGCCTGGCCCGCGCGCACGATGCGGCGGAAGGCCTCGTCCTCGGCCACCTCCCAGCGCACCGTCAGCGCGGCGGGCAGCGGCAGGCGCGGCGTGTCGAAGGGCACGGTGCCGGGCACCGGGCCGTCGAGCAGCCGGGTCCACAGCACGAAGCCGTCGGGGGTCGGCGACCCGCTGGCGACGCCGAGCGGGAACAGGTCGCGCTGGGCCAGCGTGTTCGACCAGCTCCAGCGCGGCAGGGAGCTGGCGGCCGCGGCGGCCGAGGCCAGGCGGATGAGATCGCGACGGTGCATGCTTGTCTCCAATCGTGGATTGTGGGGGTGGTTGCGCGGGGCGGGCGCGCTCAGAACGCGTGGCGGATGCCGAAGTTCTGGCCGCTGGCCGCGTGGTCGGCGAGGCCCGCGACGTCGCCGCCGACGGTCAGCGCGGCGCCGCGCCGGTTGCGCACATGGGCAACGGTCGCATAGAGCGCGGTGCGCTTCGACAGGTGGTGCACGTAGCCCAGCGCGATCTTGCTGGCGCGCGAGCGGTCGCCCGGGTAGCGGAACGCCACCTGTCCATAGCTCGCGCGGATCTCGCCGGGGCCGACCGGCACCGTCACGCCGACGGTCGCGCCTTCGAAGCGCTTGGCGCCCAGCGGCATCTGCACGCGGTCCTGCGCGTACAGCGCCTCGACCGATGCCACGCCGAAGTCGTAGGCGATGCCGATGCTGGCCGAGCGGATGTCGCGCGGGCGCGTGGTCGGCGCCTTCGGCCCGCCCAGGGTCCGGCTGTAGGCCGCGCCCACACGGAACGCGCCCTGCCGGTAGCCGAGGCGCCCGCCGAGGTAGCGCTCCGCGTCGCCGCCGTCGACCGCCTCGGGCAGGCCGTACTGGAACTGGCCCGAGAAGCCGCCGAGGTCGCGCGGCAGGAAGTAGCCGACCGAGTTGCTCACGCGCACGTGCGAGCTCTGCCCCGCGTTGGCGCTGCCGTAGAGGATGGCGCGGCCGCGGTAGACGATGCTCTCGCCGACGCCGCTGGTGACCCAGGGCCCCGAGAAGTCCGACTGGATCAGGTAGGTCGGCGTGTAGTCGCGGCCCAGCCGCAGCTCGCCCCAGGGGCCGGCCAGGCTCACGGTCGAGCGCCGCGCGAGGTCGAAGGACGTCGGGTTGTCGACGGCGAGCGAGCCCTCGAGCCAGAAGCCCGCGCTCAGGCCGCCGCCGAGGTCCTCCTGGCCGCGAAAACCCAGGCGGCTGCTCGCGAGCCCGTCGGAGGCCAGCGCGGTCTGGCTGCCCTTGCCGTGCACGCGGTAGTGGGCGACGCCGGTGTCGATCAGCCCGAACAAGGTGACGCTCGACTGGGCATGGCAGGCGCCGATGGCGAGCATGGCGCCGCCGGCGATGACGGGGGTGAATCTTCTTTGTCTCTTCATCTTTTTCTTCGAGTGGTGGGGGTGACCCGGGGATGGCGACGCGCAGGCAGGCCCCTCACGCGCATGCGTGACGAATCCATCCGGCGTCGGGGGAACGAAAGACGCGGCGCGTCTACTGCAATGCGCGTCCCTGCATGCCGTCCGCTGCCACGCCGAGGTGGCGCAGCACGGTCGGCGCGATGTCGATCAGCGACGCGGGTTGGCGTCGCTCGCCGGGACGCAGCCCTCCCCCTCTCAGGCAGAGAAAGGGATGCTGTTCGTGCTCGCCCAGTCCGCCGTGCTGTGCGCAGCCGACGGGCGATGAATCGCTGAACGGGCTCAGCAGCGAGACGCTGCGGCCCGGCACGCCATGGGGATTGGCGCGCGCGTCATGGCGCAGCGCGAGCGCCAGGCCGAGCGGGCCTTCCGTCGGCAGGCCGATCTCTGCCAGGGCCTGGCCGGCGAACACGCGTCCCGTGAAGTCCTGGTCCTGCAGCCACCGCACGACGGCCGGGATGGCGTCGCGCGCCTCGTCGGCGAAGTACAGCAGCGCGGCATTGCCGTTGGGCGCCATCACCACCTCCTGCGATTCGCGCGACTGCTTCCAGCCGGCCTCGACCAGCAGCGCGTCGAGGTCGATCTTGCGCTCCACCGTCTCCATGCCGTGGTCGGAACAGGCGACCAGCAGGATCTCGTCGCCGGCCGGATCGAGCGCCTCCACGGTGCGCCGCACCTGGTCGACGCAGGCATCGGCGTGGGCGATCATCGCCAGGTGCTCGCTCGAGCCGAGCGGCACGCCGTGCGCCGTGTGGTCGGGCTCCGAGAGCCACAGCACGGCCAGCGCGGGCGCGCGTTCGCGCAGCACCTCGCGGCAGAAGCGATCGGTCATCGCCCGGTCGCCCGCGGCGCCCACTTCGATGGCCAGCCCGTCCGCCAATGCGGCACCGCCCGGCCCGCGCGAGCCTGCACGGTGGTAGACATGGCCGAAGCCGTCGGGGTCCTGCAGGTAGGCCGCGCCCGGCGACACGTTCGACATGACGATCGCGCCGCCCTGCAGCGCCAGTCGCTCGGCCCAGGTCGGGCGCCGCAGGGTGCGGCCCGTGGCGCGGCGCAGGCGTTCGAGGAAGTCGGGCTTGCCCACCGACAGCCGCACCAGCGCGCCCTGCTCGCGCAGCACCATGGTGTTGCCCAGCAGGCCGTGGGCGGCCGGCAGGCAGCCGGTGGCCATCGAGGCCGAGCTGGTGCGCGTGGTCGAGGGAAAGACGCCGCGCGCCGAAACGAAGTCGGCACCCTGCGCGCGCAGCGCCGCGAGCGCGGGAGCCACGTCGGGCGTGACCAGGTCCGCGCACAGGCTGTCGCAGACCACCACGACGGCGCGCCGCCGGCTGCTCATTTCGAAGCGTCCCGGGGCGCCGGGAGCGTGGACTTGTCGAGGTAGTCGTGGAAGTGGACCGTGACCTGGTCCGCCGCGAGGAACACCACCGCATAGGCCGGCGGCTCGTGGCTCTTGGGCACCGGCGAGATGGTGTGCAGGTCGAACGGCACCTGGTGGTTGAGGCCGCGCAGGGTCGAGAACGGGATGCCGCGCCAGCTGCCGCAGACCGGCCGGTGCACGTGGCCGAAGAACAGGTGGCGCAGGTTGCGCCGGCCCGCCACCAGCCGCGCGAAGGGCTCGGGGTTCGCAAGGCCGATGCGGTCGAGGCACGGAATGCCGATGTCGAACGGCGGGTGGTGCATGAACAGGTAGGCTGGCCGCTCGCCGAGCCGGTCGAGCTCGGCCGCGAGCCAGGCCAGCCGCTGCTCGCAATAGAGGCCGCCGTTGCGGCCCTCGTCGAGCGTGTCGAGCAGCAGGAAGCTCGCGTCGGCCAGGTCGAAGCGGCCCTGCACGAAGCCGTTGCCGTCGCTCGGCCCGCCCGGGCATTGCGCCGCCAGCAGCGCGCGGATGTCGTGGTTGCCCACGAGCGGGAAGCACGGCATGGGCAGCCGCGCGAGCTGGGTGCGCAGCGCCGCGTAGGCGGCGCTCTCGCCGCGGTGCGCAAGGTCGCCCGTGATCACGCAGCAGGCCGCGTCGCGGTGGTGCTCGAGGATGTCGTCGATGCAGGCGGCGAGCCGCGCGTACGGGTCCAGGCCGTGCAGGATCTCGCCGGGCGCGACGAGGTGGGGATCGGTGATGTGGATGAACTTGGTCATGCGGCAAGGGTTTCGGGTGAGGCGGTCACGGAATGCAGGGCGGTGGCCTGCAGCAGCAGGCGCGTGTAGTCGTCGGCCGGGGCGTCGAAGACCTGGCGCGTGGCGCCGGCCTCGCGGACCTCGCCATGGCGCAGCACCACGACGCGGTCGGCCATGCGCCGGACCACGCCGAGGTCGTGGCTGATGAACAGGTAGGCCGTGCCGGTCTTGCGCTGCAGCTCGAGCAGCAGCTCCAGCACCTGGGCCTGCACCGACACGTCGAGCGCCGAGGTGATCTCGTCGCAGACGATCAGGTCGGGCTCGGCGGCGAAGGCGCGCGCAATGGCGACGCGCTGCTGCTGCCCGCCCGAGAGTTGGCGCGGGTAGCACTCGAGCAGCGCCGGATCGAGGTGCATCGCCCGCATCAGCGCCTGCGCGCGCTCGCGCAGCGCCGGGCCGCGCAACCCGGTGAACAGGGTCAGCGGCCGCTCGAGGATGGCGGCGATGCGCTGGCGCGGATTGAGCGAGGACAGCGGGTCCTGGAACACGATCTGCACCCGCCGCCGCAGCGTCGGCGAGCGGTCGGTGGCCTTCGCGGCCAGCGGCTGGCCGTCGAAGTGCAGCGAGCCGCCCGAGGGCGCCATCAACCCCGCGACCAGCGAGGCCGCGGTGGACTTCCCGCTGCCCGATTCGCCGACCAGGCCCAAGGTCTCGCCGCGACCGATCGCGAACGACAGGCCGGCCAGCGCGGGCCGCGGCGTGGCTGGCGGCGGCTGGAACCAGGCGCGGCGGCGCGACGGGTACGAGAACGCGAGGTCCTTCGCCACCAGCAGCGCGCCCTGCGCCTGTTGTTGCTGCGGTTCGCGCGCCGGCGGCTCGGCATCGACGCGCGGAATGGCCGCGATCAGCTGCCGCGTATAGACATGCGCGGGCGCGCCGAAGATGCGCGCGGCTGGCCCCTGCTCGACGATGCGGCCCTGGTGCATCACGATCACCTGGTCGCACATGCGCGAGATCACGCCGAGGTCGTGGCTCACGTAGATCAGCGAGGTGCCGAAGCGCTCGCGCAGGGTGCGCACCAGCTCGAGCACCTGGACCTCGGTGGTCTTGTCGAGCGCGGTGGTCGGCTCGTCGAGCACCAGCACGCCGGGGTCGCCGGCCAGCGCGGCGGCGATCACCACGCGCTGGCGCTGGCCGCCCGAGAGCTCGTGCGGAAAGCGCGCGCAGATGCCCTTCGGATCGGGCAGGTTGGTGGCTTCGAACAGCTCGAGCGTGCGCGCCCGCGCCTCGGCGGTGCCGCAGCCGCGCAGGTGGCGCACGGCCTCGTCGACCTGGTCGCCGATGCGCATGTGCGGCGTCAGCGAGCTCAGCGGGTTCTGCGGCACGAAGGCGATGTGCCGGCCGCGCAGCCGGCGCCGCGCCGGTTCGTCCAGGCGCAGGATGTCCTCGCCCGCGATGCGCACCGCCCCCGCGGTGATCACGCCGCCGGGCCGGCAATGGCCCAGCAGCGCGCGCGCCACGGTCGACTTGCCCGAGCCGCTCTCGCCGACGATGCCCAGGCTGCTGCCGGCCTCGACCGTGAACTCGACGCCGCGTACCGCGCCGACGATCTCTCCGTCGGCGCGCCGGTAGCCGATGCCCAGGCCCTGGACCTCGAGCCGTCCGCCGATGCGGCGCGCCGCCTGCTGGCGCCGTGCCAGCGCGTTGGATTCGGGATGCTTCATCGTTGCCTGTTCCTTCATGCCGCGTCCTGGCCGCGCGTGGCGTCCAGTCCCAGGGCCCGTGCCAGCGCCTCGGCGCCGAAGTTGAGTCCCACCACCAGCGTGGAGATGAAGACCGCCGGCGCCAGCACCAGCCAGGGTGCGAACGCGAGCTGGCTCACGCCCTCGGCGACCATCAGCCCCCAGTCGGGCGTGGGCGGCGAGATGCCCATGCCCAGGAAGGACAGCGAGCTCAAGAGCAGGATCGCGTGCGACATGCGGATCGCGAACTCGACGTAGACCACGTCGAGCGTGTTGGGCAGCAGCTCGCGCAGGATGATCGACACCGTGCCCTCGCCGCGCAGCTGCGCGGCCTTCACGTAACCGAGTTGCACCTGCGTCAGCGCCTGGGCCCGCACGATGCGGATCACGCCCGGGAAATACACCATCCCGATGAGCACGATCAGCACCGGCAGCGATTCGCCGAAGCCGACCGCGAACAGCGCGACGAACAGGATGCCCGGCAGCGCCAGCTTGAGGTCGACGATGCGCATCATCACGTCGTCGAACAGCCCGCCGAGGTAGGCGGCCGTCACGCCGAGAATGCTGCCGACACTGACCGCGACGACCACGCCCGTGAAGGCGGCCAGCAGCGCCGTGCGTCCGCCCCACAGCAGGCGCGACAGGTAGTCGCGGCCCAGCACGTCGGTGCCGAGCCAGAACTCGGCGCTCGGCGGCTCGGCGCGGCCGCCGTTGAGCGACATCGGGTCGTAGGGCGCGATCCAGGGCGCGGCCAGCGCGATGGCCAGGTGCAGCACGACGATGCCGATGCCGAACAGGGCCACGGGCCGCAGCAGCGCGTGGTGGTTGATCTTGAACATCATGATTCAGCGGCTCCTGGCGCGGGGGTCGAGGGCGGCCACCGCGAGGTCGGCCAGCAGGTTCATCGAGACGACGGCCAGGGCCGCCAGCAGGCTGATGGCCTGCACGATCGGCACCTCGCGCTTGTCGACGGCCTGCAGCAGGATCATTCCGAGCCCGGGGTAGCCGAACACCTTCTCGACCACCACGATGCCGCTGAGCAGGCCGGCCACGTAGAGCGCGGCCGAGTTGAGCGCCGGGATCACCGAGGCCGGCAACGCATGGCGCAGGATCAGCCGCAGCTCGCCCAGGCCGGTGAAGCGGGCGCGCTCGACGTAGTCGCTGGCCAGCGACTCGATCAGCCCGGTGCGGATCAGCTGCACCAGGTGGGCGATGGAGCCGAACACGATGGTCGCGACCGGCAGCACCGACACGGCCAGCAGCGCGGACGGCGGCGCGTCGGCGAAGGCCAGGATCACGGCCGGGAAGACCGGGATCCAGATCGCGAACACCAGCACCAGCAGGTTGCCCGAGGCGAACTCGGGGATCGAGTAGCCGATCACCGCGCCCATCGAGGCCAGCGTGTCGGGCAGCCGGCCGCGCCAGAAGGCCGCGACGATGCCCAGCAGCAGCGACACCGGAATGGCCACGAGTGCCGTCACGGCCGCGAGCAGCAGCGAGTTCTTCACCGGCTCGCGGATGATCTCGACCACCGGCGTGCCGCCGAGGATGGTCTTGCCGAAGTCACCGCGCATGGCGCCCGTGAGCCACTCGAAATAGCGCACCGGCGCCGGCCGGTCGAGGCCGAGGTCGTGGCGCTTTCGCGCCAGGTCCTCGGGATTCATCATCGCGATCTCGTCGGCCGTGAGGCTGACTTCGAGCGCGTCGCCGGGCAGCACCTCGGTCGCGACGAACACCAGCATCGAGGCCAGCAGCAGGGTCAGCGCATAGAGGCCCACACGCCGCAGGAAGGTCATGAGCATGATGGGTCGCCGTTCGCGCGCGGGTCGGTGAAGGGGATGCGGGGCCGGCTCACGATTTCCAGACCTCGTCGAAGCGCATCGACCAGAATTGCGAGTGGTTGCGCAGGTCGTGCACGTTGGGCTTGTGGATCAGCAAGTTGCGCCGTCCGCCCGCGGACAGGGTCGGCACCTCGTCGCGCAGGATCTCCTGCATGCGCACGTAGTTCGCGCGCCGCTTCTCGGCGGAGGGCTCGGCCAGCGACTTCTGGTAGAGCGCCATGTACTCGTCGCAGCCCGCGCCACGCCAGTAGCCGCTCTCGTTGTTGTCGGGCCGCAGCCGGTACAGGCTCACGCCGGGATTGCGCGGGCCGGCCGGCGTGTAGGCGAAGCGGTGCTTGCGCGTCTTCTCGGCATCCTCGACGCGCCACTGGCGATAGCCGTCGCTCGGCCGCTGCTCGATCGGCAGCACGATGCCGGCCTCCTTGACCGATTCGGCCAGCACCTGGAACACGCGCGGCACCTCGGGCCAGGTGGGTGCGAAGTAGAAGGTCGGCAGCTTCACGCCGTTGGGGTGGCCGGCCTCGGCCAGCAGTGCGCGTGCGCGTGCCACGTCGTGCATGCGCTGCAGCGGCTGGAAGGCGGCATTGGCCGGCGTCAGGTGCGAGTCGTTGCCGACCCAGCCGGCCTTCTTGCCGTAGACGATGCGGATGATCTTCTCGCGGTCGGCCGCCAGCGCCAGGGCCTGCCGCACGCGCTTGTCGTCGAGCGGCGATCCCGCCACCTTGGGGATCACCATCAGCGCCTGGTCGCCGCTGCTCGACAGGCTGTACTTGAGGTCGGGCGTGCGCTCGAGGTCGGGCAGCAGGCCGGGGTCGACGCCGATCACGGCATCGAACAGGCCGCCGCGGAATCCGTTCAGCGCGCCTTCCATTCGGCCGGGCGAGCTCACGACCTCGAGGCGGTCGAGATAGGGGAAGCCGGCGCGCCAGTACTTCTCGTTGCGCTCGAGGATGATGCGGCGCTTGGGATCGAGGCTCGCGATCCGGAACGGCCCGGTGCCGATGCCCGAGAGGCCGATCGCGTCCTTCTCGGCCGCCGGCATGATCATCAGGTGGTATTCGGCGAGCACGTAGGGGAACTCGCTGTTCGGCGCGTCCAGCGTCATGCGCACCTTCCTGCCGACCTTCTCGACCTTGACGATCTGCTTGGCGTAGCCGGTCGCGGTCTGGTGGAAGCGGTAGGACGACACCACGTCGTCGGCCATCATCTCGCGGCCGTCGTGGAACAGCACGCCCTCGCGCAGCGTGATGTCCCAGACCTTGAGGTCGGCGCTCGGCTCCCAGGCCGTGGCGAGCTCGGGTTGCACCTCGAGGTTCTCGTCGACCCAGGTCAGCGCGTTGTAGGCGCTGCGGTTGTTGAGGTCGAGCCAGTGCTGGGGATGACGGCCGGTGCGCGCATCGCCCATCCGGTTGTTCGGGTAGGTGTTGGTGTAGACGAAGGTGCCGCCGCGCTTGGGGGCGGCCTGGGCCGCCCGCGGAAAGAGCAGCTCGCCGAGCGAAAGCGCGGCGCCGGCGCCGGCGCCCGTCAGCAATCGGCGGCGCATGGCGTCGATCGGGCAGTTGTCGTTGGGTCTCATCGTGTCTCCTGGCAGTCATCGGGCGCCTGGTCGGCGCTCTTCGGTTCGCGCTGCCTCGCATCGCATGTCGATGCGAGGCGGCGCGCCGTTCAATCCATTGTCGGTGGGCTCACCATGGCAGCGAGAGCGTCTTGCAGTTGGTGAACGACTTGATCGCCTCCTGCACCCCTTCCTTGTAGCCAAGGCCCGAGTCCTTGATGCCGCCGAAGGGCGTGAGCTCGATCCGGTAGCCCGGCACCTCCCAGAGGTTGACGGTGCCGACCTTGAGTTCCTTGGCGAAGCGCATCACGTCGTCCATGCGGTTGGTGCAGATGCCCGACGAGAGGCCGAAGGCGGTGCCGTTCGACATCGCGATGGCCTCGTCGATGTTGGCGAAGCGCAGGATCGGCGACACCGGGCCGAAGGTCTCCTCGCGCACCACGGTCATCTCGGGTCGCACCCGGTCGAGCACCGTCGGCGCGTACAGCGCGCCCTCGCGCTCGTTGCCGGCCAGCAGCCGCGCGCCCTGCGCGACCGCCTCGTCCACCACCGCCTGGAAGCGGCGGGCCGCGGCCTCGTCGATCACCGTGCCCATGTCGTTGCCCGCGTCCATCGGATCACCGAACTTCCAGGCACGGGTCTTGGCCACCACGCGCTCGGTGAATTCGGCGGCCACCTTCTCGTGCACCAGCATGCGCTTGACGGCGGTGCAGCGCTGGCCCGAATTCTTGTAGGAGCCCTGCACGGCGAGGTCGCTGGCGCGGTCGAGGTCGGCGTCGTCCATCACGATCAGCGGATCGTTGCCGCCGAGCTCGAGCACGATGCGCCGGTAGCCGGCCTTGTTCGCGATGTATTTGCCGATCTCGACGCCGCCGGTGAAGGTGATGAGCTCCACGTGGCGGTGGGTCAGCAGCTCGTCGGCGATCTCGCGCGGGTCGCCCGTGATCACCTGCAGCATCTCGGGCGGCAGGCCGGCCTCGTACAGCAGGTCCGCGAAGTACAGCGCCGACAGCGGCACCTTCTCCGAGGGCTTGAGCACCATGCGGTTGTTGGTCGCGACCGAGGGCACCACCTTGTGCGCCACCTGGTTCATCGGGTGGTTGAAGGGCGTGATGGCGGTGATCACGCCCAGGAGCGGCTCGCGCGTGGTGATCACCTTGCGCTGCTTGCCGTGCGGCGTGAGGTCGCACGAGAACACCTGGCCGTCGTCGCGCAGCGCCTCGTTGGCGCCGAAGTTCAGCACGTCGGCCACGCGGCCGATCTCGTAGATGCTGTCCTTCTTCGACAGGCCCGACTCGCTGGTGATCAGCGTGGAGGCCTCGTCGGTGCGCGCGCGCAGCAGCAGCGCGGCACGGTTGAGGATCGCGGAGCGCTCGTAGCGCGACAGGCGCGGCACGTAGGCGTGCGCGATCTCGTAGGCACGCCGCACGTCCTCCAGCGTGGCCATGGCGACGGTGCCCACCGTCTCGCCGGTGTAGGGGTTGCGCACGGCGATCGTGCGCGGCGTGTGGACCTTCTCGCCGCCGATGCGCAGCGCTTCGGCGCGGATGTCCTGTCTGTCGAGAATGGCGTTCATGCCGCCTCCTTCTGTGGGGTGCCGATGAAGTTCTTGCCGCGCGCGCCGGTCAGCGCATGCGCGACCATGCGGTCGGCCTGCTCGCTCGACACGCCGTAGTCCGAGAAATGCGTCTTGACGCCCAGGCGCTCGATGAAGTCCGAGAGCCGTTGCGGTGCGCGGTCCAGCGGGCCGAGCGCGCGCTCGAGCACCGCGTCGCGGCCGGCGTCCTGCCCGATCGCGCGCCGCAGCACCATCGGCAGCGGGAACGAGCAGGCGATGCCGTGCGGCAGGCCGTAGCGCAGGGTCATCTCGTAGGAGATGGAATGCGCGAGCGCGGTGCGGGTGTTCGAGAACGCCATGCCGGCCTGCAGCGCGGCCAGCGCCATGCGGGCGCGCAGCTCGAGGTCGTCGAGCTTCTCCATCAGGAGCGGCAGGGTCTCGAAGATCTGCTGCACCGCCGCGACCGCGAAGGTGTCGGACAGCGCGTTCGCATTCACGTTCCAGATCGCCTCGAGCGCATGCGACAGCGCGTCGAGCCCGCTTTGCAGCGTCACCGAGGCCGGCAGCGAGAGCATCAGCTCAGGGTCGACGATCGCGATGCTGGGCCAGGTCTCGGCAAGGTGCAGCGAATGCTTGCGCTGCGCCTCGCGGTCCCAGATCGTGGCCCAGGGCGTGACCTCGCTGCCGGTGCCCGCGGTCGTCGGCACCGCGATCAGCGTCTTCACGCGCGCCGGAACGAAGGGCCCGCCCGCGGCCAGGGCCGCCACCAGGTCGTCGAAGCGGCCGCTCTGTGTGCCGACCATCAGCGCCTTGGCGGTGTCGATCGCGCTGCCGCCGCCGACCGCGACCAGCACCTCGGCCTGCTGCGCCTCACTCCAGAACGCCTCGTAGAGCGCCCGCAGTTCGGCCACGTCGGGGTTCGGCAGCACGGCGTCGATCACGCCGGCCAGGCCGTCGCCGAGCAGGGCCTGCAGCCGGTCGACGAGCCCGAAGCGGCGCGCCTCCGGAAAGGTCACGACCACGGCCTTGCGGCCGGCCAGCAGCTTCGGCAGGGACGACAGGGCCCCTGCCCCGTACACGCTGCGCACGGGATTGAAGAATTCCTGGGACATCTGGGCCTCTTCAGTGGGCGGCGCCCGCGTGGTTCAGGGCCAGGTCGAAGACGTCGAAGTTGCGCAGCCGGCGGCGCGGATCGACGCCCTGCAGTGCGCGGTTGAACAGCAGCGGCACCTTCTGCTCCGAGATACCGCCGTGCGAGCGCAGCGGCACCGTGAGGCCGCTGAGGTCGTGCCGCGCCGCGCTGGTGCCCAGCACCGTCAGGTGGTCGCCGACCACGACCAGGTCGCCGATGCGGTCGCCCGCGAGCTCGAACTGCCGCACCGCCTGGTCGCGCGTGAGCACCTGCTCGACACCTGGCAGGCCGGCCAGCGCCTCGTGCACCTGCTCCAGCGGCGCGCGGTTCACGTACACCGTCGCGAACGAGCCGAGCGCGCCGTGGTGCACCACGTAGGGATCGGTGATCGGCAGGATCACGCGCGTGCTGGCCTCGCCGAGCCGCGCATCGAGTTCCTGCTGCAGGTAGAGCACGCGCGGATGGCCGGCGGCGTCGGTCTTGGGGCTCATGCCGTGGTCGGCCGTGAGGCCGATCACCGCGCCCAGTGCGTCGAGCCGCGCGAGGTAGCCGTCCATCATCGCGTAGAAGGCATTGGCCTCGGGCGTGCCGGGCGCGCACTTGTGCTGCACGTAGTCGGTGGTCGAAAGATACATCAGGTCGGGCTTGCGCGTCTCGAGCAGGCGCACGCCGGCGGCGAAGACGAACTCGCTGAGGTCGGCGCTGTAGACCGAGGGCACGGGCTTGCCGACCAGCTCGAGCACGCGGTCGATGCCGCATTCGGCGACGGTCGCCTTGTCGGCCTTCTCGGCCGAGAAGCAGATGCCGCGCAGGCCGTGGCCGAGCATGGTGCGCAGCTTGTCCTTGGCGGTCACGGCCGCCACCAGCGCGCCGGCATCGGAGAAGGCCGACAGCAGCGTGGGCGCGCGCAGGTACTCGGGGTCGTTCATCATGACCTCCTTGTCCGCCGCGACGTCGTAGAAGAAGTTGCCGCAGATGCCGTGCACCGAGGGCGGCACGCCGGTCACGATCGACACGTTGTTCGGGTTCGTGAAGCTCGGGACCACGCAGTCGCCGATCAGCGAGCTGCCCTGCTTGAGCATGCGCTGCAGGAACGGCGCCGCACCGGCCTGGATCGCCTGCGTGATGTAGTCGGGCTCGCAGCCATCGACGCACACCACGACCACCGGCGCGCGCGGCTTCGCGTAATGCCGTCCATTGGCCAGGACGGTCTCGGCTTGAAATGTCATCGGGAAGCTCCTTTGGAAGTCAGTGCGTTGTCTCGGAGACCTTGTCGTCTCTCGTTGGGTGCACTGTCCGCTCGAAGCTTCTATTCGTCCAATTCAAGTTTTTCGGGCAATGTATTGAGCAGAGCTATACATGGCCCGGGAAAGTACGGAGGCGCCGCTCCGTACGCTGCCCTCAGTCGACCGCGAGCCGCGGCGCCTTGCGATGCCGCGTCGCCGTCTCGTAGTCGTGCGCCAGCGCGAGCAGGGTTGCCTCGCTCCACAGCGGCCCGACGAACAGCAGCCCGAACGGCGCGCCCGAGGCGTAGTAGCCCGCGGGCACCGTCACGGCCGGCAGGCCCGCGATGTTGAGCTCGCCCACCGTGGTCTCCTGGATCGTGCCGCCGCGCGTGACCGGCAGCTCCTCGCGCATCTGCGGGAACACCAGCGCGTCGAGCTTCTCGCGCGCGAACACCGCATCGACGATGCGCAAGTAGGCCTCCTTGAGCGCGATGAAGTCCGACAGGTCGGGCGGCGTGGTCGGCGACTTCAGCGCGGCCGCGAACTGCGGCAGGTTGTGCAGGTAGCTCAGCACGCCGCCGGGCGCGAAGGCGGACTCCTTCTCGGTCGCCTTCGCGAAATCGGCGAAGGACTTGAGCGCCGCGTCGGGGCCCAGCCGCTCGAGGTATTTCTGCAGGTCGTAGGGCACCGACTCCATGCCGCGCGCATCGAAGTTCGTGAGCGGCAGCGTGGGCTGGCGCAGCTGCGCGAAGCCGGTGCCGGCGAAGGGATCGTCGACCAGCACCGCGCCGCGCTGCACGAGCTCCTTCGCGGCACGCGCATAGAGCTCGCCCGCCTCGGCCGACAGCGGCTGGGTGCGCCAGCCCGGGCCGTACAGGCCGATGCGCGCACCCGCGAGGCTGCGGCTGCCGAACTGCGCGGTATAGCCGCCCACCGGCTTCTTGCCGACGCCGGCCAAGGTCTTCGGATCTTCCGGCGAATAGCCCGCGAGCACGTCGAGGCACAGCGCCGCGTCCTTCACGGTGCGCGCGATCGGGCCCACCACGTCGCGGTTGCCCGACAGCGGCATCACGCCGGCATTGGGCACCAGGCCAATGGTGGGCTTGATGCCGACCAGGTCCTGCGCCGAGGCCGGGTTCTGGATCGAGCCGCCGGTCTCCTCGGCCAGGCCCAGCACGGCCATGCTGGCGCCGACCGCGGTGGCCGTGCCCGCGCTGCTGCCGCCGGGCACGCGATCGGGCAGCACCACGTTGAGCGTGGGGCCGGCCCAGCTGTCGTCGGCATGCGTGCCGGTGTGGCTCAGCACCGGCACGTTGGTCTTGCCGAGGATGACGGCGCCGGCCGCGCGCATGCGCGCCACCACGGGCGCGTCGGTGGCGGGCATCAGGTCGACGCCGCCGCTCTTGCCGTGCAGCAGCGACCAGCCGGCCGTGGTCGGGAAGCCGACCATGTCCATCGGGTCCTTGACGACCACGGGCACGCCCGCGAGCGGGCCGAGCGCCTCGCCGGCCGCGCGCCGGCGGTCGATGGCGCGTGCATCGTCGATGGCCTCGTCGTTGAGGAAGATGATGGCGTTGTAGCGCCCGTTCCAGGTCTCGATCTGCGCGAGGCAGGCGCGGGCGAGCGACTCGGCCGTGAAACTGCCGTTGCGAAAGCCTTCCTGCACGGTGTCGACGGTCAGCGTGGCGAGGTCGATGGTGGGGGGGGTCTGGCTCATGGCGAAGAAACTCCTCGTGAATGCGGTGGATGAAGAGGGAGACAAAAAGGGGAAGTCAGAAGGTCATGTGGCGATCGATGATCTCGTCGCTCAGCTGCTCGATGGGACCGCTCTCGACGATGGTTCCCTTCTCGAACATGGCGAAGCCGCTGGCCACGCGGCGCACGAAGTCGATGTTCTGCTCGACCAGCACCATCGTCAGCCCGAGCTCGCGGTTCATGCGCGCGATCGCGGCCTCGATCTCCTGCACCACCGAGGGCTGGATGCCCTCGTTGGGTTCGTCGAGCAGCATCACGCTCGGTTGCGCCGCGAGTGCGCGCGCGAGTGCGAGCTGCTGCTGCTGGCCGCCCGACAGCACGCCGCCCGGGCGGTCGAGGTTGGCCGCCAGGTACGGGAACAGCTCGAGCGCCAGCGGCGGGATCGCGCGCGGCCCGCGGCCCGAGAAGGCGCCCATCAGGATGTTCTGGCGCACGCTGAAGTCCGGGATGATCTCGCGCCCCTGCGGCACGTAGGCGATGCCGCCGCGCGCGCGCAGGTGCGTGGGCAGCCCGTCGATGCGCAGGCCGTCGAGTTCGATGCGGCCCGTGGCGCGCACCATGCTGCCCATCAGGGTGCGCAGCAGCGTGGTCTTGCCCATGCCGTTGCGCCCGAGGATGGCGGTGATCTTCCCCTTCGGGATGGAGAGGCTCACGTCCTGCAGCGCGTGGCTGCGGCCGTAGTAGCTGTCGACGTTGGCGAGTGTCAGCATGTTGATGCGATTCCGTGGGATCCGAGGTAGGCCTGCCGGACGCGCGCATCGCGTTCGATCTCGGCGACGCTGCCCTCGGCCAGCACGCGGCCCAGGTGCAGCACGGTGATGCGCTCGGCGATGTCGCGCACGAAGGCCATGTCGTGCTCCACCACCAGGATGGTGTGGCGCCCGCGCAGGCTCTTGAGGATCTGCGCGGTCTTGCGCGTCTCGCCGGCCGTCATGCCGGCCGTGGGTTCGTCGAGCAGGATCACCTTCGGCTGCTGCGCGATCAGAAGGCCCAGCTCCAGCCACTGCGTCTGGCCATGGCTCAGGTCGCCGGCCTGCTGCTGCTGCACCTCCTCGAGGCCGGCCAGCGCCAGGATCTCGTCGACGCGGCGGTCGGTCTCGCGCCCGAAACCCCAGCGCAGGTTGCGCAGGATCGAGGGCTCGCGGCTCGCGGCCACGCACAGGTTGTGGCGCACCGTGAGCTCGCGGAACACGCTCGGGATCTGGAACTTGCGGCCGATGCCCGCGCGCGCGATCCGGTACTCAGGCCAGTTCGTGAGGTCGCGGCCGTGCAACTCGACCCGGCCCTCGGTGCTGCGCGTCTTGCCCGAGACCAGGTCCATCAGCGTGGTCTTGCCGGCGCCGTTGGCGCCCAGCAGCACGCGCAGCTCGCCCTCGGCCACGCGCAGCGACACGCCGTCCACCGCCTTGAAGCCGCCGAAGCTCACGCCCAGCGCATGCAGTTCGAGTGCGATGTCGCTCATGGCGCACCTCCGCCAGCACGGCGCTGGCCGATGCGCTCGAGCAGCTCGTGCGCCCAGCCCGCCATGCCCTTGGGCAGGTACAGCACCACCAGCACGAAGGTCAGCCCCACGATCACGCGCCAGGCCTCGACCAGCGACTGGGTCTCGCTCGCCGTGGCCTCGAGCATGTTGATCAGGATCGCGCCGATGCAGGCGCCCAGCAGCGAGGCGCGCCCGCCCACCGCGGCCCACACCACCATGGTGATCGAGAAGCTCAGGTCCATGAAGGTGGGCGAGGCGAACTCGGCCACCACCACGTAGAGCATCCCGGCCACCGCGGCGATGGCCGCCGACAGCGCGAAGAAGAAGGTCTGGTAGTGCGCCACGTCGAAGCCCAGGTAGCGTGCGCGCTGCGGATCGCCCGAGGTGGCGCGCAGGATCACGCCGGCGCGGGTGGCGAGCAGTGCGCGCGCACCGACCAGCACCACGGCGAGCACGCCCGCGACCAGGTAGTAGGTCGACACGCCGTAGGGATCGAGCTCGTGCCCCGCGATGCGCAGCCAGGCCAGGTCCGACAGCCCGTTGAAGCCGTTGGTGATCGGCTGCGCGTCGACCAGCAGCAGGCGCACCAGCAGCACCAGGGCGAGCGTGACGATCGACACGAACACGCCCGCGATGCGCTTGCGGAACAGCAGCGCGCCGAGCACGAAGGCCACCAGCGCCGGCAGCAGCAGGCCCATGGCGAGG
Organism: Variovorax paradoxus; assembly: GCA_016806145.1. Taxonomy (NCBI): domain Bacteria; kingdom Pseudomonadati; phylum Pseudomonadota; class Betaproteobacteria; order Burkholderiales; family Comamonadaceae; genus Variovorax; species Variovorax paradoxus. The sequence continues at coordinate 2,456,632 of CP063167.1, forward strand.
CCGAACCCCTGCGACTGGAACGGCTGCCACAGGAAGGCGCCCGGGTTGATGCAGCACAGGTCGACGGTGGCGCCGGGCTGCGCGTTCGACAGCATGAAGTCCGGCACCGGGTTGGCACCGCCATGCTGCAGGCTGGTGGGGCTGGCCATCTTCAGCGACATGGCCAGCATGTAGGCGCCGAGGCCGAAGAACAGCCCCTGCCCGAGGTTGAGGATGCCGGCATAGCCCCAGCTCATGGCGACGGCGATGCCGAGCATGCCGAACACCAGGTACTTGGCGAGCCGGTTGAGCCAGAAGCCGTCGAGCACCAGCGGTGCCAGCGCGACCAGGGCCAGGAACAGTGCGTAGGCGGCGAAGGTCGCGCGCCGGTCCAGAGGAGTGCCCATGCCGTTCACCGCCCCTTGAACGAGATGAGGCCCTGCGGTCGCACCACGATCAGCAGGATCACCAGGCCGAACACCACCGCGCGCGCGAGGATGTCGTTGCTGACCGCCGCCACCACGCCCGTGACCTCGCCGAGGCCGATCGAGGTGACGACCGCGCCGAGCAGGCTGCCGACGCCGCCCGACACCACCACCAGGAAGCTGTCGACCACCAGGGCCGTGCCCATGTCGGGCGAGACGGTCTTGAAGCCCGCCACCAGCACGCCGGTGATGCCGGCCAGGCCGGCGCCGAAGGCGAAGGTCCAGGCGTTGACGCGCTGCACGTCGATGCCGCAGGCCGCGGCCATGCGCGGGTTGCGGATGATGGCGCGCACCTGCATGCCGATGCGCGTGCGGTAGAGCAGCAGCCAGGTCGCGAAGGTCAGCACCACGGTGCAGGCCACGATGAAGGCGCGGTAGGCATTGATCGGCGTGTCGCCGACCATCACCGCGCCCTGCAGCACGGCGGGGATCGGCATGTTCTGCAGCCCCGGCCCCAGCCCTTCGATGTGGATGCCGAAGAAGGCCAGGCCGCCTTCGAGCCGCACCGCCTGCTGCACCAGGATCGCCACGCCCCAGGTGGCGAGCAGCGTGTCGCCGAGCCGGCCGTAGAGGCGCCGCACCACGCAGCGTTCGATCAGCAGGCCCAGCGCGGCCGCGACCACGAAGGCGATCGGGATCGCGGCGAACAGCCCGAGCCCGAGCCAGATCTGCGCCAGCACCGCGGCATAGGCACCGACCATGATCATCTCGCCGTGCGCCATGTTCACCACGCCCATCGCGCCGTAGATGATGACCAGGCCGAGCGCGGCCAGCAGAAGAATCGAGCCCATGCTGAGCCCGATCAGGAGTACGTCCAACATCGGAAGTCTTTCTCTCGAGGGTGACTGCGGGCGCGGCACATGCCGCCGCGCCCGCGGACGGCTGTTCAGGCCTTTTTCAGGCCTTCACCGGCGCGGCGCCGTTGCGCTTGCAGATCAGGTTGGCGTCGGTCTCGCCGTAGGCGAAGTAAGGCAGCGGCCGCACCGGTTGCGGGCTCGCGTCGACCACCTTGCTCTGGCCGTCGGCCTGCCACTGGCCGATGCGCGGCGTGACCCAGGCATGCAGGCTCTCGGGATCGATGCGCACCTTGCCGCCGGGCGCGTCGTAGCTCTGGCCGCCGATGTTGGCGCGGATGGCGTCGGCCGTGGTGGCCTTGCCGGCCTCCACCGCCTGCTTCCAGAGGAAGACCTGGAAGTACGCGGCCTCGAGCGAGTGGTAGGTCACGGCCTTGGGGTCGTTGACGAACTTGCGGTAGCGCTCGATGAAGGACTTGTTGGCCGGCGTGTCGATCGACATGAAGTACGGCACCGAGGTGTAGCTGCCGGCCGCGTACTCGCCGCCCATGGCAGCGATCTCGATCTCGCTGATCACGGTGGCGCAGATCGGCACCGCGGCCTGCGACATGCCCTGGTTCTTGTACTCGCGGTAGAAGGCCACGAGCGAATCGCCCACCACGTGCGAGAGCACCACGTCGGCGCCCGACTCCTTGATCTTGCGCACCACCGAGGCCCATTCCGAATGGCCGAGCTCGAGGTACTCGTCGGCCACCCACTTGGCGCCCGACTGCTCGATCAGCTTCTTGCTGACCTTCGACATCTCGCGCGGATAGACGTAGTTGGAACCGACGATGAAGAACTTCTTCTTGCCGAGCTTCTCGACGATCCACGGCACGTAGTTGGCCAGCTGCTGGTTGGCGACCGCGCCGCTGTAGACCACGTTCTTCGAGCACTCGAAGCCTTCGTAGTGGGTTTGATAGAACAGCATCGCGTTGCGGCGCTCGAACACCGGCAGCACCGCCTTGCGGCTGGCCGAGGTGTGGCAGCCGAACACGGTCTCGATGCGGTCGCGCGTGATCAGCTTCGAGGCCTTCTCGTTGAAGGTCTTCGGGTCGGAGGCGCCGTCCTCGAGCACCACCTCGACCTGGCGGCCCATCACGCCGCCCGCGGCGTTGATCTCGGCCACGGCCATGCGCACGCCGTTGGCGAGCATCTTCTCGACGATCGAGAGGCCGCCGGTCTGCGAGTAGAGCGCGCCGACCTTGATGGTGTCGGCCGCGTAAGCGCTGCGCATCAGCGCGGGCGACGCGAGGGCAGCCGCGGAAGCAGCCGAGGAAACGAGGAAGTGGCGACGGTTGGTTGTCAACATGATGGACCTCAGGACGTGACGCAGCGACCATGCGCTGACGAATGGTTGAAGAGCTCGATGGGTGGAACCAGCCGACAGCACTGTCGGGCGCAGGCGAAAAAAAACCCACAACGCGGTGGGGACCGCGGCGTGGGCTTCATTGCCAGGTGGACCGGAGAACACACATGGTTCCCGGTGCCGGCTGCATCGGCGCCTGACGAATCAAGGGGATGCAGCCACCGAGCCGGAGGACCGACTCGATGCAGTCATGCTAGCGAGTTAGGGCGCCGGGTGCAACAGGGTTTCCATGTTGATGATCGAACTCGCGATCTGTTCCATCGACAGGCGCTTGGCCATCGCCTGCGCGCGGATCGCCTGGTAGGCCTCGCCCTCGCTGATGCCCTTGGACGCCATGAGGATCGTCTTCGCTCGGCTCATGGCCTGGTCGCTCGTGATCTTGCGGCGCAGCTTGCGGTTCTCCTTGAGCATCGCCTGGCGCTCGGCCCACAGGCTGCGCGCGGTCACCAGGTGCGCGAGCAGGCCGAAGGGCTTGATCGGCTTCTGCACCACCGCGAAGGCCGCGCTCTCGAGCACCAGCTGCAGGGTGGTCGGGTCCTCGTAGTTGACGATCGCGATCACCGTCGGCTCGGGCCGCGGCATCGACTTGAGCAGGGTCTCGGTGGCCTGGCGCGACTCGCCCTCCACCAGCAGGAACAGCACGTCGACATTGGGCGGCACGGTGGCCGGCATGGGCCAGGCCATGCTGACCATGCAGCCCACGCGGCGCAGGTGGCTGACGAGGGCGTCGCCCTCCTCGTCCGGCGGATGGACGACGACGATCTTGAGCTCGGGCAGTTCGCGCAGCAGCGAAATGGTCATGGCGCCTCCGCTTCCCTCAGGCCGGCCGTCCAGCGAGCGGATCGAACCGGTTCTCGTACATGTAGGGATCGGGCTTCACGCGCAGGCCCGGATCGTCCACCACCTGGAACGTGCCCTGCGCATCGACGCGCGCCACGCGCGGCCAGAGGTAGGTGTGGTGGTTCTCCTGGTCGATGCGCACCCGGCCCTGCGGCGCGTCGAACTCGTGCTCGTGCAGGTGCGGCAGCATCGCCTCGAGCCGGTCGCTGCCCGCGCGCTCGAGCGTCTGTGCATAGAGCATCACCTGGAAGTAGGCCGACTCCGCGCAGGCCGTGATCGGCAGGCCGCTGCCGAAGCGCTTGCGCCAGGCCGCGACGAACCGGAGGTTGGCCGGCGTCTGCAGGGTCGAGAAGTACGGTGCCGCCGTGATGCTGCCCGCGGCGGCGCGCGCCGACATCTGCGCGATCTCGGCCTCCTGCGTCGACTGGCTCGCGATCGGATGCGTCCGCTGGTCGAAGCCCGCCTCGCCGTAGGCCTCGTAGAAGCGCGCGATGCCGTCGCCGACCACGGTCGAGTAGACGACGTCGGGCTGCGCGGCCTCGATGCGCCGGATCACCTTGGGCATGTCGATGTCGGCCACGCGCAGCGGCACGTACATCTCGTCGAGCACCTCGCCGCCGGCCTGGCGGAACAGGTCCGCGATGATCCGGTTGGACTCGTAGGGGTAGACGTAGTCCGAGCCGATCAGGAACAGCCGCTTGCCGAAATGGCTCGTGAGGTAGCGCACCAGCTGCACCGAGTTCTGGTTCGGCGCCGCGCCCGTGTAGACGCAGTTCGGCGAATACTCGAAGCCTTCGTAGAGCGTGGGATAGAACAGCAGCGCGCGATGCGCCTCGACCACCGGCAGCACCGCCTTGCGCGTGCTCGACATGTAGCAGCCGAAGATCACCGCCACGCCCGCCTGGTCGCACAGCTGCTTGGCCAGCTCGCGGTAGCGCGGCGGCCGCGAGGCCGGGTCGAGCACCACCGGCTCGATCGGCCGCCCGAGCACCCCGCCGCTCGCGTTGACCTCCTCGATCGCGAGCAGGGTCGCGGCCTGCTGCGTGCGCTCGACGGCCGCGGTCACGCCCGTCGATGAGAAAAGCACCCCGACCCGCCAGGGGGTTTGTGATTTGGATCCGGTCACGTCTGGACTCCCAATGAAAAAAGCCCCCAGCAGCCCTTGCGGCCGCTGGGAGCTTCACTGCTCCGTGTCAATGTCGAGGCCTCGCGGCGTCGTCCGCCCTACTGTAGCAGTCCCGCGTGCACGGCAGGCAAGTCTTTCGAGAAGCCCCGCGCTTCAGTGGGAGGCCGGACGGCCGTTGGCGTGCTTCATCGGCGCCACGCGCCGCACGATCCAGCGGAAGGCCGGCCCGGTCAGCAGGGTCGACAGCACGGCGAGCGTGACCAGGGCCGCGAAGGCATGCTCCGACAGCAGGCCCTTGTCGCGCAGGATGGTCGCGGCCACGATCTCCATCAGCCCCTTGCATTGCAGCAACGTGCCCACCGCGAGCGCCTCGCGCCGCGACAGCCATCGGGCCGGCGAGCATGCCAGCACCGCCACCAGCTTGGCTCCGACCGCGAGCACCAGCAAGGTGACCGAGGCCTGCAGCGAGGCCCAGCCCAGCACGCTGCCGTCGATCTTGAGTCCGCTGTGGCCGAAGAACACAGGCGCCAGGCCGATCAGCGCGAACTTGCCGAGCCGCTCCGCAGGCAGCCGCCGCGACCAGGCCGCCGGCACGATCGCGCCCGCGAAGTAGGCACCGAGCAGCTCGTGCAGCCCCAGCTGCGAGCTCGACCACGCGCCGGCCGCGAGGAACAGCGGCATCGCGAGCCAGATCGCCCAGGCCGGCGGCTCGCGCGTCGCCTTGCGCGCAACCGCGGCAATGCCCGCGAGCGCCGCGGCCAGCGCGATCGCGGCGGCCGGCTTGACCCACGAGCCCGCGAGCAGCGCCTGCCCTTCGGCCGCGAGCAACAGCAGCGCCAGGCCGATCCAGAGCACCGCATCGTCGAGCACCGCGATGCGCAGCGCGATGCGCGTCAGCGGCCGGTGCAGCGGCCCGAGCTCGCGCACGATGCCGATCAGCACCGGCAGCGCACTCACGGCGAGGCACAGGCCGATCGCCAGCGCGCCCCACCACTGCCCGCCATGCGGCGCGGCCCAGCCCGGCAGGTGGTTGAACCAGAGCTTGGCGGCCAGCGTGCCCACCGCGAACGGCAGCAGCAGCGCCATCACCGCGCTGGCGACGAAGCGCAGCGTCTCGCCGGGCCGAGCGGGCGGCAGGTCGGTCGCGCCCGGCAGGTGCACCGTCTGCCGCGTTTCGAGTCCGGCCGTGAAGGCCAGCAGCAGCACGCCGATCCAGCCGATGAAGTCGCCACCCGCCGACGGGATGCCGGCGGCCTTGGGCAGCACGCCGGTGGCCGCGAGCAGCAGGCCGATGATGATCGGCAGCACCGCGATCGGCACCGAGCGGCCGAGGGCGCGCCAGATGGCCCAGGACAGGCCCATGAAGAGGATCAGGTCGGCGAAGGTCGATAGCAGGCTGTGAGGCATGGGTGGATGCTACCGTGGCATCAGCCGGGCGAATTTCCCTCGAGCACGAACACGCGCCTGAAGCGCCGTGCCGGTCCGTCGCCGGCCGGCAGCACCGCCAGTTCGGCTTCGAGGCCGCTGGCGGGCACGCGTGCGGGCGCGACGGCCGGGAGGTTGCGCCACCCCTGGCCCGGTTCCCAGGCCCGCAGCCCGAACGATGCGACGTCGCCCAGCACCTCGACCCGGTCGGCGGCGTCCGGCGCGGGCAGCGGGAACTCCCGGCGCGCCTCGCCCGCGGCGCGGTACAGCGAGCTGCCGCGTTGCCACCACTGCACGCGCTGCCATTGACCGGGGGCTGCCGGCGCGGCACGCACGATCTCGATCAGCAACGGCAGCGCGGCCTGGCTGCGCACCTGCAGTGCGGTCGGCAGCAACTGCGCGCTCGCGTGCGCGGCGGTGGCCGCCGCCGGCAACGGCAGCTCGGTGGTCGCACGCAGGGCCAGGTCGGTCTCGAGCTGGCCCAGCGCCCGCAGCAGCCGCGCGGCATCGTCGCTGCGTCGCTCGAGCTGGCTGTCGGTCCGCGTCACGCTCTCGAGTCCGCGCCATGCCATGACGCTGACCACCGCCATCAGCGCGATGGCGATCATCACTTCGACCAGCGTGAAGCCCCGGCCGCGAACTTTCGACGAGCCGCCGCGGCGCATCTAGCGCACCTCGATCCGGGTCTGCAGCGAGGCGAGCGAATGCGCGTCGCCCGCGAGGTACACCTCGACCGTCGCGTTGCGCAGTCCGCCGACCGCCGCGCCCACCTCCAGCCGGCACAGCAGCGGCACCTCGCCCTGCGGGCACGGCGTGCGCAGCACGCCTGGCGACGCCGGTGCGCTGCCGATGCGCAACTCCGCCAGCCGGTTCTCGGCCGAGAGCATGGCGATCGACTGCTTCTCCAGCAGTCCGAGATGGGTGATCGACTGGCTCGAGGCGCGCACGATCGCCGCCAGCGCGATGCTGACGATCGTGAGCGCCATCAGCACCTCGATCAGCGTGAAGCCCGACGGCCTCGCCGTGGCACGGCAACGGAGGGACATGGTTCAGCGCAGCAGGTAGGCGCCCGACGGGTCGCGCACGATCACGACCGTGGCATCGGCGTGGCGCAGCGCGAGCTGCCAGGGCGCGCCCATGGGCTCGGCGGTCAGCAGCACCGGGCGCGAAGGCACGACCTCCACCGGGCCGGCGCGCCAGGCGACGGGGCCGAGCACGTCGTCGCGCTCGAAGCGGTCGAGCGCGCCCAGGGTCGTGACCGTGGGGATGGTGCTGCCGGGTTGCGGGCGCCAGGTGCCGCGGCTGAACCGGTAGCCATCGGCATCGGCCTCCCAGGCGATCACGCGTCCGTCGACGCGCACTTCGTTCTGCGCGGCCGCGAGCCGCCGGGCGAGTTCGCGCGCATCGCGCCGCAGCTCGCGCGCCGGATCCGGCGCCACGCTCAGGCTGATCGCCGCGGTGGCGATCCCGACGATCACCATCACCACCATCAACTCGATCAACGAGAAGCCGCGCGGCCGCCGCCAGGCGCGCGGCGCGGGGGCATGGAGCGGTGCGAGGTTCATCGGAGGGCGGCGGTGTGCCGCGGCGATGCTAGGCCGCGCATGTGATGGTGCGATGAAGGTCGCGCGGCATGCACACCCGAGTTTCCGACACACGAAGCCAACACCGCGGTGATAGACAGGAACCCGACACCGGAAGCACCGACCATGAATCCTTTCGCCAAACGACTCCCCCGATATGCCGTGCATGCGGCCGGCCTGCTGCTGGTGGCCGCGGGCATTGCCGTCTGGGCGCGCCTGCCCGCCGCCGACACCGTGGTGGCCGTGGCGGCGCCGACGCCGGCGCCCGCGCCCGATCCCGCCGCCGGCACCATCGCCGGCTGGCTCGGCCCGGGCGAGATCCGGGCCAACGTGGTGGTCAACGGGCTGATCAAGGGTGAATGGCAGGGAGTGGCCGTGCTGGCCGTCAACGGTGCGGCCCCTCGTGCCTTCCGCCTCGGGGAAGCGCTCGCGCCCTCGGTCAGGCTGTCGGCGATCGAGCCCGGCGCGGTCGTGATCGACATCGCGGGCCGCACCGAACGCATCGCCGCGCCGGCGATGCCATCGCTGGCAAGCCCTGGCATCGTGCGCGTGGGTACGCCCTAGCCTCAGACGCCGCGCGCCCCGTGCGGCTTGGGCTGTGGCACGGAGGCATCGGCCACCCAGTTCGACAGCGCATGCAGCAGGCCACGGTTCACGCGGAAATCGCCCTCGCCCGATTCGGGCAGGTGGGTGCTCGACAGGCAGCGCGTCACGATGCGCACCGCGCGCGGATCGGTGCCCACGGCCTGCAGCTCGCGCGTGAACTCGGCATGGCCCGGCAGCTCGTCGGCGAACTTCTCGAAGCCCGCGAACCAGCGGAACAGCATGTTGTAGACCAGGCTCTCGTGCACCCTCTCCGCATCCTCGATCGAATAGATGATCTGCAGCACCAGGCAGCGCAGCAGGATCGGCAGGCCGACGGCACTGCCGTGCTCGCGCGCCAGTTCGGCCAGCAGCGCGCGCTCGTAGCGCAGCGCATCGTCGACCAGGTCGCGCAGCGGCACCAGCGGGTGGCTCCTGGGCACCAGCGCGCGCAGGTTGTCGGCCTGCACCCAGGCGCGGTGACTCACGATCCAGACCCAGGGCGAGCCATAGCGATTGACGGCCACCGGCTCCTCGCGTGCGTGTTCGACGATCTTCGATAGCCTGGCGTCGAGTTCCTGCATCGTGACCCGCAGGGGCGCCGTCCACTTCAACATCTTGCGATCCTCCTTCCCCGAAAAATCATGCGACAGGATCCGTGATGACCGTGAAGGGCCGGCGTCGATCCCGGCGCTCGGCGACGAATGGGCGTGCATCGCGGGCCTCGCCGATCAACGCAGGCCGCCGAGCGCCTGCCGCAGCGCGGTGTCGATCTTGCGCACCGACACCCCGTGGCGCCGCGCCACCTCCTGGCGCGACATCTCGTGCCAGCGCAAGGCGAGCAGCACCGACTGGTGGCGCCGCGGCAGGCGCTGCATCGCGCGGTCCACGGCCGCGACCTCCGAGCGCGCCTCGGCGATCAGTTCCGGGCCGGGCTGGCCATCGGCGATGACCTCGACATCCGCGTTCGCCTCGGCATCGTCGGCGCCGAGCCAGCGCCGGCGTGCCCGCAGGCTGTCCATCGCCAGGTTGCAGGCCACGCGGTAGACGTAGGCATCCGGGTTCGAGAGCTCCGCCCGCGGCTGGCGCTCGCCGAGCCGCAACCAGGCGTCGTGCAGGCATTCGCTGGCCAGGTCGGCGCAGCCGAGGTGCCGCTCGAGCCGCCGATGCAGCCGCGCGTAGTGCGCCTCGAGGTAGGCCTGCAGGTCGATCGCCGCTGGCGGCTTCGGCGCGGGCTCGGCCTGCGGCACGCGCAGGTCGGGCAGCAACAGTCCCTGGCGCTCCGGCGGCAGGCGCCAGAGCGAGGGCGGGGGCATCCGCGTGAACCGATCCGATGCTCTGCTGCGGCCGAGGGCCTCGATGTCTGGGGTCATGATGGTTTTCGATGGATGCCCCGGCTCGCCGGTCTCCGGAGGCTTTCCGGAGCCGGCACGCGGCGGGACCTGTGGCGGGAGGAAACGGGATGCGCCCGCCGGCCGGGGCGCGCGGCACGGCTCAGCGTTGCAGGTTGGCGCGCTCCTCGTCCGTCAGTTGGCGACTCGCCGCGGGCGGCAGGCTGGCGCCGCCGCCGAGCACGCGGATCACGCTACGCGGGTTGTAGGCATCGGTGCCGGCCGGCGCCGCGCCCCTGCCGCCGGCCGGCGGCGCTTCGCTGCCCTCGGCGGGTTCGTTGCCGAAGCCCAGCACGCGCACCGTGAACACCGAGGGCAGCGCCTGGCGTGCCGCACTGCGTTCGCGCTGTACCGTGTCCTGCGCCGCCATCGAGGCCTGCGCGGCCGCGGCGCTGGCATTCGTGAGCGCGCTCACGTTCACCGCCGCGAGCACCGGCAGGCCGCTGGACTCGCCCTTGGCCTGGATGTTGGCCGCGTTCACGACCTGCAGCGCCGCCACGTTGACATTGCCCGACACGCGAATGCCCGCTTCGCCCGCGTCGATGGTGCCCAGCGGCGCGATCAGGTCCACGTCGCCCGGCGGCACCTCGGCGATCGGCGCCAGCGTGGCGATGCCGGCGCCCGAACTCGGCACCTGCGGCGACACCTTCACGTTGCCCAGGTCGTCGTACACGCGCTTGGGCGGCGTGAACAGCACCGTGGTCTTGCTGCCGCGGCCGGCGTTGATGTCGCCTTGCGCCGACCAGGCGAGGATGTCGCCGCCGAAGGTGGTCATGATGCGCGACAGCCCGAGCAGCACGCTGCCCTGGCTGTAGAGCCGGATGTCGCCCTCGCCCTGCGTCATCACGCCCGAGCCGGCCGGCGGCACCGCGCCCTGCACGCCGGCGATGATCTGCCCGCCCGGCGCCAGCATCTCGATCTCGCCGCCGAAATCGGTGCGCACGCCCGAGCCGCCGAACATCGTGATGTCGCCGCCGCGCGCGATGGCCTGGCCCGCGGCGTCGCGTGCCGGGAACAGCGTGGCGATCATCTCGCGTCCGCGCAGGTAGGAGCCCGAGCGGCTGCTCGCGGCGTCGTTGTACTCGCGCCCGCCCGCGCGCAGCTCGGCGTAGTAGACCTCGCGCAGGAAGATGCGCTGCTGCTCGGGCGCGAGCGCATCGAAGTAGGCCAGCGAGCGCGCCGTGTCGCCCTCGAAGCCGTAGCGCGTCTTCAGCCAGTCGGCGAGTTCGCGTTCGTAGGTCGTCACGGCCTTGCCCGGCTGCTCGGCCAGCGGCGTGCCGGCCTCGGCGCGGTTCGCCGGGTCGAGGTAGCGCGCGCGGATGGCCGACATGTCGAGCCCGCGCGTGGCGGCTTCGGCGCCGATGCCCGCCATCAGCGCGATCGAGGCGCCACGGCGCGTGTCGCCGGTGGCGACGGGGCCGACCGAGACGATGCCGCCGCGGTCCTCCTGCAGCAGGTTGCGCCCGGCCGAGACCTCGAGCGTGCCGGGACCGGCGATGTCGAAGTTGGCGTAGAGGATGTCGCGCCCGGCCGAGACGATGGAGACGTCGTTCAGGTGGGTGTGGACGATCAGGTTGCCGCGCAGCGCCGCGCCGCCCAGTTCGGTCGCTCCGCCGGTGGCGCTGCCTGGCGCGTCGCCGGTATTGACGATGTCGCGCGCGGCCCGGATCCGGACCGGCCGGGCGGCATTGAACCAGGTGTCGCTGCCACCGCCGAATGTCACGGTCTCGCCGGTCTTCAGCGCGACGATGTCGCCCCCCGCGGCATAGATGCGGATCGGCGGTGCGTCCGGCGCGCGCTCCAGCGGGATGCTCGCGCTGTTGGGCCCGAAGGCGAAGAGCGTCGGCACGCCGCTCGTGGCGAGTGCGTTCGCCGCCAGGTTGCTGGCGATGACCTCGCCGGAGCCCGCGATGTCCGTTCCGGCGAAGGCGGGATCGAAGGGCGTCGGCAATGCCGCCCCCGAGCCCGACATGCCGATGGCGAGCCGGCCGGCATGGATCGATCCGCCCGCCAGCAGCTCCAGCTCGCCCGTGGCCGAGGGTGCGAGGACGAGGCCGACGTTCATCGCCTCGGGACGGTCGATGGCCCTCGGTTGCGCCGCGGACCCGTAGTAGAGGCTGCCGCTCAGCGCTGCCACGCGGAATATCGAGGGGTAGACGATCCAGCCGTCCCGAACCACGGTCTGAACCGCGCTGTCGTTGATGCCGCGCAATGCCGTGAGGGGGGTCAGGTCTCCACCGGCCGCCACGAGATCGATCGCGCTTCGCCCGCTCCAGAGGCTGAACCAGGCGTTGCCACCGCCCTCGGGCTGGAGGCCGCCTGCCGCGAAGGCCGAGGTGTTGGGCGTCGCGGCGCGTCCGGGATCGGTCACGCCGCCAAGGACGAGGTCACCGAGCGTACTCAGGCGGATCGTCGTATCCCCGGGCGCCAGATTGATGCCGCCGCGCGCATTGGCGTAGGAGGCGGCGAACAGGTCGACGCCGCGTGGATCGTTGCGCTCGATGAACGACCCGCCCGGCACTTGGTAGCGCGGCGCGACGCTGCCGATCGATGCCGCATCGACCTCGGTCGCGCCGCGCAGGTTGGCGATGACACCGGTGAACACGAGGTTCTCGGCACTGTCGGCGAGCCCGCGCTGCGGATTGAGCGCTCCGGCCACCCGCATGTCGATGTCGCCGCCGCCCGTGAGCGCAAGGCTGCCGTCGGCCGCGACCCGGCCGCTGCTGCCGACGGCGACCACCAGCCCCTGGCTGCGTCCCTCGGTGCTCGTGCCGGCCGCCTGGGCTCCGCGCGGATCGATGGCGCCGGCATCGCCGCCGACGCGGATGCGGATGTCGCCGCCGCCGAGCGCGCCGATGCCGGTGAAGCCGGCGAGCGCCGGCGCCATCGTGCTGCCGTTGCCACCGCGCACATAGGCACCGAAGTTGATCCACCACGCGGTGGGTATCGGCGCATCGACGGCCGCCGTGCCCGAGCCTTGCCGCCACAGCCAGTTGCCGGGTATCACGCTCGAGTTGGTTCCATCCGCGATGTCTCCGACCAGGTTGCCGCCCGCGAAGATCGAGACGTTGCCGCCCTGGTCGGGATACCAGGCGCGATAGGTGGCCAGGCTGCTCGCATAGTCGAGCGCCGCGTCCTGCGGACCGATCAGCGTCCCGTCGGCCAGCCTGCCGCGCGGCCGGTCGTAGGCCGCGTCCACCGCCGTGGCCGTGCCCGCGGTGTAGATGCCGAACAGCGAGTCGCTGCGGATGTCGCCCGCGGCCGCGAGATCGAGGTCGCCCGTGCCGGTGCGCAGCACGCTGAAGGCCGGCGAGTCGGCCTTGCTGCCGCTGATCGTCGAAGGGCCCCCGGCCTGGCATTGGCTCGGATCGATCTCGCACCAGAAGGTCTCGTCGGGGGACACCGGCGTGCCTGCCGGATAGCCCATGAAGTTGCCTTCGGCCCAGACCAGCGACGCGCTGAAGCTGAAGCTCATCACGTGGTGCGTGTCGGCCAGCCGGATCGTGCCCTTCGACCCGACGGCCACCGCGCGCCGATCGGCCGAGCCGAGGTCGGCACCTGCCACCAGCTGCAGGTCCCACGAACTGGTGCCCTCTCCGAGCATCGGCGCGACCGCCCAGTTGCGGCCCTGCCGGCCATCCTGTTCGGGCCGCAGGTTGATCGGCTGGTCTCCCGGCAATTCCAGCAGCGTGTTCGACGGGATCAGCGACCCGCGCGCCAGCAGCAGCGGCGCCGCGAGGCTCATGTCGGTCGGCAGCGCCACGCCCTTGGGCCAGGTCAGCGCGCCCACGGCGACCGCCGCGCGCAGCGTCGTGCCCGCGCCCAGCCGCATGCCGGCCTCCAGCGCCGCACCGCTCGCGAGCACCGTGCCCGCCTGGTAGGCCAGCGAACCGTCGGCGCGATAGATGTTCGCGCCCACCACCGTGCCCGCGGGCAGGTTCAGTGCGCCGGCGAGCACGACCTCCACCGGCAGCACCGTGCCGGCCGGCAAGGTCGCGCCGGCGATGGAGATCGCATAGTTGAGCTTCGCGCCCGCGGGGAAGCGCGTGCCGGTGTCGAGCGTCACGCCGTCGATCGGCACGACCACGTCGGCGCCGAACTGCGTGGGCCCCGTGTTGCCATTGACATCGCGGGTCTCGGCCAGCATCCATGCGTACTTGTCGTCGGGCGTGCCCGGCGGCGGCGCGAAGCCGTCGTTGATGCTGCCGTGGATGTCGAGGTCGCCCGCCGCGCGTATCGACAGCACGCCGGGTTCGCCGAAGCCGCGCCGCGCGGGATCGCCGCGGTTCGCTTCGGGACCGTAGCGGTAGCCCGACAGGTCGATGTCGCCCACCACCGTGAGCGTGCCGTTCGGGTTGATCTCGGCCTTGCTCACGATCTCCACGCCCGGGCGCAGCCGCCAGTTGGCCAGCCCGGCGAGGCGGTCGCGCAATGCCGCGTTGCCGAGCGCCGCGTCGACGAAGGCAACGCTCTGGCCGTCGATGGCATCGAGGTAGCCCTGCGTGATCAGCTGCGGCCGCTGGCCCGAGACATCGGGCAGATCGGCCAAGGGTGCGTCGTCGTAGCGGCGGAAGGCATTCACCGCGATCGTCTTCGCGCCCTCGATGGCCGGGCGGCCCTCGACCGCGAGCGCGACATCGTTCGCGCCGTCGCCGCTGCCGCCCGCTCCCGCGCCACCGGTGCGCCGCGCGTCGAGGTCCAGCGTGCCGCGCGCGCGGCCGTCGTTCCGGCCCGCGCCGTTGCCCACCGGCACCCCGGTGCCGGCGCGCAGGTCGATGCGGGCATTGGCGCCCAGGGTCAGCGTGCCTTCGCTGCTGCTCAGCGCGACGATGGCGCGGTTCGGGCTGTCGATGATCTTGCCGTAGCTGTCCACGCGCAGCCCGGTGGCGTGGGCGTCGAGCGTGCCGTCCACGCGCAGGTCGCCCCTGGCGGCGAGGCGGATCGTGCCGACCTGCTCGCCGCTGGCGTCGATGCGGCCGTTCACGCGCAGGTTGCCGCCGTCCACGACGATCGCCACCTCGCGTGCCTTCACGCCGTCGCCCACGACGAGGTCGCCCTGCTTGAGCTGGAAGCGGCGCGCGCCTTCGACGCCGCCCGCGTTCAGGCGCGCGTTGAGGCCCGCGAAATCGGCGAGGGTCTGGGCGCGCACCGTGAGTTCGCCCGCGCCGTAGGGCACGAGGGTGCCACCCGCGTCGTAGCGACCGCTGGCGGTCCCGCGCAGTTCGCCCGCGAGATCGATGCGCCCGGCATCGGCACCGAGCGCCACCGCCTCGATCGTGCCCGCGCGCTGGTTCACGGCCGAGATGTCGATCGTGCCGCCCGCGGCCTGCATGATGTTGCCGGCGCTGCTCGTGAGCACGAGGTCGCCGCCCCAGCTGAACTTGTCGACGTCGAAGAGCGCGACCTTGCGGCCCGAGAGATCGATGCGCGAAGTCGCGCCCAGCACGATGTCCTCCGTGGCCGCGAGCACCAGCCGGCCCGAGGGCAGCACGACGTTGCCCTCGACGCCGATGCGGCGGGCCTTGAGTTCGAGTGTGGCGCCCAGCGCATCGCTGGTGGCCGCGGCGCCCGACGCCGCGATGTCGATCGCGCGACCCGCCTCGATGCGCATGGAGGATGCCGCGTCGCCCGTGAGAACCGGCGTGGCGATGCGCAGGTTGCCGCCTTCGCGCGCAGGGCCCGTGCCGGGCGTGTAGTCGCCCTGGTGCTGGAACACCGCCAGCGTGCCCTTGCCGCCGTTCGAGCTGAGCTTTTCGCTGGCGTTGAGTCGCACCTCGGCGAACCCGAGCGCGATGCGGTCGTCGGCGGCGGTGCTGTCGGGCTGGGTGTTGGGGGCCTGGCCGAGCACGATCGAGCGCGCGCCGATGTCGAGCGTGCCCGCGCCCAGCAGATCGGCCATCGGCGCACCGGGTGGCGCGGCGGCACCGGTCCAGATGAATTCGCCCGCGCGGATCGCGGCCACGTCGCCCGCGGCGCCGTAGCCATGGATGGCGGGCGTGCCGAGCACGAAACGCTCGAGGCGCGAGGCATCGAGGTTCACCGCGCCGAAGACGTTGACCGCGTCGCGCGCATTGAGCACCAGGGTCTCGAGCGCGGGCGCGCCGGTGGCGATGTTGCCGGCGAGCAGGCTGCCGAGTCGGCCCTGGTTGAGGCCCAGGCCGCTCGGCAGGCGGCCGGCCGATGCGGCGGCGGCGATGCTCGCGTCCTCGCCGAGGTTGACGGCGGCCACCGCGAGCAGCAGATTGCGCGTGCCGTAGGACACGTTGTCCGCCAGCTTCAGCGTGCCGTCGGTGGCGATGGCCAGCGTGCCCTCGGACACCAGCGTGGTCGTGCCAGTGCAGCTCGCGGTGACGCAGCGGCCGATGTCGACCGAGCCGCTGCCGGGTTGCTCGCCGTTCGACGGCGAGCGCAGCAGCATGTTGAGCCAGCCGTTCGACAACGCCAGCACGCCGCGGCCGTAGAACACGTAGCCGTCGCTCGAGTCGAAGCTCGCGCGGCCCCGGCCGATGGTGCCGAGCGTCGCGCCCTCCTCGATCGTGAGCTGGCTGCCGCCCAGGATCAGGTCGCCGGCCGACAGGCGCGCGCCGCCGCGCACGATCAGCTCGCCCCCGCCGTCGATGCTGGCCATGCCGCCGCGGGCGCCATAGCTGGTGGCGATGTTCGCGTTGATCGCCAGGCGAGGCGCCTCGAGCCGGTTCAGGTCCTCGTCGTGCACCGAGGCGAACGGCAGGCCATCGGTCGCTGCCTGCCCGGAAGCCAGCACCTCGCCCACGCCGAGCACGCTCGCCGTGCCACCGAAGCCCTGCGTGCCGGCCGCGGCCTGCAGGCGTGCCTCGCCGCGGAACGACAGGCTGGTGCGCTCGGCGTCCTCGTCCTTCGGCCGGCGCAGGTCCAGCGCCAGCGTCTTCGCATCCGCGGTCGTCATGCCGCGCACGAAGCCGCGCCGCTGGGCGTCGGCCAGCACGAAGCTGTCGTAGCCGGTCTCGTTGTAGCTCGACAGGGTGCGCACCCTGTCGGCCAGCGTGAGCACGATGCGATGGGGTACCGCGTCGCGGATGGCGGTGTTGGCGATGCCGAGGTAGCCCGCGCCCGCATACGAACCGTTGCCGACGGCGGTGGTGCCCGGCAGCGCCAGCCGTCCCGCGTCGGCCGTGCCGATCTCCACCCGGAAGGCGCCGGGCAGCAGCGCATAGGTCGAAGGCAGCAGCGTGTAGGTGCCGGCGGGCAGACCCGGCACGCCCGCCCCGATGGTGATCTGCTGGCCGATGGCGGGCGCGCCGAAGCCCACCTCCGGTGCCACCGGCGCGTACTGCGCGGCGCTGCCCGGCACGATCGCGTAGACCGTGTTGCCGGCGCTGCTGTAGCCGTTGACCGGGTTGGCATTGGCCAGCGGCGTGGTCAGCACGTCGACCGAGCCGCCACGGCCCGCGACGAAGCCCGCGCCGGTCAATGCGCCGCCGCCCGACAGGTCGAGCACGGAACCGGCCTGGGCGTCGACATGACGCGCCGTGACGCGGATGCCGCCCGCATCGGAGGCGCCCACGCCCTGGATCGTCACCGGCTTGCCGCCGTACTGGTAGGCCAGGCCATCGACCGTGCCGCCGTAGGGCAGGGTCAGGCCGGCGGCGCTGACCGAGGTGATGCTGCCCGGCAGCAGGATCACGCGCTCGGTGTTCGACGCGGCGTCGGTGCTGCCCAGCAGCAGCTGTCCGAGCGGGGCGCGCACGACGCCGCCCTGCTCGATGGTCTCGGCGGCCAGCGAGAGGCTGCCGAAGACCGTGTAGGGCATGGCTGCGTCCTCGGAACCGTGGCGACGGATCGAGAGCACGCTGCCGGGCGCGAAGCCGGTGATGCCGTTGTCCGGAGCCGGCGTTCGGTAGCCCGCCATCAGCGTGCCGCGCGCCCCGGTCACCGGGTAGAGCTGTGCCGCCGTCACCACGAGGTTGCCGGTGGTGGTCAGGCCGCCATCGAAGATGCGGACGTCGCCGCGGCTCGCGAGGTCGACGCCCTGGAATCCCCGGCGGTCCACTTCATAGCTCGAGGTGCGCAGGTCGATGGTCGCGTGGGTGCCGAAGCCGATGAGATCGCGGATGTCGAGCAGGTCCGCCCGCACGGAGAAGGTGCCGGTGGCTTCCTGCGTCGATGGCGTGATGGCACCGGGCCCCTGCCAGACGGCGCCCGGCAGCGTCATCTGGTCGAGCTGGACGCGCGTCGCGCCCGCCAGGCGCACGTAGGGGGCCGACAGCGAGGCGGTCGATCCCGCGGCGGCGTTCTCGCCCAGCGCATAGGTGCCGGCGTAGAGGCGCAGGCTCTGGCCCATGCGCAGCGCCACGTCGCCGTCGAAGCTCAGGGGACCGTAGACCAGCGCCGAGAGATTGTCGAAGCCGCCGGCCTCGATGCGGTCGACGCCGATGCGTGCGCTGCCGACGGACAGCAGGCCCCGCGCATCGTCGAGCGATCGCGCCGCTCCCACCGCGCTCGTGCCCTGCGTTTGCGCCAGCACCAGTTCGCGGTGCCGCAGCACGTCGCCGCGCGTGGAGACCGTCGGATAGTTCGTCGATTCGAGCGCGAGCGCGAGCGTGCCACCGGCCGCGCCCGCACCGCCCGAGGCGGCCCGCAGGGTGCCGTCGAGATACAGGCCGAGGGTCGAGGCCAGGACGATCGATCCGCCATCGCTGGCGACCGTCCCGCGTGCGCCGGGGGCGGTGCCGTGGTCGAGGACGGCATGGCTTCCCGAGGCGTCGAGCAGCGCACCGGGCCGCATCACGATGAAGGCGTTCGCCGCCTCGGCCTGGCCCTTGGCCTCCCAATCCAGCGAGCCGCCGATGCGGATGGTGCCGCCGTCGGCCACGCGGCCATAGGTGCGGCCCGACAGGTCGACCGCGGTGACGGCGCGCGCCGCAACGTCGAGCACTGCGGTGTCGCCGATCCAGAACAGGCCGGTCTTCGCGAGGTCGGCCTGCCCGCCGCCGATGGCGATGGTGCCGCCCGGTGCGCTCAGGAGTCCGTCCACGCGCACGTCGCGGCCGCGCAGCGCGATCGACTGGCCGGGATCGACCGTGATGGCGCTGCCCACGCCGATGGCAACCGGCCCCGACGCGACCGCCGCCGCGGCGGCGACCGCATCGTCGGTGGACTGCAGGGCAATGCCGGCGCCGCCGCGCTGCGTCAGCACGCCCTTCAGCGGATCCTCGGTCCAGGTCGGCGGCAGCCACCGTTCGAGCGCCAGCGCGGGATCGCTGCCGGTGGCCACGGCGCGCGCCGCGTCGCCGACGCGCAAGACCGGCATGCGCACGTCGACCCTGGCGTTGTCGGGCACGACCACGCCGAGGCGGGCGTTGATGTCGTAGCTGGAGAAGCCGGTCTGGAAAATGCCGGTGTCGAGAGACAGGTTCGGCCGCGTGGCGACCGGCCGATCGAAGACCGCACCGGCCGCCACGCGCGTGCCGCCCGCGAGCGTGAGATCGATGGGCGACGCCTGCCCGGCGGCGATCGTCCGGTTTTCCGGAACGATCCACAAGCCTTCGGGGAAGACCTCCCTCGGCACCACGTAGCCGCCGGGAAAGTTCTCGGCACTGACGCTGCTCGTGATGCGGAACCCCGCGGGCATGGTCGGCCGATCGCCAGTCGACTCGATGAAGAATGCCTCGAAGCGGCCGTCGCTGTGGAACCCTCCGAGCGTGTATCGCCCGGCACCCGCCGGCGGCGTCCAGTCGGCCGCGAGCACGACCCCATCGCCCGAGAAGATCGGCCGCGTCCCCACCGCCTCGCCGGGCTGCGCGCGCGTGCGCTCGTAGCTGTAGTCCACCGGCAGGACGTCGCCCGCGCGCACCTGGTAGTCCTGCAGCAGGATCAGATCGGTCGGTGCCGCTTGGCCGGCGCCGAGCGTGCCATCCATGCCCGGCACCTGGCCACCGACGACGATGGCCGTGCCCGAAAGCATGCGCAGCGTGCCGCCACCCGCCACGCCGAAGCCGCGGATGTCGCCGTCGACCGTGAGCAGGCCGTGCGTCGATGGCGCGCCCGCGAACTGCATGTCCGCGAACAGCGTCACGTCGCCGCCGCGTCCGCCGCGCGTCTTGCCGTCGGCCAGCAGCGCCGCGCCAGACGAGACGTCGATCGTCGTGCCCGCGGCGAGCGTCAGGTCGCCGGTGGTCCGCACGTCGACCTTGCCGCCGTCGATGTAGGGCAGGCCGTGGCTGTCGGTGGGATCGAGCTTCAGGTTGGACCACAAGCCACGCGCGTCGAGCACCGCGCCGCTGGCGATCGTCACCTTGACCGGCTTCTCGTCGACAGCAGGCAACGCGCCTTCCACGATGCCCGTGCTGCCGTTCACCCGGCGCACGTTGCCCAGCGCAATCTCGCCACCGCGTGCCGTGAGGTTCGCGTCCACCTGCACCTGCGGTGCGAGCAGCCGGATGCTGCCGCCCGCGGCGACCGCCACGGCATCTTCCACCGTGACGCTGTCCGAGCCCGCGGCCAGCAATGCGCCCAGGCCCCAGCCGTTCAGGCGCTCGCTGTCGATGTGGAGCGCGTCCTTGCGTTCCTGCGGCAGCGGCCCGTTCGGCGAGATGCCGTCGCCCAGCCCCGGCTCGCCGGTGCCGAACACGATGCGCGCAAAAGTCGGCGAGAAGGTCTGGAACGCGCGTGCGCGCCCCGTCCCCGGATCGGTGCCGTAGGACGTCAGGTAGCTGCCCAGCACCAGTTGCGCGGCCAGTGCCGCCGCATCGTGCAATTGCGCATAGCCATCCAGTCCCGCGTCGCGCCTGGCCGTTTGTTGCGGCCCCTGGTAGACCGTGGACGTGATGTCGCCCTCGAGCACCGCGGCACGGGTCGACACCACGAGCCGGCCCGCGTCGCGCCCGACCGTGTAGCCGTTCTCCAGCCGCTGCTGCGGCCCGATCAGCGGGTTGTAGAAGAACTCCGTGGTCTTGTCGCCCCAGCGCTCGTGCGCGTCTTCATAGCCCTTGTAGAGGCCCGTGTACCGCACGTCCGCCGGCGCCCTCGAGACCTCGTACAGCCGGCCGTCCGCTCCCTTGAGCCAGCTCTGCCGGATCATCCCGGTCTGCACGTCCAGCGTGCCGCCCGAGAGGTTGATGTTCGAGCCCGCCTGCGTGACCAGCTCCGCGCCCGCGAACACCACGCTGCCGCCCTGCGCGGCCCATTCGCCGATGCCGTGGCCCTGCAGGCCCAGGTAGCCGCCGACCTCGAGCAGGCCGCCCGGCGTGTACCAGCGTTCCTTGTCGTAGCCGCCCACGCCCGCCGCCACGCGCAGCAGCTTGCGCCGGTCGATCCACACGTTGCCGTTGTTGAGCAGCGTGGTGTCGCGGTTCAGCGGCGCGTCGCGCTGCTCGTTGCCCTGGATGTTGATCTGCACATTGTTCGACGACATCGCCACCTGCACGCCGACGGCGCCGGAAACGTCGAGCCTGGCGCCGTTGGCGACCGTGCTGCGCGCCGCGGTGCCCGCGCTCACCGCGATCTGGCCGCCCGTTGCCAGCGTGGTGGAGCCGCCCTCGAACAGCACGCCGCCGCCCGAGACGATCTCGATGCGCGACTGGTCGCGGCGGTCCTCGATCAGCGAGAGGTTGTCGAAGGTCGAGTCGGGCGAATTCGCCACCGCCGGCGGCACCATCAGCGCATCGCGCTGGCTGTCGAGCGCGGTGCGGCCTTGCCGATCGTCCAGCAGGATCGCGTTCAGGCCACGTGCCGTCACCGTGACGCTGCCGAGCTTGTCGCTCGCCGAATTCAGCAGATGGATGCTGCCGCGCGCATCGACCGTGGTCGTCGCCACGGCCACGCCGTCCTGCACCACCTTGCGACCCGCCAGGGTGATGTCGCCTTCGGGCGCCTGCAGCAGGCCGGTGTTGGTCACCGCGCCCGCCGTGCTGTCGACATCGAACTGCGGCGCGACTTCGTTGCCGCGCGTGGTGGAACGCTGGTTCGACGCGGTGCCCTGCCCCTGGCGCACGATGAAGAAATCTCCCGCCGCCATCTGCACCTGGCCGCGCGGCGCGGTGATGGTGCCGGCGTTGGCGACCTCCTTGCCCAGCAGCAGCGCATAGCCGCCGCCCTGCGTGACGGTGGTCGTCGGCGTGGTGTTGATGCGCGCGCCGGCCTGCACCTCGACCTTGCCGTCGGCCTCGGTGAAGCTCGGCGTGTAGGCACCGTTTGCCTGCGCGCTGTAGATGCCGCGCGCCTTGAACTGCTCGTCATCGATCTTCGCCGCCGCCGCGACGAGGTTGCGCGTGTCGGTCTGGCTCGAGCCGCTGAACACGATGCCGTTGCGGTTCGCGATCAGCACCGTGCCGTCGGCCTTGATCCGGCCCTGGATCTGCGAAGGCCGCGCCTGCGGGTCGTTGACGCGGTTGAGCACCGCCCAGTCGGCCTGCTGCCTGAAATCGACCGTGGTGCGCTTGCCGACGTTGAAGGTCTCCCAATTGAGGATCGCGCGGTCGCCGGTCTGCTGGATGGTCACCGAGGTGCGGCCATCGCCGCCTTGCGATTGCACGGGCGCCTGCGCATTGAGCCAGCCCGCCGTCAACGAATTCGTATCGACCTTCAAGCCGCCGTCGGCCAGTCCGTCGGGCACCGACGAGGGATCGTCCAAGGCCGCCTGCCGCGCGGCCGCCTGCGCGGCCTGCTGCGCCGCGATGCCCTGCGCGGCGAGGTTCAGGTTGCCGAGCGAACGCTGCAACTGCTCGCGCGACTGTTGCTGCTGCGCGCTCGGCGCGTTGAGCGAGGACACGGGCAGGCCATTGGGCAGGCGACCCGTCGCGATCGCCTGGCCCTGCGCGATGTTCTTCTGCGCCATCCATGCCGCGCTGAACGCGCGTTGCTGCGCCTGCGCAGCCGCCGTCATGCCGCAGGCGGCGAGCAGCAAGGCGACGGCGCGTGCCAGGGGCGCCAGGGGCGCGGCCGGTGCGCGCGAACGAAGGAAGTGGGAATTCAGGACCATGATTGCCCGGTGCGGTGCTGCATGCGGAAGGTGTCGGAGGAACTGCCGCGCCCGAAGGCGGCGACACGGCTGGAACCGATACGCCTGTCATCGGCGGGTCGCCGCGGACGCCTGCGTCCCGGCGGGACCGACGCGCGCTGCACGGCGGCGCATGCGGCCGGCAGCAGTGCCCGCCACAGCGCGAGCGCCTCGCGCCACGCCTGCGCGTGCATCGCGCTGCGCGCGCACCAGGCCTGCAGCGCGAAGGCCTCCGCCTCGCTGGCATGCAGGCGATTCAGGCGCACGAGCCATTCGAACGCTTCGCCGAGGCAGGCGTCGTGTGCGGCGGGGCCGTCGTCGATGGGTGTCGGTTCCATACCCCCAAGACGAGCCTGCGCGGGGCAACCCGTAAATTATTCGAGGGCGGGCCGTCGAGGTCCCCGCCCCTTCAACT